>NZ_JASJWR010000004.1:0-203876 GCF_035019065.1 Actimicrobium sp. CCI2.3 | reverse complement strand
GGGTGGCATCCGTACCGGCGGGGGCACCGGCGGGATGACCACCCAGGTGCCCTTGGCAAACAACGTGCTGGCATCTTTGGTGTCAATGTCGGCCCGGGTACTTTTCAGCGTCTGCTCCAGGGGTTTGACGGCTGCATCCGCCGCGCCACCGCGGCCGGCAGCAATGCGCAACCGGGGTGTACCGCTACTCTTGGCCGGCTCCGACACCGTCGGTTCACCCTGACCGGGTGCAAACCAGATCAAGGCGCAAGTCAGCACCGCGCCGCCGGCGATGCACAGTCTGGTCTGGCCGGGGGTCATGGTTGCGTGTCCATGTAGACCAGATACACCAGCCTGGCATCAAGTACCTCATCGGAGACCCTGTCACGCTTGAAAACAATGTTCTCAAGGGCGATATTGCTGTTCTCCTGAAGTACCTTTTCCATAAAGGACAGGATCTGCATGAAGCTGCCTTTGACTGGCAACGAGACCCGAAACTGTGCCAGCCTGTCTGTACCGGTTTGCAGCCGCGCGTACTCGCCGCTCTCGAGAGTCAGCCCCTGCTCGCCGGCTGCTTTGTAGACGCGTTTCAGGGTATCGGGCAGCTTGTCGATTTGTGCAAAGCCGGTATAGAACACACGCAACTGTTCTTCATGATTCAGTGCCGAGTGAAGCGGCAGACTGCTTTTAAGGGCAAGCTGCTGCCGGATCGATTGCAGCTTGCGCTGTGTGCTGGCCGTTTCCTGATGACCCGCACGCACCAGCGTGTAAGAAGCCAGCGCAGCCAGAAGCAACATGACCAGACCGGCACAGCCCGTCATGCCGATCTGGTTCAGACGATAGGTCAGCTGGCGTTGCCAGGCCATATTAATCATTCGGTCGATTTCCATTTGGCAGTGACGCGGAACCGTACCGGCTTCTCGGGTACATCCTTGTTGATGGCGTGTGACTGCAAAGCCACCTGCGGAAAGTCGGCGCTGGCCTGCAAATCACTCACAAATTGCAGCATCGAATCGAGCGACCGGGCCTCTGCGACCAGCACTACGTAGCCCTTTTTCGAATCCGGCTCGATCGAGATAAACGCCACCTCGCCAGCTTTTGAAGCGTTGCCCAGTTGCACAAAAAAACTTTGCCACGGTACGCCCAGTTGCACTGATGCACCGTACGCGCGTTGCCAGGCTTGCATGAGATCTTTGGGGTCCCGGCTGGCAGCCTGCGGGACATCACTAAGCCGGGCCATTTGCGTCTGCACTTGCTGGCGTTGCCGAACAAGTTCAGGGCGCTGCACGGCCTGCCAGTACGCCAGCACGGCAGCCAGCGCCAGCACGCCCGCGAGCAGCATCACCGCGCGCGTCCGGCGTACGCTTCGCGGCAAGGCAATCAGATCAAAGTAAAACTCCTTCATGCCCGGGCCCCCAGAAGAGCAAAGGCATGCCTGACACCCGGCTCGCCAGGCGGTGTTTTCAGGACAATAAACTGCACCCCGCTCAAAGTGCCAAAGGGCAGATGCTCAAGGGCCGGTGCATGCACAAAAATCTGCAGGAGCGACGCCGCCTCGGAACGCGTAGCCGCCAGCATGATCTCCTGGCGCACACGCTGCAGCAGATCTTCGGGACTGTGAATGTCGGCATGCACCGAATAAACCCAGTTCCACACGTGCTTGGTCCAGCAGCCCAGCGTCAGGCGCCCGTCCTCCAGATTCATCAGCCAGCCACTGCTGCCCAATACCTTGCGGTGGGCTTGCAGGGTGGCAGAAAACGCGGTCTGGATGGACGCAACCTGGCATCGGGCCAGCCCAAGGTTGTCTTGTAACTGAGCAAACAATGTTTTCGGAATGGCAATCGAAAGGCGCGACTGGCCTGGCCTGGCTGTACTGAAACCGAAATGCCAGTCGGCACTGGCACCGGCGCCATGCACGTCATCAAAATTCAGTGCGGCCATGGCGAGGTCTTCCTGCGCATTGCGCAGCTCGGGACGCCAGGAAACGCAGGCATAGCGTGCCAGCTTATCCGACAGGACGACATGTAGCCGTCTGGCCTGGGATGCGCGCACCAGCTCCGTGCCAACCGCCACCAGGCCATGCCAGTTGTCGTCGGCCTGCACCGATGCGTCGTGCTGATCCGCTGCGACCGGACGCCGTCTCAGCCCCGCGGTCCTCACCGACTGGATGCGATCCGGTGCGACGTATAGCGCCAGGGTATTAGGTGATAAAAGTGACACGATTGATCTCGCTTAAAGTGGTTTCGCCTTTGCGTACCAGGTCCAGGGCCGATTCCCGCAGCAGCCGCGTCCCATTGCTCTGGGCTGCTTTTTTCAGTTGACGGATCGGCGCACGCGCCACAATCAGTTCACGAATTTCGTCATTCAGGAGGAGCAACTCGGCAATTGCCTTGCGCCCCTTGAAACCGCTGCCGCGGCAGTGACCACAGCCCTTGCCGGCGCGAAAACACCAGCTTCCGATGTCGTCTTCATGCAGCCCCGAAGCCTTCAGCAGATCAGAACCCGGGTGGTCCGGCGCCTCGCAATGCTTGCAGTTGACCCGCAGCAGTCGCTGCGCCACCACGCCATTGAGAGCCGAAACCAGGCTGTACATGTCGACGTCCATGTGCATGAAGCGACCAATGACGTCGAACACATTGTTCGCATGCACAGTGGTGAACACCAGGTGGCCGGTCAGGGCCGACTGGATGGCAATCTGCGCCGTCTCCGGATCGCGGATTTCGCCCACCATGATCTTGTCAGGGTCATGACGCAGGATCGAGCGCAGGCCGCGCGCAAAGGTCAGTCCCTTTTTTTCGTTGACAGGGATCTGCAGCACGCCGGGCAACTGGTATTCGACCGGGTCTTCAATCGTGACGATCTTTTCCGAGCCGGTATTGATTTCGGAAATGGCCGCATAGAGCGTGGTTGTTTTGCCGCTGCCGGTCGGGCCGGTGACCAGCATCATCCCGTAGGGCTCGGCTGCCAGGCCCCGCAGCACGGCAGCAACGTCTTCGTCAAAACCCAGCGTCGTCAACTGCAAGCCCTTCATCTGGTCGTTGAGCGACTGCTTGTCCAGAATCCGCAGCACAGCGTCCTCGCCGTGAATGCTGGGGATAATGGAAACCCGCAAGTCAATCAGACGCCCCTGCAGGTTGACGCGAAAGCGCCCGTCCTGCGGTACCCGGCGCTCGGAAATATCGAGCTCCGACATCACCTTGATACGCGAAATGGTTTGCTCGGCCAACTCGGCCGTAGCCGCCGAACCGACCATGCTGAGTACCCCGTCGATACGGTATTTAATGACCATACCGGCATTGTTCGACTCCAGATGGATGTCACTGGCACCGGCGCGCACGGCATCGAAAATCGTCGAGTTGACGAATTTGATGACCGGGCTGGCATCTTCGCTGATGGTGCGAAAACTCAGCTCTCTGACTGATTCACCGGGAGCGGAGACATTGCCGCTTTGCCCGCCCAGTGACTCCATGGCACGCAAACCTTTTTCCTGCTGCGTCAGGCAGGCAGCGATGTCGCTGCGGTGCGCCAGGCATTTGCGGTAGGGAAAATCCAGGTGGGCATCGGCCCACTGCCGCAACTTCTGGTCAAAGGGATCGGAGACGACCAGGCAGAGCGCACCGTCGGCGTCGCGCAGCAGCAGGCATTCGTGGCGCAGCATGTCGGAAAACGACATCAGCCCGATGGCTGCGGCCATCGCCTGAATGGACGTCATCGACACCAGCGGCAAGCCGACCTGCTGCCCCACGACATCTAAAAACTGCGCATTCTCAAGTCCGAGGACCTGCTGCCATGTCTCTGCCAGGGGGCGGTTTTCCTGCATCGACAGGGCTTGCGCCTGATGCAGTGCGTCCATGAAGCCCGGGCGTGTCGCGCTGATATTCTGGGTCATCGGATGCTTCCTGCCAGTTCAAAGATCGGGAAGTACATCACCACCACGATGAAGCCGATGACCAGACCGATGAAGGCCATCAACAGCGGTTCAAAGAGTTTGACGAACCAGTCAATCCACTGGCTGATTTCATTATCGTAAAACAAGGCAATGCGCTCCATCATTTCGCCCATTTGCCCGGTCCGTTCGCCTACGCGCAGCATGCGCGCCGAGACGGCGCTGGTCAGGCCGGTCTTTTCCATGGCTTGTGAAATTGGCGTGCCCTCCCGAATCAACTGGGTAGCAATCTTCAATTGCCGACTCAATGCACCGGGCAGCAAATCGGACACCAGTTCCAGCGACGCCACGGCCGACATGCCGCCGCGCAGCAGCATGCCCAGCGACCGGTAAAAGCGTGCCAGCTGGTAGATGCGGATGCGCTCGCCCAGAGCCGGAAGGCGTTGCAAGACCCTGACAATCCGGGCCGGCGTCTGCGGTCGTGTGATCCAGAGGCCCAGGCCGGCAAGGCTCAGACCAACGGCGATCAGCAACATCAGCCCGTAGTCATGGGCAAAGTGGCCCCAGCCAATTAGCAGCCTCGACATCCACGGAATTTCACCACCCAGGTCTTCAAAGATTTTGGCAAAACGCGGCACCACATAACCCATCAAAAAAGCAATCACCAGCGTGCCCACGACCATCAGCAACACCGGGTAAATGCTGGCGCTGATGATCTTCTTTTTTACCGTGTCGATCTGATACTGGTAAGCCACGTACTTCTCGAGGGCTTCGGGCAGGCCCCCGGTGCGTTCACTGGCGCGTACCGTGGCCACAAACAGGGCCGGGAAGCTGGCCGGAAACTGCGCCAGCGCATTCGACAGCGAGTTGCCGCGAAACAGATCCGTCACCAGCGAGTCCAGAATGTCCTTGCGTTCGATGCGGGTCTCTTTTTCACTCAGCGTCTCAATCGATTCCACCAGTGCCAGGCCAGCATTGAGCAGCGTCAGCAACTCCTGACTGAACTGCCCCACAGGAAAATCGCCGCCAGCCCGGCGGGCTCCAGGCAGTCTGACGGCGCGGGCATTCTCGACCGACAGAACGCGCAAGCCACGCTCGGTGGCCGCCTTCAGGGCAAGTTCCCTGCTCGGCGCGTCCAGCGTCAGGGTACTGACGGCAGCAGAGCGGTCAATTGAACGAATAGTGAATCGCATGAGAGGCTAAGTTGTCCTTGGGATTGCGGCACGCACCGGGTTACTCCCAGCTACCGAGGTCGGCATCTTCGCCAGTGCCACCAGGCACACCATCCTTGCCGAAAGAGACAAGGTCGTACTCGCCATGCGTACCCGGCCGCTTGTAGGTGTACTGCGCCCCCCAGGGGTCAGAGGGCACGCCTTTTTTCAGGTAGGGGCCATCCCAGCGGGGCTCGTCGGCCTGCTTCGTCACCAGTGCGGCCAGCCCTTGCTCGGTAGTCGGGTAATGGCCGGTGTCGAGCCGGTACTGGTCCAGGGCCTTGCCAAAGGACTCTATCTGGGCCCGTGCAACCTTCACCTCGGACTTGCCCACCTGTTTGAAATACATGGGCGCCACATAGCCCACCAGCAGGCCGATGATCACCATTACCACCAGCAATTCCAAAAGCGTAAAGCCGCGACCTCTGTGCATGGTCACCGTTTAGCTCTTGTTCTGAACATGCAGCTCTTTGACCAGCTGTTCGGCCGTCGGGAAGCCTTCAAAGCGTACCCAGTCCTTGTTGTTGCCGTTGCCTACAAAAATCAGGGAGTCGTGGTTCATTTTGTCGCCGCGATACACGTGAAAGGCCTTTTGCACGGCCACGATGTTAGGCAGGCTTCCGGTGTAATGCTGCCATTGCGGTTTCGCCCCCAGCGAGCGGCTGTAGGCGGCGAGCACTGCCGGCGTATCGAACTCCGGATCAATGGACACCGACAGCATCTGCACCTTGCCGAAATCGTCGCCCAACAGTTTCTGGGTTTCCGCCAGGATGTGGCTCGTGATTGGACACACTGCGGTACAGGACGTATAGATGAACGCGACGACGACCGGCTTGCCGTTGTCGAGCAGTTTTTTCAGGTCGACCGTCACACCATCCTGACGTACCAGCTTTCCAGTGGCTGCAGTGAGCACCACCTCGCTGCGTTTCAAGGTCGGGCCAGTGTCCGTCTTCTGGTGGCCCTCGTGTGCCCATGCCAAGGCACTGCCGGCGAGCAGCAGCGAAGCCAACAGGCAACGGCCGCCAAAGCGCCGCTGCAAATCCAAGAATAGTTTTTGCATCTGATTCCTAATTTTTGACTGCGTTAACAAAGCTTTCACGATCGACTCTCAGGTACTTGCGCGCTGAAGCCAGATTGCCATTGGGACCACCGTTGAAACTTGCCTGCTTGAGCATGAGGTCCAGATACTGTTGCTGTGCCGGACGCGATTCGGCATCGTGGGCGCCATCCGGCTGCGCTGTGGCTGCCAGTTCTGCGCGTGTAGGGCGCGGCGCAGATCCGGCCGTTGCATTTCCGCTTACGGCAAGCCCCTGCCCCGCTTCTGCGGCATTACGCAACCGCGCCATGGCACCGGTTGTTGGCTGCGCCGCCGGGCCCGCGATATCGGCGACCGGTGTTTCCTGCGAGTCTTGCGTATCGAGGTTGCTCAGCACGACACTGTCAGTGTCAGTCGTGGTCTCGACGATCGCATTGGCTGCCATCGCCGGCGATAGCAGGGCACAGACCAGCCAGATGGAGTTGGCGCTCAGGATGCTAATGTGTAATTTCATGTTGAATTCACCTTGACCGGTTAGATAACTATTTCACTTCAAGCAGCTCGACATCAAAACGCAAGCTCTGATTTGGCCCGATGATCCGGCCGGCACCACGCTCTCCATAGGCCAGCGCCGCTGGAATTGCCAACTGCCATTTCGATCCGGCCGGCATGAGCTTGAGCGCTTCACGCCAGCCGGGAATGATTTCAGAGAGGCGCAAGGTGGAAGGCATTCCTGGAGGCGACGCATCAAACTCATGGCCATCGACCAGCTGTCCGCGGTAATTGACCACGACTGTCGACCCATCCACCGGCGTGGTGCCCGTCCCGGCCTTGAGCACCTGGTATTGCAGACCGCTACGTAAAGTGGTGACCGCAGGATTTTTGGCATTTTTTTCAAGAAATTCGGCACCGGCTTTCTGGTTCGATTCGGCCTGCAGTTTGCGCGCCTGTACCATCTTCTGGCGCACATCCGATTCGAGCTCATTGACCAGACGCTTGATCTCGGCATCGGACAGCTGCACGGCGGCCCCGCTGGCGGCGTCGCGTAATCCATGAATCACTTCGTCGAGATCAAAAGTGACGCCCTGAGACTTAAAATTGCGCACCATGTCGACGCCAACCGCATAACCGGTTGCCGCCAGCGGCGTGGCAAACGATGCCACCCCTGTTTGTGCCGCAGCAGAGCCCAGCACCAGGGACAGTGACGACGATATGAAAAAGAGTGTGAGTTTCATAAATAGCCAAAAAAGGGTTAAGGGATGATCCAGTCGGAGACAGCAGTCAGCTGCTCGCCATTCGGGGAAGCGCGCACGATATAGGCACCACGTGAGGCGAAACGCTGGCCTGGTCCGAGCGTCAGGTGCGGGTAGACCGTGGTTCCTGCACTGTCGCCTGAACCAAAGGCACGTTTCTGGGCATCCTGGGCATTGCCCGCCTCACTCACTACACGCCCTTTGACCATTTCCGTCACCACGGCCGCATGCGCCATGCGGCCTAGCGTGACGCGGTCCCGGTTTTCCTGTTCCACTTTGCTGGCTTCGCGCTTGCCCAGCATGTCCTCGGTACGCTCGATCAGGTAATCCCGATACAAGTTATCGAGCATGTCCTGCAAGGTGTCCGTCATCAGGTTCAACGCAAAAAACAGTTCGGACTGAAGCGGTTCATCCACCAGTGGCAGGTTGCGCAGCTTCAGCCAGGAATACAAATATGCGAGGTTAGCGCCGCGCAGCTGGGGCAACTCATACGGGTACACCTGAAACGAAACCGGTTTCCACGCTGGGGCCAGATCGTTGCCAGAATCAGCCTGGCTGCCCGACACATAGAACTGCACCCCGGCGGGCGGCTTGATGGCCGCAAGCCATTGCAACTGATGCGGTGCCAGCCACAGGGCCACCGCATCGTCTGGTCGCACAGCCTTCAGCGCAGCGCGTAATGCGACCGGCGCCAGTGCTTCATCTGTCGGCAGTGCCGTCGTCATGACATCCATGCCGTCCTGTTCGAGGGCTTGCCTGAAGGCTTGTGCAGCGACATCGCCGGAACCGCCTGAATGAATCTGCACGACACGTGCCGGCCGCCGGGCCGCAGCGACGCCCGCGGCAAGCGTGCGTTTGCTGTGGAGATAGCGTGCAAGCACCTGTGCCTGCAGCTCCACGCCACGTGAAAAATACAGCCCATATCCGGCCGTACCGGCAGTCGGCACCGCCGTAATTGGAAACCAGCACGGAATTTTCTCGGTCTTGCAAAATGCGTCGACCGGTGCCCAGGTCGAATCAGCAACGCCGGAGAGCACCGCAAACACGGGCCATGCGTTGTAGAACGCCGTTAGCTGTGCGCCCCATGTTTCTGGCGCACCGTTGAGCTCCCAGACCTGCACCTCCCATCGCCGCTCGGTTTGCGTGGCAAAGCTCGCTGCTGACGTCATGTAACGCTTGCGTGGCGAGGTGCTGCTGTTTTTCGAGACCAGTGCCGCCTGCAGCATGGCCTTGAAAATCTCGCGGCGCTTGGGCGAAACGTCGGGCGTAATGATGCTGGCAAAGCGAATCGTCTGCTTGCTGACGCCGGGCGAATACGCCGAAGAAAGTTGCCGCAGGTAGGCGGACAGTGCAGCAAGATCCTGCGGTGTCAGGGAGAAACGGGGCATGACAGTACTCAGCACGCGATGATCGACGGCGATGCCTTCGTCCAGAGCCCGCGCCAGGCTCGCGTCGGTATAAGGTGCATGGGACTGGTTCACGGTCTTGCCGCGTCGCCCGTCCATGTTGGCCATGACAAGGTCGCCGTCCATGGCAAACAGATAGCGCTGGTTGATCGCCGAAACGCGCTGCGTCCCTTCGACACTGCCCATGCCACTGGCGCGATGGCAACTGATGCAGGCCGCCTGCTGGCCGCCGAGGCGCTCGCCATCGCCGCGATTGGCCTCCAGGCGCTGACCCGACACCAGCAGTCCCTGGGTGTAAATTTTGCGTCCCTGCTCGACCAGGCCATCGTCAGCGCCCAACACCAGGCACGGCAGGCACAACCACACCAGCAGCATGGCAAGCGAACAAGGGAAACGCAGCGCATTACGCATCATTGTGGGCTCTTGCCAATACCAACCAGCTCGACGTCATAGACCAGCAACGCGTTCGGACCGATGTCATTGCCCACACCGCGCTCACCATAGGCCAGCTGGGGAGGAATCCAGAGCGTCCAGTGCGAGCCCACCGCCATCTGCTTGACGCCGGCACGCAGGCCATTGAAAAGGTCGTACAGATTCGCCTTGCCCGGTTTTCCGGGCTCGGTACTGTCAAACTGGGTGCCGTCGAGCAGGCTGCCGCGGTAATTCAGGATGACGGTGTCGGAATCCTTGGGCAGCGCGCCCTGACCAGCTTGCAATACCTTGTACTGCAAGCCACCGGACAGCGTAACGACCCCGTCCTTGCTTTTGTTATTCTGTAAAAATTCTGCTGATTGCTTGCGGTTCTCGGCAGTCAGCACACGGATGTTTGCGGCGGTACGCTGGCGGGTTTGCAACTGAAACTCGCCGATGACCTTGCGAAACTCCCTTTCAGAAAGTAACGGCCGCTCATTGGCCAGACCATTCTTTATACCCAGCATCACCATGTCGGCATCAAGCGGCACATCACTTTTCTTGAAGTTGCGGGCCACATCCATGCCGATGCTGTAGCTCAGCTTGTCCTGTTCGCGCAGTTCCTGGCGTTCATCGGCCTGCACCGACGTTGCCATCAGAAGCACCGCCAGTACGCCAGCTGTTTTTAAAATGTTCATGTCGGCTACGCTTTATTTAACGTGAAGGGGCGACACCACCCTTGCGGGTGGCGTCGTCATTTCTCCTGCTACGTGTTACTTGAGGAGACCTTTGGCCACCACCAGCGACGTACCGTTAGCAGAGGTACCGACCGCATTTGCCGCCCGGACCCGGAAGTAAGCTGCTGCAGACGGTGCCGTCGGGGAGGTCGTACCGCGCGCTACTGCAGTAAACGTTGCCGACTGTGCACCGGTCAGAGTGCTACCCGCTGGCACCTGCACTGTCTGCGTCACCAGGCCGGTGGTAAAGCCGGCGTTGGTCGCGTAGTCAATGTAGAAGGTCTTCACAGGCTGGCCATTGACGGTGTTGGCAACCGGTGTCCAGGTCACCACCAGCGTGTCCGTGGCCAGACTCGCGCTGTTCAGCGTCGCCGATGCCAGGGTCGGTGCCACCGGCGTGGCAGGCACGGTATTGACGACCGTTGTGCTGATGCCGACAACCGAGCTACCCACTGCATTCACCGCCTTGACGTTGAAGTTGTAGGTAGTGCCCACCGCCGTAGTGGCCGTGTAGGAATTGACTGCCGCACCCAGTACCGTAGCGGTTAGCAGGGTCGTGCCGTTGTACACGTTGTAACCGGTGATCGCCGGGGCACCTGCAGTGACCGTCGCCGCAGTCCAGGACAGGCTGGTCGACGTCGGGCTCACGAAGCTTGCAACAGGTGCTCCCAGCGTCGTCGGCACAGTATCTGACACCAATGCGCTGGTGTTCGATGCTGCGCTGGTACCGATCAGGTTGACTGCCTTGACCGAGAACACGTAGGTGACGCCAGCGATCGTGGTGACGTTGGCCGACGCTGCACCGGCTGCCGTGTTGGCACCCATTTGCACAGCGGCAGCGCCATTGACCGAGGCCCATACCTGGAATGCCGTCACTGGTGGAGCCGTCGTAATCGCTGGTTCAGTCCATGACACAGCGGTTGCGGTGGCGCTGGTGACTGTCGCGGCGACCAGCACCGGAGCGGCTTGCACCACCAGGCTGGCAGTCGTGGTCGCCGTCGACGCCGAGGCACCCACCACGTTCTTGGCAAGCACGATGTAGGTGTGAACACCGGGCACCGTGGTGTCGGTGTAGGTTCCAGCACCTTTTGCCGTGGTTATCACCAGCACGCCATCGCGGTAGACCTCGAAGCCAGTTACGGCCGGGCCTGCGTTGGGGGTCTCGGTCCAGTTCAGCTTCACCGTTGGTGCCGCCGCCGTTCCGGCGTACACGCTGGCTGCCATCACCGGCGCACTTTGGACAAGGTAGGCGGCAGTCTGTGTAACGGACGGGGCAGACCTTACCAGGACACTACCTACGGTCTGCGTTGCGAAGATGCGGTAGAGGTAGGTCGTGCCCAGCACCACCGTGCTATCGGCAAAAGTCACCGCCGTGCGCGTGGCTGTGGTACCAATCTGGCTCCAGGTTACGCCGTTGTCGGACGAACGCTGCACCGCATAGCCGGTTACCGGGGCCGCACTGGCAACCCAGGTCACGGACACCGAGCCAGACGATACAACTGGTGCGGCAGTAAATCCAGGCGTGGCAAGCACTGTCGACACCGCCACTGCTACCGTTGCGGGCACCGACTTGTTAATCGGCCCGTTGGATGCAATCACCTGATAGGTGTAAGCGTTAGGAGCAACCGCCGTCGCATCGACGAAGGTGGCAGCCGTTACCGCGCTGGACAGGACAGCAAAGACGCTGGAAGCGTTCGTGCAGTTGGCATTGAGCGCGGATTGCAGGCATCGGGTCACGGTATAGGACGTGACCGTTCCCGCTGCAGGTGCCGTCCATGTCAGTGCGACTGATGCGCCGCTCTGGACTCCGGCCAGGTTGGTGATGGCGCCGGCCAGGGCATAAGGGGTAGTGACGGTGGCCGTTGACGCGGTACTGGCGTTAGGGCCGTTGACCCACTGCACACTGTAGCTGTAGGTGGTGTTGGGCACCGCAGTCAAGTCAGTAAAGCTGTTTTTTACACCCGCTGGAACCGCAAGTGCGACGATCGTCGCGCCGTTGGTGCGATTGATCAGGTAGCCAGTAGTCGACGTTCCCGTTGGCTGCGATGGCCAGTTGACCGTTACCGATGTGGCGCTGGTCGCGGCCAGACTGACTGAACCGACCGCTGGTGGCAGGGCAAAAGCAGCCAGGATGGTTACCGCGCGGGCAGCGCCCACGCTGGTACCGTTGAGTGCCTGCACCGCATAGCTGTAGGTATGGCCGGCGACCGTGGAGGAATCCAGATAGCTGGTGACCGGTGTGATGATGGTGCCCGAGAGCGGGTTAATCACCTGCGTGACCTGAAACACGGTTGGCATCGCAGCCACCAGGGGAGCAACCGAAATATCGGTGCGGGTGACCTGGTAGGCCGTGATGAACTGTGACGAGGCCGGGGCGGTCCAGTTCAGCTGGACCGCTGCGCCGTTCAGGGTGCTGGCCGTTGGATTGGCGGGCAGTGCCGGAGCCGGAGCCCAAAGCGTGTTGACCACAACCTGGGTGGAGGCGCCTTTCAGCGTTCCGTTCATGCCGACGATCGAATAGGTGTACGAAGAAATTTGCTGCACGCCCGGATCGTTAAAGGTCGTCGCCGTGCTGGGCACAGTAAAGCTCACCGGCAGCGTTGCCGTGCCAGTGGCTGTCAGGCCGCCCGAACGGGTGATGGCATACCCGCTGGCGGGTATGGTCGCGGCGGCCCACGTCAGGGTGACCGGGAAACCACCCACGATGGCGGTCTGACCAGGAGCGACGACTTCGTTGACCGTCGGGTTCCAGAGCCCGACCGATCCGGCGAGCGTGTTGACAGGACCAGGGGCACCCGCCGTTGCCGACGCCAGCGAATAACCTGCCGAGTTGAAGGACACGACGCGGTATTGCGTGGTCGGTGCAGGAGCGACCGTATCGGACCACGAGGTGGCATTGGCGGCCGTTACCGTCGGCATCACATTGTCAGGATTCTGGGTTGCCTGAGCCGCCGATTGCGGGATTGTTGCCGGTAATGTGGACGTGGTCCAGGCACCGCTGACGATGTTGGAATTCCATACGACACCATCGTCCGAACGCTGGACCAGGAAGCCCAGTTCGTTTTTCTTGTTGCCCAGGGTGGTTGCCGATCCGGCCGGGGTCGTGTCGGTCCAGGTCACCTGCTGGGTTCCCTGGTTGAACGTCACGCCGGTGACCGGATCTGGTACCACTGCGCCAAAGTTAAACGAGATCACACGCATGAAGTCATTTTCTTCATGGCCAAGAATATGGCAATGCCAGATGTATTCCCAGTCGAAGTTGTGCATTTCGTTCACAACGGTGGTCGCTAGTCCGGTCGTCGGATCAACCTGGCTGAAACCGGTCGATACGCCAAGGGGCTGGGTTGGATCGAGGGCCCGGATCGATTGCGGGACGCCAAACGGGACTTTCGGTGACTTCGGTTTGATCGCCAGATAGATGTCCTCCAAAGGATTCATCTTGACGGTTTCTTTCCAGCCAAATTCGCCCGGGTCGAGCGCCACGACAGTACCGTCCCAGCCCACACGGTTGACGACCTGCACGTTAAACAGGTGGAAGTGCACCACATGGGTGTCGACGCCGTTGTGCGTCACCTTCCAGATCTGCGTCTCGCCATCGGCGATTTGCTCGGTCGGAGGATCGACATAACCCACCGGAATCGTGGTTTGCGTCAGCACTGAGGTGTACGGCAGTTCGATCGAAAAAGTCGCATTCATGCGGCCGTAATTCTGGTCGAACAGTTCCTGGATACCCTTGTTCTGCACTTTCCAAGACTGGGTTGTGGAGGTAATCACCGACGCCGATGCACCGATCCCACCCGTGTTCGTGCCCGCGGTACCGTTGTTGAGCACCACGGAAGGGGCGCTGATGTAAGGCCCGCCCTTGGTGTCGAGCACGATGCTTGACAGCCGCTGGCCGGCCACATCCAGCACGGCGTGTGCAGTAGCAGCCACGGCGGTCGGTACGGCCGGGTCGAGACCACCGACTAAAGTAACGGTAGGAACGGCTGTGTACCCGGTACCCTGACTGTCGACAGCGAAGCCGGTAATGGTCTGCACGCCAGGCGACGACATCGTAAAGTTAGGCTGCGTGGTCGTACCGGTATAGATGCGGCCAAGGTTGTCCTGGAACGTTTTGCCATAGGCAGCGCAGCGGCAAAAGGTCCGCCAGTACCGGCAGGATCGAATGCTGGTGCTGGTGCCGCGCCGCCCGCCTGGGTCGCCGCGACATTGATGCGCATGATCGTACGCGTGTTGGGTCCTTGCCCTGGCATCGTAGACGGTGCACCGCCAGCACCGGTCTGGTCGAGGTCGCCGGTGTAGTAGTCGACACGCGCGTCAAAGCCAGGGTTCGGTGCCGGGCTATCGTTGTACAGGATCAGGGTCTTGCCCGCATATTGCGAGAAATCGATAACCAGATCGGCACGCTCGGCCGGCCCGAGGTACAGACCGTGGTCCAGTACGTTGAGCACCGTCACGATGCGCCGCAACTGCTGGAAAGACACCGGCGTCGAGCGGATCACGTTTGGCTGGGCCAGGAAGCCGCCCTCGGTGCCGATCTGGATGATGTTCGGGCCGATGGCGAGCGGATCGGGAATGCCGCCTGGTCGGCCGTCGTAGGTATTGACGCCATAGGGTGTTACCCCGGCCGGTGCCACGGCAGGCACCATCGGCACTTCCGTGTTGACCGATGCAATGGCGCTCGCGGCAACACCAGTGTCCGAAGCAGCAATCGTCACCGTAGGCGCCGCACTGAAAGGCACGCTCACCATGACATTGCTAAAACCGACCACCGCACCGGTAGAGTCAATCAGCGCGGTGGCCGTGGCGGCGCCAGTGCCGCCAGCCGCTGCCGCAATGGTGACAGCCGGGGCCGACGTGTAACCGCTGCCGCCATCGACGAGACCCAGACTGAGCGGCTCGGCCACATACAGACCCAGGTTGACATAGCGCTGACCGTCCATATTTAGCAGGCGGAAGCGATAGGCTTTAGGTTCGACATTGAGCTTGGGATAGGCAACGCCGTTGATCAGCGGTGTGTCGTTGTAGGCTTCCTGTACGGCGCTGGCGTTATCGACGTCACCCGCAGGCAAGGCCAATGGCGCAGGGAATACTGGCCAGAACCAGGGACCGTAGTCCCATCGGCCGGCAGGGTTGGTACCGTCCATGGAATTGGGATTCTGATTGGCTTCATAGACGTGCGGGAACCACAGGTCGCCATACGTGCCCCAGCGTTGCTTGGGGTTGCCATTGGCATCCGTGTTCCACTTGGAATCTTCGATGCTGATGTCCTTCGGAACGAAGGTCTTGGTTTCGTAAATGAGCGGGATTTCGTCCATTCCGGCCAGGGCGCCGCCGGCGGCTTTCATTTTGGCTTCGGTGGCATCGTGAATCATGAAGGCCGAAACCACACCTGCGTAGACGTTGATGCGGGTTGCTGCATAGGTATGGTCGTGATACCACTGCATGCGGGCACTCTGGTTGTTCGGGTAGTAGTAGGTCTGGGTACCAGCGCCAAAATCAGGCATGTCAGGGACGTTTTGCGTGGTTTCACCGCGCAAATACGGCGTTCCGGTCTCGCCGGCGGGCGTGATCCAGGAGTGCGGCTGACCATCCGAAATCCAAGGTGTGTCACCACCATGCAAGTGGATCATGGTGCGGTTTTGCGAATACATCTCCACGCTCAGGGGCGCAGCAGGATTGGCCGCACCGAGCGGGCCGAGTCCGGCACCAGGCACCGTCACATCGGTAGGGATAAAAGTGTCACCGCCACGGGTATTGGTCAACGGATCAAAGCGACCGGTGGGCAGGTAATTGTCAAACCTCAGGCGCACCGGCACACCGGACTGGCTATCGATGACAGGACCGAGGTAGTGAGGCTTGTCGCCAACGCCGAACACAGGCTGGCCTTTGTTATCCGGGATCGGTGTGCCATTCAGGTAGAACAACTGGTACGTTTTGGTACCGGAAGGCAGGTTAGCCGTGGCGATCTGTATGTAGCCGCGCAGCGTAGTGCCGCCGGTGACGACGTTGCCAGTTTTTACGACGGGCGGCAGATCGGCATGCAATTGCTCACGGTATTCGACCACGGCGATCTCATAATAATCAGCATCGGGAAAAGACACCGAGTAACCGTTGGGACCGACGTTTTCCTTGATGGCTGTGGGGATGTGCTTCCCCAGCAAGCTGGGATTAGCAGCCAGCAATGTCGGGTTGGTGGTGTAACCGTCCACCATGGGTAAATTGTCGACAAACTTCCTCAGTGCGGTACCGGTATCGCGCGTCGCCCCTGGTGCTGCGTTAGGACTGTAGTCAGCCTGGATACCTTGCGGGCTGTTTGCAAAGAAGGTGCCCTGCTTGAAGGGGTTACCCGCTTTGTCGATGTTATCGGCCCAACCGGCACCAGCGATGGAAGATGGTGCGAATGCCGCGCCCCCCAGAATCAGACCCAGGATGATGCAAGCGCTGGCCACTGGGCGCAATGTCGTTTTTTGCAAAAGTTCTCTTCGGTGAGTCGGCTTCATCTTCTTCCATCCCCTAATTCGTTTAATTGAAATTCCCGGAAAAACCGTAATTGGCATTAATTTATAAAATTCTTCGGACGCTTCTTAGTGTCTGGCGCGAACTTATTACGCCCGTAAGTACCGGCGAGCAAAAACATTAAAAATTGCGCTACGAGGCGAATTGAAGCTTTAGAAATTGACCACCGATTAATTAATTCATATTTCTATTATTTTATTTAACAGATATTAAATTTAATAAATAATAAGTCATCAATACCCTGCGATACAACTGACTAGTTGCATCAAAAGACGACTAATAGTCCGGTATTGTCTAAAGAAAAAGATTTGGATTTAACAATATTTCACAATAAAAATATTCGACGACCATGAGTGCTCGGTCAACAGTGGCGTAGGTGCACTTCAAATCCGGGAAGGGCAAATTTGACAATATTCGTAAATTTTTGCCGAGCATTTCCTGATGCCAAACAAGCACAATACCGACCGCCGCCATCAAATCCTGAAGATGAAATTCAAGGTAAAAACCGGCCGGAATAGGAAGCGGAACTGCGGCGACGTGACAGCCTGACTTGGTGGATTGACGATGCGGCACTGGCCCAATGGCAAGGCGTTGGACCGGTTGGACAGGCACGATTTCAGAGCATCGACATTGAAACGTGCTTGATGCGGCGTACCGTCTTCAAGATGGCGTTGCATCAAATAGAAGGCTTGATGGCGTCGGTACTGACGTTGATGAATCTAACGGTCACTGCCCCGGATCGCACGAAGGTTAGTCGCCGATCGGTCGGCTTGCTGTAACTGAAAACAGCAGCGGCACCGAACTGACCGTTGCATGTGTTGGTCGACAGTACCGGCCTGGAGGTCTTCGGCGCGGGTCAATGGCTGGCAGCAAAACATGGCGCGAAGTCGCGCCGGACATGGCGCACGCTCCATTTGGCGATCGACGCCAGCAGTGGCAGGATCGTCGCGCATGTGCTCTCCGATTTGTGGCCACAAAATTTTTCGAGGGTGTCGAGTAGCTGGAAGCGGTTACCCGCTTCCAGCCCTCTGAGAACCGGACAGGCCGGTTTCCCGGCATACGGATCAAGCCTTTCAAAGCCTCCAAGCGGTGGGCCGGCTTCGCAGCTTTCACGATACAGGCTTGCGGCTTTCTGACTTTCCGTTGACATCTGCGCCACTTGATATCCAACCAGGGCGACGGGTTGCCGGAGGATGCACCACCGTTTTACGCGGTCATTTGCTTTTCCTCCACTGAAGGTTTTACCAGCTATCTCGTCAAGAAAAACCAGGTGAAAGTTAGCCTGCTTTCGCGTCGAGTGATGTTGTCTCTTTACTCAACTCGTGTCCGGTTCATTACAAATCAGAATTCGCTTTTTCCACCATTCTTTACCCGTATCTCCATCAGCATTCCTTAAGGTTTGCTTGTCCATTTGGCGAAAATACGGGCTCACCATGTGTCACACACATAACAGGAACGGGTTAGACCCCAATCCATCCAGGCTGAGAATTAATATGATCAATAACAAGCTAAGCCCGGTTTTCGTTTGACATCGAATTAAGAAAATCGGCTTAAAGTGAGCTTTTTATTTCGTACCGCCAATTATGACTCTTGCCACCGACTTTGCCGACTTTGCCGACTTTGCCGATTACTTGCGCTCCGATGAATTTCTTCATTTCGCTCGACATGGCGCTCATCCGACTGCCTTTACGCGCTGCTGCAAACTGCCTTTATCACCTCTCGTTCCCGAACTGTTGACTGGTATGCGTATGAGCGTTCAGGCCGAACTCGACACCCTTTTTGCACATCTGCGACGATCGATCCCTGCGACGGCTCCTTGCGGATCTATGGGCGCTGTTGGTGCTGTGGGTGCTGTGGGCGTATCGTTACGATTGACTTGGTAATGTCTTAATAATTTACCAATAAGTCTTTGCATGATGAAATTGAAGAAGTAAATAAAGCAAAGAAAATACTGATTGGATCGAGTTTTGATGAAAAAAATATCCGTATTGGCGACTTGATTTCCATTTCCGATGCCAGGCCATTCCCCCCCCCCCTTGCAGGCCTGCATTCTTCCCAAATCATGACTGCGCTCCCCTCAGACGAATCCGAGGTTACGTGCGGAAAAGTTATACCCGCTCAAGTTGGGCAGCAACGTCATCAGGTTGCTGCTCGACAAGCCCATCCACGCACCCAGTGTCGCGGCGTACTGATCAACCGAGGTGGTCGGCAGCAATCGTCCCTGGCCCACATCATCCGGGCCATTGCTGGCCACGGCGGGTGGCGTGCCGAAGTAACGCTGACCCCGCACTGCCCCGCCCATGACGAAATGCATGCTGCCCCAGCCGTGGTCGGAGCCGTCCGTGTTGACCGTCAGGGTACGGCCGAAGTCGGACGCCGTGAAACTGGTGACCTGGTTGGCGACACCCAGTTCGACGGTGGCCGCATAAAACGCCGACATCGCATCAGCGACCGTTTTCATCAATTTCGGATGGACAGTATCCAAGCCGTCGTGGGTATCGAACCCACCCAACGAAACGAAAAAGACCTGCCGTTTAGCGCCCAGCGCGCCGGCATTGGCGATCATCCTGGCCACCATCTGCAGTTGGCCAGCCAGACTGTTATCAACCGGGAATGGCGTGTTAATCACGCGCCCGTTGGCCAGCGCCGCGCCAAGGACGCCATTGGCATCAATCGACCGTTTGGTGATGCGGTTGTATTCCAGTTCAAGCAGATTGGTACGCGGCTGCGTAATCATCTTTTGCAGCGCATTGCTGGCAGCCGACGAGCCGAACAGGGGCTTCTCGAATGCGCTAAAAGGAACCGATCCGCTGCTCGATACCTGATATTGCACCGCCGTATTGCCCGACAAAAAGACCGCGTTGCCAGAGACGTTGACGCAGGTGAACGTTGCATTGCCGTTGCCAGCCGCAAACAGGTCGCCGATGCGACCACCCCAACCGGATGTCGCGCCCTCCGGTGTCGAGGATTGCCAGATCGATTGCTGGTCGTTGTGCGAGAACAGCTTGGGTGGCAGCGGTACCGACTTGTTCGTGTATTGCGCTTTCGTAGTTGGCTGCACCAGCGTGCCGACA
The DNA here is from genome assembly GCF_035019065.1 of Actimicrobium sp. CCI2.3. Classification (NCBI taxonomy): domain Bacteria; kingdom Pseudomonadati; phylum Pseudomonadota; class Betaproteobacteria; order Burkholderiales; family Oxalobacteraceae; genus Actimicrobium; species Actimicrobium sp. CCI2.3. The sequence goes on along the minus strand of NZ_JASJWR010000004.1, from coordinate 184,364 downwards.
TTGAGAATCACACCCAGTTTGCCTGCGTTGAACAACGGCACCAGCGGTGCCAACTCGGGTGCCATCGCGTATTGCCGGCTAAAGCCCGCCGCATCGACCGGGGCTGTTTGCGGCGCGAGGATGGTCGACCCCAGACTGCTGCGGCTGTAGGCAAGTTTCGGGCGCAGGTTGTTGTAAGCGTTGTAATTGGTCGCGTCGTACGGAATCAGCGTATTGCCGTAATCGTTACCACCATAGAGGAACACACAGACGATGGCCTTGTAGTCAGTGGCGGTCGCGGCGGAGGCTTCGGCCATCGACGCCAGATTCAACATCCAGGGTGTGGCGCTTCCGGCCACCGACAACACGGACGCCCGTTGCAGAAAAGCCCGGCGGGAGGCATTGATGTTCTTGATCTTGGTCATGATTATTCCTGTCCTGGCTATTTCAGCACGATGAATTCGGGCGCGGCCAACACCAGCACCAGCGCTACCTTGACGCGATTGAGCAGGAGCACCCCGGCCCCCGCCGGCATGCCATTAATCACGTTCACGATCAGCGTCACGGTCGATGGATCAAGCTGCCCTGCTGCCACTACCGTATTCAATTCGGCGATCAGACTGGCACCGTTATTGGCCAGTGACTGCCAAGACGTGTAGTTGGGAAGCAGGTCGCCGATACCGGGGCCGATCAGGTGCTGCATGAAATTGACGTAGCCCACAACCGAGGACTCGTTGGCGATCTGGAATTCCGGCGCGACCAGACCGGCGCTGGCGATTGCGCTGCCGGGCGGCACGTAGCCGGGCCGGAAAAAATTGAATACCGAAGGCGAACGCAGCGGACTCTGGCCCAATCGCGTGGCCGGGTCCGACGTGTTGCCGATCGCCCAGGTATCACTGGCGGAAGTGACCGCGCAAGCGCGCGCCCAAGCTGTCAGACGCAATATCGGTTCGCGCAGCTTGCCGGTACCAGGCGACGACTGCCTGGTACGCGCCTCCGGATCGAGCAACAAGGCGCGAATCACGGCTTTCAGATTGCCTCTGACGTTGCTGCCATCGTTGCTGAACACGGCACTGATACGCGCCACAAACGCAGAGCTTGGATTGCTGGTCACAAGGCGCTGTATCAGTTGCCGGCTAATGAACGGTGCCAGATTAGGATGGGCAAAGAGGATGTCGAGCGCGGCGCGCAGCGCATCCGCACCGCCCAGACCCGCTCCGACTGTGCCTCCAAGGAAACTGACCGCGCCAGTATCATGCCGCGCAGGAATCTGTTTCATTGGCCGGCGCAGGAAGTCGGGTGTCGACCCGTCGCCGCCAGCCATGTCGAAATCCCATCCGGTGAAGACGCGGGCAAGAGCGCTGACATCATCCTGCGAATACGTGTAGGCGGGTGCCCCGTTGACCGTGACAGGGGTACCGTCCTGGTTAAGCTTGACGAGGCCAATAGTAAATAGCTGCATCAGTTCGCGTGCATAGTTTTCGTCCGGATGAGAACCAGTCACCGGATCGGCCTTCACATTACCGCGAAAGGTCAGAAATTGCCCCATCGGTGCGCTCGTTGAGACGGCGCCAAGCAACGTGCGGTAATTGCCGAAAGCATGGACCTCGAGCAGATCGAGATAGGCAGCCGCCGAAAAAGAACGCCAGCGAGCACCGACCAGACCATCGATGGCAACCACGAGGATTTCCGACAGGGCCAGCGTAATACGCTGACGCAGTGTGTCGGGTGCGCTGAGTAGCTTGCGCCAGACGACCGCATCGAAACCTTCTTCGGTATTTTTTTTGGCAATGGCATTGAAACCTTTCGCCACCAGCCAGTCCCAGCGCGCGCCCGAGCCGGCCATCGCAAACTGCCCGTCGAGCCAGCCAGCATAGCCTTTGGATTTGACCTGGCTGATCAACTCGCGACTCGCTCCCATGGATGCCTGCGCCAGGAAACGCGCCGCATCGGCATCGGTAATAGGTACCGCCGTAATGCTGCTAAGACTGGGCTGGACAGTCGGCGCGGTCAAAACAAGAAGAGGGGAAGAGGCGATGGCGCTCATAGCGAATCCTTTACGGTATAAAACTTCCACACAGCATTTTGTTCGTCTGAAAACACAACAAAATGTTTCCTTGAAGCATTATATGCAGGTTGAGACTGGCTTGAGCAACAAATTTTGTGAACTTTTAGCAGTCGAAAAATCGGCAACAAGGTGGCAACAAAGTAGCCATCATGTTTGATAACTGACTGACTAATCGGCAAGGCGGAACCTGCCATTGCTTTCTGCAATCAAGGCCGCAGGCGCGATGTCACGCCATCGGACACACCTTGACCAGTGTCCATGTGATTTCTGTGGACCTTGTTCAGCACAACCGCATGCCATTAAGAATCCCTTAACAATCGCCCCCCACACTCCGTCCCATTCAAAACCCTGATGAGTGATGCCATGTCCCTGCAAGTACGTCACCTCCCGGCGCTGGTCGCCACCGCCATGCTGGCCATGGCCGCGCAGGCTGCTGCACCCGGCCAAATTACGTTGAATGCAGAACAGATCCTGCGCGCCGGTATCGCCACCGCACCTGTCGTCAGCAGCGCTGGCGGCACGGGCGGTCAGGTCCTGGCCGGTACCGTTGTCGCGCCGACCAATGCCATTACCGTCATCAGTGCTGTCGTCAGCGGCGTGGTCCGACAAATTCATGTGCAGTCGTTACAGCAGGTCAAGGCCAGCACGCCGGTAGCGACCCTGTTTAGCCAGCCATTGATGGAAATGCAGCGCGATTACCTGCACCTGGCCATCGCGGCGCGGCTGGCACAAGACAAGCTGGCGCGTAACGAGAACCTGCTCAAGGAAGGCATCATTGCGTTGTCGCGGGTGCAGGACAGTCGCGGCGCAGCGCAGCAAGCCGGCATCGCCGCGAAAGAACGCTATCAGGCCTTGCGCGCTGCCGGCATCGGTGACGCGGCGATCCGCGCACTGGTCAGCAGCAATACGCTGTCGCCGACCGTCACGATAGTCGCCGGCGTGCGCGGCACCTTGCAGGAAGTGACAATGACGCCGGGCCAGCGCATCGAAGCCGGCATGCCACTGGCCACCGTCAGCAAGGATGGCGCACGCTGGATCGAGTTTCAGGCTTCGCGCCAGCAAGCCGCCTTGATCCGCACTGGCGACATGCTGCAACTGAACCACTGCGGCAGCGCCAAAGTGATTGCGGTATCGGCGCAGGTCAACAGCACCAACCAGAGCACGCTGGTGCGCGCGGTGCCAACCGCGACCGATGACTGCCTCAAGCTCAATGAATTTATCGAAGCCACCACGCAGGGCACGGCCGGCGCGACGGGCCTGCGTGTACCGGCTGCTGCCATCGTGCGCAATGGCGAGGCATCGTTTGTCTTTGTGCGCAATGCGACCGGCTTTGAAGCGGTCAAGGTCGAGGTGGCCGCTGGTGCCTCCGCTGGTGCCACCGACCCGGTCGCTGTCACCGGCAAACTGGTGGCCGGCAATCCGGTCGCCGTCAAGGGATTGGTCGCACTCAAGGGTGCATGGATCGGCCTCGGCGCTGACGGAGCACCTTGATGCTGGCCCGCCTGATTGCCTTTTCGCTGGCCCAGCGTTTGCTGGTGCTCGTCGTCACGCTGGTACTGATTGGTGCCGGCATCCAGGCATTTCGTAATTTGCCCATCGATGCTTTTCCGGATGTCTCCAGCACCCAGGTCAAGCTGATCCTGAAAGCTCCCGGCATGACGCCGGAAGAAGTCGAAATGCGCATCGTCGCGCCGATCGAACAGGAACTGCTCGGCATCAACAAGCAGGTGATGCTGCGCTCGCAATCGAAGTACGCGATCGCCGACATCACGCTTGATTTTCAGGATGGCACCGATGTCTACTGGGCCCGCCAGCAAGTCAGCGAACGACTCGCCAACGTGATGAAAGACATGCCGGCTTCGGTCAGTGGCGGCCTCGCGCCGATCACCACGCCGCTCGGTGAAATCTACATGTTCACGATCGAAGGTCCGCTGTCGCTGATGGAAAAACGCAGTCTGCTGGAGTGGACCATCCGTCCGCAATTGCGCAATATCCCCGGCGTGGCCGATGTCAATTCACTCGGCGGCATGGTGCGCAGTTATGAAGTCGTGCCGAACGTCGAGGCACTCGCTGCACGCAAGCTATCGCTGGCGCAATTGCAGACAGCGCTCGACACCAACAACCGCAACGACGGTGCCGGTCGACTCGGTGCCGGTGAAGAATCACTGCTGGTGCGCAGTGGCGGCAGCATCCAGAGCCTCGACGACGTGCGCGCCATTGCGATCAGCACGCGCGACGGGTTTGCAGTCCGGGTCGGCGAAGTCGCCACGGTGCGCATCGGCGAGATGACGCGTTACGGCACGGTCACCAAGGATGGCCAAGGCGAAGCGGTCGAAGGACTGGTGCTGGCCATGCGCGGTGCCAATGCCCAGCAAGTACTCGGCCAGTTGCGCGAACGCCTTGCCGAATTGCAGAAGGCGCTCCCGGCCGGCACCACCATCAAGCCGTTTTATGATCGCGGCAATCTGGTCGAACGGGCTGTCTCGACGGTGACCCGTGCGCTCGGCGAAGCGACGATTCTGGTCGTCATCCTGCTCTATCTGTTCCTTGGCAATGTGCGCTCGGCGCTGGTGGTGGCGAGCATTCTGCCGCTGGCTGCGCTTGGCACTTTTCTGCTGATGCAGGCGTTCGGCCTGAGCGCCAACCTGATGTCACTGGGTGGACTGGCGATTGCCATCGGCATGCTGGTCGATGCCGCCGTGGTGGTCGTCGAGAACATCGAAGCCCATAGCGGCAACGCACACGATGGTCCGAAGCTGTCGCGTCTGCATGTGATCTACCGGGCGGTACGAGAAGTGGCCGTGCCGGTCACGGCCGGCATGATCGTCATCATGATCGTGTTCCTGCCGCTGCTGTCGCTGCAGGGTCTCGAAGGCAAACTGTTTGCGCCGGTGGCGATGACGATCACCTTTGCGCTGGCGGCATCGCTAGTGCTGTCGCTGACCGTTATTCCGGTACTCGCCTCGTTCGTGCTCAAGGAAACCCATGGCCCGGCACCGTGGCTGGTGCGCAAGCTCGAAGCCGGTTACCGCGCACTGCTGACGCGCTCGCTGGCGCATTCCCGCGCAGTCTTCATCGCTGCGCTGGTCGCGCTGGCAGTCAGTGCCGCCCTGTTCCCGCTGATCGGCAAATCCTTCATGCCGACACTCGATGAAGGCGACATCATCATGCAGGTCGAAAAGCTACCCTCGATCAATCTGCAGGAATCCGCACGGCTTGATCTGGCGATCCAGAAACGCCTGCTCGCCGAAGTGCCCGACGTACTGAGCATTGTCGCTCGCGCGGGCTCCGACGAACTCGGGCTGGACCCGATGGGCCTCAACGAGACCGATACCTTCCTGGTCCTCAAGCCGCGCGAGCAATGGAAAAGCAAGAACAAGGACGCGCTCATCGATAGCCTGCGCCGCGTCGCCGCCACCTTCCCCGGCATGAACTTCAGCTTCACGCAGCCGATCGAAATGCGCACCTCCGAAATGCTGTCGGGCGTACGCGGCGACCTCGCCATCAAGGTCTATGGTGCCGACAATACGGTACTCACCAAACTGGCCGACCAGATCGTCAAGACCGTCAGCGGCATCACCGGTAGCCAGGATGTACTGACCGTGAAAAACGAAGGCGTGCAATACCTGCAGGTGGATATCGACCGCGCTGCCGCCGGACGCTTCGGCTTTAGCGTCGAGCAAATCCAGAATGATTTGCGCACGTTGGTCGAAGGCCGCAGCAGTGGCATCGTCATTGAAGACGGCAAGCGTGTGCCGTTGCTCATTCGTGGCAGCGATGCGTTGCATATGTCAGCGACCCTGTTCAGCCAGTTGCGTTTGCCGGTGGCCGATGGCAGCACGGTCGCATTGAGCCAGCTGGCCAGGCTGCGCACGGTCGACGGGCCGGTCAAGGTCGAACGCGAAAATTCGTCGCGCATGGTGGTCGTGCGGGCCAATGTGCGCGAACGCGATCTGGTCGGCTTTGTCGATGAAGCCAGGGCGAAGGTGGCGCAACAGGTCAAGCTGCCGGCCGGTTATCGCTTGTCGTGGGGTGGCCAGTTCGAGAACCAGCAACGGGCTGCGGCGCGGCTGGCCATCGTCGTGCCGATCGCGCTGGCGCTGATTTTCTTTTTGCTGTTCACGACGCTGGGCAGCGTGCGGCAGTCGCTGCTGGTGTTCGTCAATATTCCGTTTGCGCTGCTCGGCGGCGTGATCGCCCTCGCTGTTACTGGCGAGTATCTATCGGTACCGGCATCCATTGGCTTCATTGCACTGATGGGTATCGCGGTGCTTAACGGACTGGTGATGATCACTTGCTTCAACCAGATGGTGGCGCGCGGCGCGGCGCTGGTGGAAGTCGTCACCGAAGGCGCATTACGCCGCTTCCGGCCGGTCATGATGACCGCCTGCATCACCGGCTTCGGCCTGATCCCGCTGTTGCTGGCGACCGGTCCCGGTTCGGAAATCCAGCGGCCCCTGGCCATTGTCGTCATCGGCGGACTAGTCTCGGCCACGCTGCTGACGCTGATTCTTTTACCCTTGTTGTTCCAGCGCTTCGGCGTGCCGGAACGGAGCTAGAGCATGATGACTACTTCCCCCCTTTCTCCTCATGACGCCTTGCTGACGCTGGCCATTCCGGTCGCGCTGGAAGAAGACGTACTCGATTTTTTGATGCTGCATCCGCAGTGGGCACGCGGTTTTACCATCGTCGATGCCGAAGGCATGGGTAACGGTGCGACGCTGCTGACGACAATGGAAAAAGTCCAGGGCCGGTGCCGCCGCAAGCTGGTGCTGATTGCCGGCAGTGACAGTGAACTGCGCCAGTTGCTCGACGCATTGGCTGCCGAGATCCATAACCCGGATGTAGCATGGTGGATCACGGCGCTGAGCGGTTTCGGGAGGCTGCATTGAAGGCCGTGCTGTGGCTGGCGCTGGTTGCGTTCAGTGCACCGGTACTGGCGCAATCGGTGTTGCCACCGGAGCAGGTGGTGCGCACCGTGCTGGAAAATTTGCCGCAAGTGCGCGCCAGCGCAATCAATATCGACCTGGCCCGTGCCGGCAAATCCCGTCTTGATGCCGGCACCCATGAGTGGACCGTGCGCACCGGACTGAGCCGGCGTACCGACCAGATCGGCGGTCGCTACAACGAACAGGATGTGGCGCTGGAGCGCTCCGTACGCTGGTTCGGCAAAGCCGCGCAAGACCGTGCGATTGGCGACAAGGGTATTGTCGTGGCCACGTCCGGCCATGAAGATGCGTGGCATGAAGCCGGTCGCACTTTGCTAACAGACTGGTTCAGTGCGCTGCGTGAAATGAGCGCGACGGAGCGCCTCGACGAACAGGTTGGCCTGGCCGCGCAGCTGCGCGCCATCGCCGAAAAACGCGTCAAGGCGGGTGACGCCGCGCAGATCGAACTGCTGCAAGCCGATACCGAAAGCGCCCGTGTCGGCGCACTGCTGCAACAAGCGCAGCTGCGTCGCGAACAGGCCTTGCAGCAGCTGGCGACCAACTACCCCGGCCTGCCGGTACCGCATGCCGCACCCTTGCCGATACCGGTCGCCTCGACCGAATCGGGCGATTGGTGGCGCGACAAAATCACTAGCGACAATCACGAACTGGAGCTAGCGCAAGGCGAGGCCGACCTGCTCGGCTTGCAGGCCGCGCGCGTCTCCAGCGAACGCATGCCCGACCCGACCATCGGCGTACGCGCCGGTCGTGAACGCGATGGCCAGGAACGTCTGGTCAGCATCAGCATCCTGTTCACCTTGCCCGGTGCAGGCCGCTCGGCCGACCGGGATGGTGCGGTGGCCAAGGCGGGTATGGCAACCCAACGCGCGGCCATGACGCAGATGAAAGTCAGCGCCGCTGCGCAGCGCGTCGTCACCGACAGCCAGCGCAGTCTCACCCTCTGGCAAACCATGCAGCGCATCGCCGACCAGAGTGCACAGCAATCGGCCACGATGATGCGCGCCTACACGCTCGGCGAAGCCTCGCTCACCGATGCGCTGACCAATCGGCGCATGGCAATGGACGCGGCGCTGGCCGCCGAATCGGCACAGATCGATGCGCTGGCCGCACAGGCGCGGCTGTCACTGGATGCACATTTGTTGTGGTCGATTGATTGAATCAGGGCGCGAACTTGGCATGCGGTGCAATGCCCTTCGGTTATTGCACCCTGCTGCAACCAGCCGCGTCGGCGAACTGTCCGCAACTTTTTTCGAGCAACCCCGCCAACATGTCCGCCCCGACCGGCCGGCTAAAATAATATCCCTGGATTTCATCGCATTGATTCGCGCGCAAAAAGGCCAGTTGTTCGGCCGTCTCGACCCCTTCGGCGATGACCTTCAGATTCAGACTGTGACCAAGCGCGATCACGGCCCGGGTGATGGTGGCGTCGCCCGTATCGGTGACGATGTCGCGGATGAAGGATTGGTCGATCTTCAGCCGGTCAATCGGAAAGCGCTTGAGGTAGCTCAGGCTCGAATACCCGGTGCCGAAATCATCGATGGATAATTGCACCCCCATCGACTTGAGGGCATGCAGCGTGGTGATGAAATGTTCGGCATTATTCATCATCATGCTTTCGGTCAGTTCGAGTTCCAGATAGCGCGCCTCCAGTCCGCTTTCTCCCAGCGCGCGTCGCACTGATTCGAGCAGTCCCGGCTGCATGAACTGGCGCGCCGACAGATTGACCGCAACGCTGATGCGTGGCAGGCCGGCGTCCTGCCACGCCTTGTTTTGCGCGCAGGCCGTGTGCAACACCCACTCGCCGATCTGTGTGATCTGACCGATTTCTTCGGCCACCGGAATGAAGACGCCCGGACTGATCATCGAGCCGTCGGCTTGCGGCCAGCGGATCAGCGCTTCGGTGCCGATGATGCACTCGGTATCGATGTTCACCTTGGGCTGGTAGTGCACGGTGAATTCATGCTTGTGCAGGGCGGTTCGCAAACGACCCTCGAGGTCGGCCCGCTCGATCGAGCGGTCGCCCATTTCCTGCGAATAGTACTGAACCGAAATCCCGTCCTGCGTCTTGGCACCGTACATCGCGTAATCGGCATTGCGCAACAGCGCCGCCGTGTCGTCGCTGTCGTTCGGAAAAACCGTCACGCCGGCACTCACCGAGATGCACAGGTTTTGTCCCTCGACCAGAAAAGGCGGGACAAATGCGGCCAGAATTTTGTCGACCACCAGCACCACTTCGGCCTGCGTGTGCAGGTTCGCCAGCAGGATGATGAATTCGTCCCCACCCTGTCGCGCCACGGTATCGTTGTCACGGATGGTTTCGCACAGCCTCACGGCGACGGCCTTGAGCAATGCATCGCCGAGCACGTGACCGCCACTGTCGTTGACTTCCTTGAAGCGATCGAGGTCGAGAAATAACACCGCTAGCAACTGGTTGGTACGACGCGCCTGCAACATGGCTTGTGTGAGCCGGTCGCTCAGTAAATTGCGATTGGCCAGCCCGGTCAGCGCATCATGGTTGGCCATGTGGACGAAGCGCGCTTCGTCTTCCTTGCGGCCGGTGATATCGATTTCTACCCCATCGAAACGCAGCACGTTGCCATTGACATCGCGCACCGCCTTGGATCGGTCTTCGATCCAGCGGATCGTGCCGTCGGGTCGGAGGATGCGATATTCCTGCGTGAGGTTGCCGTTCTCGAGCAATTTCGTGCGGCGATTACGCACCCGCATCACATCATCCGGATGAATCACCATGAACCACAAGCGCGGGTCGCTAAAAAATTCTTCGGCACGCCGGCCGTAGACCTGCTCGACCACCGGATTGAGATAAAGCAGCTGACTGCCGGAATGCGACCAGACCACGTTGTCGATCGATGCCAGTATCTTCGAGAGATTGTCTTCGGACGCTTTCAGTGATCGCTCGGCTTCGACGCGACCACTCTTGTTGCGCAGGTGGTTGACGCCATACGCGATATCGCGAGCCAGCTCTTCAAACAGGTCGACTTGCCGCGCATCAAAGGCATGCGCAACGCCAGCGCAAATCGTGAAGACGCCCAGCACGTTGCCGCCGTCATGCAACGGGAGCGACATCGCGCAATGGTAGCCGCGTGCACGGGCTTTTTCGTGCCATGCCTGCAGCGGCAAGATGGCCATCACATCATTGACCATGCCAGTCACACCGGTGCGAATGACGGTCGCCGCTGGCGTCCAGCCTTGTTCGTCACGGGCCCAATTGGGCGGGAAAAATGGTGTGTTGTTGTCGACCGCACCGGCTTGCGCGACCGGTAGCAATTCGCCGTCAGGTCCGATAAAGGCGATCCAGGCCATCGTGTAGGCCCCGATCTCGACCACAGCCCGACACATCTGATCGAGCATGCTCGACTCGCCGGTGGCGCGCACCATTGCCTGGTTACAGCGTGTCATCAAGGTGCGCGCCCGCAGGCTCGCAACAAGGCGTTCTTCGACCTCTTTGCGCTGCGCGACTTCGATGGAGATGGATTCGTGATGGGACTGGATCTGTTTAACCAACTGCAAATTTTCGTACGAGATGGCGAGTTGCGTGGCAATTGTGGTCGCGCTTTGCTGGTCGACTTCGCTGAAACTGGCGGCACCGACTTTATCGAGCAGATACATCCAGCCATGGACACGGTTGCGCGAAGCCACTGCGACGCCCAGAAAGGAATGCAGCGGGCTGTGCCAGTCCGGCAAACCGGCTTCTTGCGGCTGGCCCGACAGGCCCGACAGACACACCAGCGCCCCTCCCTCCATCAATCCGGCCAGCGTGCCGCTCAACGGTGTCACCAGCCACTTTGCCTTGACTGCCTCATCAATGCCGCGGCAGGCAAGATGGTGAGGAAGCGTCGACGCCGGTTCATACATTGCCACCACGACCGATTGCGCCGCACAGATGCGGCCCGCCACCCGGCAACCGGCATCAAGCAAGCGGCGCGGATCCCGCTCGGCAGCCAGTTCGATACCCAGTTCGATGAGCGAAGTCAAACGCAAACTGACGGTCTGCAGGCCGGCAAGTGACGCGGAAAGACGCTGTGCAACCTGGCGATTTTCATTGGCGTCAAACAGTTGCGAAGCATCGTCCTCGACCAGATTGGCGATCTGATGACTGCTGTTTTCGAGCGCCACCAGATAGTCGACCAGCTGGTTGTCGACCTGACCAAAACCACTGTGATCGCTGACAGTCACTTCGGCCGGCAGATAGTCGGCAATGTGCATCGGCAAGCCGAGCGCTTCATGCACCACTTTCAGGATCACGCCCGGTTCGGTTGGCTTTGGCAGTATCCAGCCGACATTGCAGGCTTGCGCGATCACGGTGGCTTCCCGCTCGCGATAGGTGGCCGTATAAAAAATGACCGGCGTGAGTGCAATCCCGTACTCGCTTTGCATCTGGATGACGAACTCGTAGCCATTCATGTTGGGCATCAGGACATCGACAATCACGAGGTCGGGATGTTCTGCGCGCATCAACGCCAGACCTTCGATGCCGTCGCGCGCTTCGAGCAGGCGATGGCCGCCGTAACCGAGCAGCGTGGTCAGGAATTCACGGCTCAAAATATGATCGTCAATGATCAGAATGGTCGCCATGCGTCCTCACGGTGGGGTCAATGATGGCATGCAAAACGGCAGGCAGAAAACACTCGAGCTGCGTGACGAACAAGGTCGGTTCAATCGGCTTGGCGAGGTAGCCGTTGAAGCCGGCCCGCAGCAGGTTTTCGCGATCGCCCACCATCGCCAGCGCAGTGACGGCGACAATCGGGATCGGCACCAGAGCAGGTTGCATCATGAGATGACGCAAGACGCCAAAGCCATCCATGCCGGGCAGATGCACATCGCATACGATCAGGTCTGGCCGTTCGCTGGCGGCCAGGGCGATCCCGGCATGGCCGTCCGTGGCCGCCAGCACGGTGTGGCCGTACGCCTGCAGCAGATATCCCATCAATGCCATGTTGGCGGGATTGTCTTCGATGATCAGGATGCGCGCGGGCATCGCTCAGGCCGCCTGCAAGGACAACGTGAACGTACTGCCGATGCCGAACCGACTGGCGACACGCAATTCGCCACCAAGGAGTCCGGTCAGTTTCTGGCTCAGGTACAGGCCCAGGCCGGTGCCTTCAAAACGCCGGGTAGAACCGGCATCAATCTGCGAAAACGCCTGAAACAGTTTGGCTTGCTCGGCCGGACGGATGCCAACCCCGCTATCGACAACGCAAAAATCGATCCAGTGTTGCTGCCCGGTCGTGCGTGCAGACAGGCTGATCACGACCTCGCCGGTCTCGGTAAATTTGATCGCGTTGTTGATCAGGTTGATCAGAATCTGGCACAGCGCACGGCCGTCGGTTTGCACGGTCAGTTCTGCGGTGGGTACCTCGCACCGGAATGCGAGTCCCTTGCAGGTCGCCAGCGGACCCAGCGTTTCGGCCAGTTCGCTGAGGATGTGCTGGCAATGAATTGTTTCCGATGCCAGCTCGACCTTGCCCGACTCGATCTGCGCCAGGTCAAGCAAGCCATTGATGAGCGAGAGCAAATGGCGCGCGCTGATCTGGATCGTGTTGAGCTGCTTGTCCTGGTCAACTGTCAGCGGACCCGGCAAGCGCATGAGCAAGGTGCCGGTAAAACCGATGATGGCATTGAGCGGCGTACGCAATTCATGTGACATGCCAGCGAGGAAGTTATCCTTGGCCAGATTGGCATTTTCCAGCTCGGCGTTTTTTTCTTGCAGTGCCAGTTCGATCTTCTTGCGCGCACTGCCGTCACGAATGGCGCTCATGACCATCATCCCTTCACTGGTTTCCAGCCGGCTCAGACTGATCTCGACCGGGAATTCCGTACCGTCCTTGCGCAAGCCGAACAGCTCCAACTCCGCTCCCATTGCCCGCGAACGCGGCAGGTGCATGTAATGCGAACTATGGCGGGTATGAACATCGGGGAAGCGCGGTGGCAGCAGGCATTCGATCAATTCGCCACAGAGTTCTTTGGCGCGATAACCGAACAGGCGCTCGGCCTCGGTATTGGCCAGCACGATGCGGCCGATGGCATTGACCAGGACAATCCCGTCAGGGGTCGATTCCAGCAGACTGCCAAAGCGGGCATCCAGCGATTTGGCGTCGCGGTGCACTTTGAGGAGCGTGATGTCTTTCTTGCAGAAGAGGATGAATTCGCAAAAGCCCTGCGCATTGCGCACCGCCTTGCCGGTCACGTCGACATACATCAACGACCGGTCTTTTTTATGGCGCAGCGATTCATGGCTGCTGCTGCCGCTGGTGGCGATGAGCTGGCGTATCTGGGATTGTTCCTCGACCTGGTCAGCGGGCACAATCAGGTCTTGCAAGGAGTGCCCGATCGCCTCAACACTGGTGAAGCCAAACATGACCTGCGCACCGGGCGACCAGTGCTGCACCACGCCCTGCAGCGAAGTGATGATGACCGCGTCCGGTGCTTCTTCGCGGGCCATCCTGTCGAAATCTGTAGCCATGCGCTTGTTCGCTCCCAAGACACCCGATCGGAACTGCCCTGTTACCGAGCCACCCTGCCATCAAGGCAAGGAACCGACCCAGTCCTCATCAACGCCCAGAGTATAGAGCGAGTTGCGGTATCGAAAAGGTGATCTTCGGTCACTCTTGAAATGCGCTCATTTTGCTTAATGAACAGGCAGTCACGAACGCCGTTGACACTGTGCTACCATCCGCTGCGCTAGGGGTCCCGTGCGACGAGCTACAACGTCAACGGGTGAGATTGACCCTTCGAACCTGATCTGGATCATGCCAGCGTAGGGAAGCGCAAAGTACCTGACCTCTTTGATTGCTCCTGCATTGGCTCCAGTGTTTTCACACCTGACAGAGCACACTATGCCGGCACCGACTTTTCCCCTGACACGTATTTCCTTCCTGATGGCACAGGCCATCGCCAGCATCACCATGGCGCATGCGCAAACCAGCGAGCAAGTGCTGCCGCAAGTGGTCGTCACCGATACGACACCGAAACGCGATAACGCGTCAGCCATTGGCGGCTTCGGCAATGCGCCGCTGATGCAGACACCCGCCGCCATTAGCGTGATTGGTCAGGAGCAGTTGCAGGACTGGCGCATTCGTCGCATCGCCGATGTCATCAAGCTCGATGCCAGCCTCAATGAAGCCTATAACGCGGTCGGTTATGCCGAACAGTTTTCGTTGCGCGGCTTCCCGCTAGACAATGCATCGAGCTATCGCAAGGATGGCTTGCCGATCGCCTCGGACGCCTCGATCCCGCTTGAAAACAAGGAGCGCATCGATATCCTGAAAGGCTTGAGCGGTTTGCAGGGCGGCGTCTCGACACCGGGTGGCCTGATCGATTTTGTGACCAAGCGCCCTACTGCCACGCCGTTACGTTCCATCCTGTTTGAAGTCAGCGAACGCGGCACTGTGCTCGGCTCGGTCGACCTCGGTGGACGTTTCGAGGACCGCCGTTTCGGCTACCGGATCAATGCCGCAGCCGAGCAATTGCGCTCGTATGTCAAGGGTGCCGATGGTCAGCGTCAGTTCATCTCCGGCGCGTTTGACTGGCAGATTTCGCCGAAGGCATTGCTGCAGATTGATCTCGATAACCAGCACAAATCGCAGATCACCGCGCCCGGTTACCAGCTCATCGGTGGCACCAGCTTGCCGGTCGGCGTGTCGGCCCGCACGCTGCTCAATGACCAGCCGTGGAGCAAGCCGGTGGTGACCGACAGCAGTAATATCGGCCTGCGTTTTGCCTATCAATGGAATGCCGACTGGAGCACGACGGTCGCCGCCAACAGGTACCGCCTCAAGCGCGACGACTTCGCGGCGTTCCCGTTCGGTTGCGGTTTTGCTGCTGGATTCTGTGCCAATGGCGACTATGACGTCTACGATTATCAGAGCACTGGCGAAGTCAAAACCCTGCTATCAACTCAGGCGATGGTGCAAGGAAAATTCGCCACCGGCAACCTGCGCCACCAGCTGACGATGGGCGTCGACACATTGCGCCGGCGGGATGAATACGGCGACTTCGTGTATGACTATCGCGGCACCAGCAACATCTATCAATCAATGGTCGTGTCACCCTCACCGCTGACTACCGGACCGGTGTCCGTGCAACGCAAAGGTAACGAGCAGGCGGTCTTCGTGCAGGACATCATCAGCCTGACCGAACAAGTCCAGCTGCATGCCGGCTTGCGCCGCGCCGAACTGGAACGGGTCCAGCTTGGCAGCACCTTCAATCGCAGCTATGTGCTGCCTTCAATCGCACTGGTCTACAGCCCGTTGGCGAGCCTGAGTGTGTATGGCAGCTATTCGCAGGGGCTGGAGCACGGCGGCATCGCCCCGTTCGGCACCACCAATGTGAATCAGTTGCTTGATCCGGGCACCTCGCGTCAGCAGGAAATCGGCATCAAGACGTCGCTGGTACCGAACTGGCAAATGACGGCTGCGTTGTTCCAGATCAGCAAACCGCTGGAATACACCAATGCCAACTATGACTATGTCCGCAACGGCGATGCAGTCCATCGCGGCCTGGAACTGGCGGCGCAGGGCAAGCTGTCGCGCGACCTGACACTAGGTCTCACCACCATGGCGTTGCAGGCACGTCAGCGCAATACGGGAGACGCGGTGCAAGACAACCAGCGTGTCACGAATGTGCCTGCCTTCAAGTCCGGCGTGACGCTCGATTACGCGGTGCCGCAACTGGCGGGCCTGAAATTGAATGGCGCATGGGTCTATTCCAGCGACAAGATATTCAGCCCTGACAGCGTGGTGCGCGCGACGATTCCGTCTTACCACGTAGTCGATCTCGGGGCACGCTATGTGACCACGGTCAATGGGATCGCCACCACGCTGCGGGCCAATGTCGATAATGTGCTCGACAAGTTCTACTGGCGCGATGCCTCGACGGCGCTGGGCGGCTATTTGCTGGCGGGTGCACCTCGCACGTTCAAACTATCGGCGCAGCTCGATTTCTGACCGATACACTGCGTAAAAAAAGCGTGCCGATGCGGTTCAGGCGTTCAGTTGGTGTGTTGAAATTTTCAAGCGGCAGTTGTTATGGCTGTCCGGTCTCTTGTTTGGAAAACGAACCAAGTTTCTCGCAACATCAGCGCCTGATCGCCTCGAAAATCTCGTCATGAATTCGCTCTTCGTGACGAGATTAGCCTGTAATCTCGTCACCATGACGAGATTCTCGCTATAATCTCGTCAAATGACACGATTGAGAGGCTTTCCGTTCGATGACTATCTCCCCCTTTTCAGCACGCGATGAAGCACTGCTCCGCCATGTCCTTGCGGTCGGGGGACCCACAAGTCCTAATGCATTAGAACAAGTTCTCCACGTCTCCCGGACCACCATCAATCGGGCAGTGCGAGACCTTGTAGCCGCCGGCTTTTTGGACAAGCAGGGAGATGGACGGTCAACGCGCTACGTGGCGTCCGAAGCAGCCCAGATTGCGCTGGCAGCTTCTATTCCGTACGGCTCTATCCCGACAGAGGCAAGTCTGTTCCAGTGGTCGCGGGCTTCCCTGCCGCTGGTTGAATCACTGCGTGCGCCGCTGGGAACGCGTACTCCAGTAGGCTATGACCGAACCTTCGTATCCGATTACATCCCGAACCAATCCAGCTTACTTCCTCTGCAGTTGGCTACTGAACTGTACAGCGCCGGTCGTAGCCTGGACCAGCATCCTGCGGGAACCTATGCCCGCGAGGTTCTGGAGCAGTTACTCATTGATTTGTCCTGGTCGTCGTCACGCCTGGAGGGCAACAATAAGAGCTTGCTCGACACCAAGGAGTTGTTTGAACTCGGGGAAGGCACCGGCCCCATGGACGAAGACACCTTGATGCTGCTCAACCACAAGAACGCCATCGAATTCATGGTCGAGGCCGTCCCGACAGAGGGCATCACCCTGCCCGTCCTCGTCGACCTGCAGGCCAAACTGATGCAGGATCTGTTGAAAGACGCACGAGACATTGGAAGTATCCGCCGGCGTATTGTGAATATTGATGGTTCGGTCTATTCCCCGAGCAACATCCCTACGCTGCTGGAAGTTACGCTGAAGGACATCATCGAGAAGGCCCATCAAATTCGGAACCCTGTGGAGGCCGCCTTCTTTTTATGGGTCAACGTCGCGTACCTTCAGCCATTTGCCGATGGCAACAAGCGCACAAGCCGCCTGAGCGCCAACATGCCACTGCTGCTTTACAACTGCGCCCCGTTGTCCTTTCTGGACGTTGAGCGCACGGACTATGCGACAGCGATGATGGGTGTCTACGAGCAGCGCAACGTTACTGCAGCGGTAGAACTGTTTGAATTTATCTATCGGCGCTCGATTCAAAAGTACAGCGTACTGCGAGCCTCTTTGTCCGTACCTGACCCGCTTCGAGCGCGGTACCGGAAAACCTTGAATGAGCTCATGCAGTTTGTCGTCTTCTACGGCAAAACGTTAAACGACGCGGTCTCGGAGGTGCCCGTCGACGCGGCAGACCTGACGGCATTGCGCGCTATTGCCAATACTGAACTGGACCAGCTTGAACAATACAATTGTGCACGATATAACCTTGCGCGAGGCATGACGCAGCGATGGATTGATGCGGGACGGCCCAGGTAAACGGGCCTGCCGGTTAAGCCTTGGCTAGCGATGCGGACCGTTTTTTTACGATCTCGTCATCACTTTCTACTGAAAAATAAACGGTGCTGACCTGCCATAATCACCGGGTCCGGCGATGGTTCCCGTCGCCGCCGTGCTGCCGGAATTACCCTCCAGCGCGAGCACGAATTCGTTTGGTGCGAGTGGCTCGTAAAACAGGAATCCCTGCGCGCCGTCACAGCCGTCATCGCGGAGTAATTCCAGCTGTTCGGCCGTCTCCACGCCAACCGCTACGACATGCACACCAAGCGCGTGTCCCATCTCGATGGCGGCGCGCGTCACCGAGCGCAAGTTCGACTCATTGGCAATGCCGCCAATAAAACTGCGGTCAACTTTCAATTCGTGGATCGGTAACTTGCGCAGGTAGGCGAGCGACGAATAGCCGGTACCAAAATCGTCAATACTGAAGTGGACGCCGATTTTTTCGAGTTGCAGCAAATGCTCCAGCACCTGATCGATGCGATCCATCAGCGCGTTTTCGGTCAGGTCGATGCTGATGCTGTTTGCCGGCACTTTCGCATTCGTGATCATGGCCGTGATCTTGGTCACAAAATTGACGTCACGCAATTGGTGGACCGAGACATTGATCGCGATGCACGGCACTACCATGCCGCCTTCGCGCCAGCGCGCAATCTGGGCCAGTACCTGCTCGAATACCTGGGTGCCGATGGTGACCATCAATCCGCTACTTTCGGCAATCGGCAGAAAGCAGGAAGGAGGCACCTCGCCCAGAATGAAATCGCTCCAGCGTACCAGGGCCTCCGCGCCGACGATGCGGCCACTGGCAAGATCGACCTTGGGTTGGTATGCCACGCGCAAATGACCGGCCGTGACGGCGGCACGCAAATCGGTTTCCAGCTGGCTGCGCTGGAGTGCTTGTGCTTTTTTTTCGCTGGCGAAAAACTGATACTGATTGCGCCCGTACTGCTTGGCCAGATACATCGCGCTATCGGCGACGCCGAGCAACGTGGCACTGTCATTGCCATCCTCGGGAAAGACGGCGATGCCGACGCTGGCGCTGAGGTTCAGCTTGCTGTTATTGATCGAAAACGCGGTTGCCATCGACGTGACGATCCGGTTGGCAACGCGAATGATGTCTTGTAGAGAAACGTTTTCAAGAACCGCAATGAACTCGTCACCACCCATGCGCGACAGGGTGTCGGCATCACGGACGCAACGCAATAACCGCGCTGCCGCTTGCTTGAGAACACGATCGCCGATCGCGTGGCCATAGGTGTCGTTGATTTCCTTGAAATTATCCAGGTCGATGAAGAGCACGGCAACTTTTTGCTTGGTGCGTCGGGCTTGTGAAATCGCATGTTTGAGCCGGTCGCCCAGCAAATTCCGATTGGGTAATCCAGTCAGATCATCATGCGTGGCGAGAAATTCGATGCGCTGGAGTTCAAGGTTACTAGCGACATCGCCGGCCTCGTCGGCATCGTTATTCCGGACAAGCTCCGTTGCGTTAGGCTGATCCGGCGGCATGGTCCGGAGACCATCGAACACGACCAGCATGATCCCCTGATTTTCACCCTGCGGACCGCGCAGCGCGGTGACCTCGGCGCGGCAACGCTTCCCATCGATGAGCAGCGATAGCACCTCGACGCCGCCATGGGTCATCACGGCATGGAAGACGACGGCCAAGTCATTGAGGCCGCGCGGCAGGGGCAATACACTGAGGTGCAAGTCGGTATGTGCCGACGTCAGGTGAAACGCACGTAACGCTGTTCCGTTGATGTAACGCAAATGCAAATACGGATCGAACACCGCAACCGAAAATCCGAAATGATCGCCGATGTGAGCAATGCTCAGGTTGATGGGGGAGAGAACGGTAACGCAAGACGTGTCGATAGCCTTGATCATTCTTGTTCCCTTTCCCGGTTGATGGTTTTTCCATCGTCTGGCTTGTGCGGACTGAGTTGCCTTAAAGACTAGACGCGGTGCGACCAAGATAACTCAAAGTCACAATTAGTCGCAAACTAAAATGAATGATTTTGAATTTTTCGTGAGGTCTGTTCCATAAGACAACATTGCGCATCAACATGGAAAATGACCCCATGTGCCATGCCCGACCAGTGGCGGGGCCATGTGTCGTTATGCAGGACAGGATGACAAGACCTTGGCAGCTTGCCGCAAGCGCTCAGATAAAGTACCAGTAAGCAACTGATAGTCGCAGCCATGAAGTTCAAGCAGGGCAATCAGACGGGCATGCACCGTCATCCGCACGCTGGCCGATTCGCGTTGCAAGCCATCGGCGACCCACGGCGTATCGGGCGCGGTTACCAGGGTGAGCGCATACCGGCGGTTTGCGGCCACTGCGGCCAATGCCGCATCAACGCGACCGAAATAAAACGCGCTGTAGAGCGCCGTCATCACTGGCGTCGTGTCGCAGAATATCCAGCCGTCGCTGCGTCGGGCGGCATCCTCTTCGCGCTCGATCTGCGTCAGTGCGATGCCGAGTTGCTGCTCCTCGCGCGGGGTTGCCTGATGCACGTCGACAAATTCGCGCAAGTATTCCGGCACCCAGACGGACCCGTACTGGGTGGCGAGCGCCTCCGCCAGCGTGGACTTGCCGGTGGACTCGGCACCGAGAATGGCGACCGTTCTGTTCATCACGCTAACTTGCGCCACGCACGCCAGCCAGCCAACGCCATCAACACGAACACGCCGTACAGGAACGCAGTCAGCGTCAGTCCCTTGTAGAGATACAGACCGACGTACAGCGCATCGACAACAATCCAGACCAGCCAGTTTTCCAGCTTCTTGCGTGACAGCAGCCACTGCCCAAGCAGACTGCCGGCGGTCAGCAACCCGTCCGCATGCGGGACATCGGTATCGGTGTAGCGTTGCAGAAACACGGACAGCACCACCAATCCGGCTAGCCACGCGACTCCCGAGAGCAGCCAGCCGCGCCGCGTCAGTCGACTCACGGCCAGTACCGAATGCGTGCTGCTGCCATGCAGCCACTGGTACCAACCCCACATTGACAGAGCGATGAAGACGAGTTGCAAACCGCTGTCGCCGTAAAGTTTTGCCTCGAAGAATACGACCGCATACGTCGCCGATGAAATCATCGAGAACAACCAGCTCCAGTGACTCTGGCGAATACTCAACGAGACGGTGATCAGTGCCAGGACAAACGAAACCAATTCCAGTGGTGCCGTGGTGAGATCGAATAACTGGACGGGATCATTCATGCAAAGCGCCTCATCGAAAACCCGCGAGTATAGTGCAACAGCCAGCAAGGACAGCGGGCCACATGCGGGATTGACACCGTCAATTATTTCTACATGGCAATACTGGAGGGAGTAATGCATAATGAATTCGTGCGGTTGCGTTATAACCGACTGAAGCATGCACGGCCTGCCGGAATTGCATGACGATGATTTCCCCACCTGACCAGGATATCCCTAAGCCTGCCCCGCAATTTCGGCGGCGACGAAGCGACGTGCTCAAGGAATTGACACGCATTGCGCTGCAACAGGTTGATACCCAGTTTGGCGATTTTTCGACACGGCTCTCGGCAGCGCTACTGCAACTCTCCGAGGGCAGCGGTGATGCCAAAGAGGCCAACCTGAGTTTCAACCTCGGGAATTTGCTGAAAAACCACGGCTATCCATTTCTGTTGCTCGCAACCGAAAAACTGGACCAGGCGCTTGCCCGCGAAATCGAGTTACTGGAACACGGTGCACAGCGACCTGCATCACGGCGCTCCGGCGATCTGACACTGGTGCCGTTTGCCGAGATGGACAACCGGGTCCAGATGGGTTCCAGTGCCCATCTGTTCGACATCGAACAGGCCGACCAGTTGGCAGCCCTCAACAGCCGACTCGCCAACCTGCTGCAGCGCGACACCCTCAACGTCACTCAAAACCCGTTCCGTCCCGAAGTGTTTCTTGCTGCGATACAGACGGCCTGGTGCGCTTTCACGCCGGACGTCGATGCCCACGCCCTGCTCTTGCCGCTGTTACGACCGACCGTGTTCCTGGCGCTTGGTCCGGTCTATCAGGCGATCAATGACGACTTGATTGCTCATGGCATCTTGCCGGAACTGATCAGCACCTACCGCATCCATAAATCCAGCGGCAATCTCAGCGCCGCAACCCGGGAAGCCAGTCAGCAGGCATTGCGCGAGCAATTGCGCCAGCGTTTCGAGGCGTCGGCCCAGACCGACATGCCAGCGCGCGGTAGTTCGGGTTCAGGTTCCGGCTCGGGCTTGCTTGGTCGTGTCGATACGCTGCCAGTCGACTCACCGGCAATCAACCAGCTGTCGCGCCTTCGTTCCGGCATGCCCGAAGGGTCGTTGAGTCGGGTCGACGAAGCGACCATCGACTTGCTGTCGCAAGTCTTTGATGCGGTATTTCAGGACCCGCACATCCCGCAAGAGGTCAAGGAGTTGATCGGTTTTTTGCAGATTCCGGTACTCAAGGCCGCACTGATCGATCAGGAATTTTTTTATAGCGAGAGCCATCCGGCCCGCAAGCTGATCGACCTGATGGCGCGGTCCGGTATCGACTGGGATCGCAACAAGGGAACTGACGACCCGTTGTACCGTACGATGAAACAAGGGATAGAGCGAGTCCGCCAGGACGACGGTAGCGACCAGCGCCAGCACTTTGCCGCCGCGCTGGATGAGCTGGAATCGTATATCCGCAGCGAGGAAAATGCCGCCGCCAGCGCTCTCGCGACGCCGATCACGCAAGCGCTGAAAGTGGAAAAAATTCGCACGGCAGGTCGTTCGGCGCGCAACGATGTGGCCGTACGTATCCGTACTGGCGAAGTCAGTGCCTTTGTCGAAGCGTTTCTGGAAAGTCGCTGGGTCACCGTGTTGACGCTGGCCCACAGTATCAGCGATGAAAGGCCTGAGGTCCTCACCAACGCGATCCGGACCATGGACGATTTACTGTGGAGTATCAAGCCCAAGCTGACCGCCGAGCACCGTCGTGAACTCATTGCGCGCCTGCCAATGATTCTGGCGATGCTCAACAAATGGCTCACGGTCATCAAATGGAATGATGCTGACCGATTGCGTTTTTTTGCCGATCTGGCCGAATGCCACGCGTCGATCGTGCGCGCACCGATCGACCTGTCACCCGAGCGGCAAGTCGAGATCGCCGTCGAAGTCGCCCGCAAGGCAGCCGAGCGCCGTCTTGACCTGCAAGCGCGCGAACCCGAGGAGGCACCTGCGGATCAGTTTATGGTCACGGTCGAACAGTTGCATCGCGGCACGTGGCTGGCTTTTGAACAGGCATCCGGTGAAGCGCGGCAAGTCAGACTGGCCTGGGTCAGCCCGCTACGCACGCTCTATATTTTTACCAACGGCCAGCGCGAAGAAGCGTTTTCAATGCCCGCCGATGAACTGGCTCGCCAGTTTCGCGAAAGTCGCGTGCGCATTCTGGCGCAAGACAACGTGGTCGAACGTGCCCTGGTGCGTGCGCTCGATACCAGCGATCAGACCATCGCCGAAGACAGTGCCTGATCCGTATGAAATGGCATGATCAAACCTTGGGCCGCGTCCTCAACGGCATTGATCCGGATCAGAGGTAACGCCGGACTGACTGCACCGAACACGGTCGCAAACGGAACGTCCACCGCATCGCGTCCGGTACCGATGCGAACCAGACCCATCGGTGGCGAGACGCCGCTCGGATCGAACAGGTACCAGCGCCCGCTCAGCATCACTTCCACATACGCATGAAAATCGAGCGGCCGCATGCTCTGGTCAACGCCGTAATCGATTCCGGTCACGAAGCGCGCCGGCATGTTGACGGCACGGCACAGCGCAATCATCAGGTGGGCATAGTCACGGCAGACACCCACCTGTTCAAGCAGCGTATCGAGTGCGGACGTACTGGCGTTGGTACTGCCCGACTGGAAAACCATGCGTTGACGAATCCATTGCTGAATCGCCAGCACACGCTGATAGCCGCGTGGCCAGCCACCAAATTCCCGGCTGCTCAGGTTGTGCAGGCGATCAGCCTGGCAGTAACGACTGGGATAAATATAGGTGAGCGCGTGCGGTGGCACTTCATCGATCGCCATTTCCTGCAGGTTGGCGGGTGCTTCGACGTGATGGTTGAGTTCGACGGTGGCCTCGTAACGTAGGCATAAAGGACCGTTGTGTGCTTGCAGGCGCAAGTAGCGTGAGCCGGTTTCCGGCATCGTGAACATACTGGATCGCACATCCTGGCTGACATGCAATTGCTCGCGCACGACCTGCTGGTGCGCCGTCGTCGCGGCGTGAATATTAAAAATGAAATCACTCGCACGATCGTAAATATCGTAATTCAGTTCGATGGAAAAATTCAGCCGGATCATTGCGGGTAGCTTCGAAAAAAGTGGGGAGTGGCGCCATGCACGCGGAGGCACGCAGTCTATCAAGTATCCGGCACACCCTGCGGGCAATGTGTTCGTTATCGAACTTATTCACCGCGACGGGTATGATAGATTCCGATTCGCCGTAGTCAGCCACCTCGACTGACCACACCATTTACTCTGCTTTCCTGCACGACCTGGATTGGCAACTGACCACATTACTATGACTAACTCCCTGCTTGACGGGTATCCGGCAGCGCAACAGCGCTACGATGAAATGTTTGAAACCGACGGCAAGCCGCGCCCGCACTGGCGCCGGCTCCTCGATTTCCTCGGCCGCGAACAGCCTGAACAGATGCGTCATCGCATCGAATCACTGCAACGCCAGGTACGTGAAAACGGCGTTACCTACAATATTTATGCTGACCCGAAAGGCATTGCGCGGCCCTGGGATCTGAGCGTGCTGCCCTTCATCCTGCCGCAACAGGAATGGGCCGAGATCGAAGCAGCCGTCATCCAGCGCGCCACCCTGCTCAACCGCATCCTTGGCGATGTGTATGGCGAACAGACGCTGCTCAAAGAAGGCTTGCTGCCCGCCGGACTGATCCATGGTAACGCCGGCTTCCTGCGGCCGTGCCACGGTATCCGCCAGAGCGACGATATCTCGTTGCACCTGTACGCGGTCGACCTTGCACGCGCACCCGACGGCCGCTGGTGGGTCGTCGCTGACCGCACCCAGTCACCGTCCGGTGCCGGCTATGCACTGGAAAACCGGATCGTTATTTCGCGCGCCTTCCCGGAGCTGTTTCGTGATCTGAAGGTGGAACATCTGGCCAGCTTTTTTGCCCGCCTGCGCGATAGCCTGACGCATTGGGGTCGCATCTGTGCCGCCAACCGTGGCGATGGCAACGACGACAGCCCGCCGCTGCGCGATAGCGAGCAACCGCTGATCGTGTTGCTGACACCCGGCGCGTACAACGAAACCTATTACGAACAGACCTATCTCGCCCGCTACCTCGGTTTTCCGCTGGTCGAAGGCGGTGACCTGACAGTGCGTAACGGACTGGTCTGGCTCAAGACACTGGCCGGTCCGCGCCGCGTGCACGTGATCCTGCGCCGCGTCGATGACGAATTTTGCGACCCGCTGGAATTGCGCTCCGACTCGGCGCTGGGTGTCGCCGGCCTGACCGAAGCGGCACGCCGCGGCACCGTGCTGCTGGCCAACGGACTGGGCTCGAACCTGCTTGAGTCCGGTGCCCTGCTCGGCTATCTGCCCGCCATTGCACGCCGCCTGCTCGGCGAAGAATTAAAGATGCCTTCGGTCGGCACCTGGTGGTGCGGCGAACCGGCAGCCCTCAAGCAAGCGATCGATCAGCTCGACCATCTGATCGTCAAGCCAGCTTTCCCGCAACTACGCCAGGAGCCGGTATTTGGCGAAGGTCTGAGTGACGTCGCCCGGGCCGAACTGATTGCTGCCATGCGCGCCCAGCCACACAATTACGTCGCACAGGAATTGGTCAACATTTCCCAGGCACCGGTCTGGCGCGACAATCCCGACCCGGGCTTGAGCGCATCGGCGGTTGGCTTGCGGGTTTTTGTCTGCGCGACACCGGAAGGCTACATCGTCATGCCGGGTGGCCTGACCCGGGTCGCGACCGGCGCGGACGGACGCGTCATCACCATGCAGCGCGGTGGTGCCAGCAAGGATACCTGGGTGCAGGCACGCGGCCGGGTCAACCAGCTCAGCCTGTTGCCCACATCGACTGCTGCGCATGAACTGGTGCGTGGCGACACGCACCTGTCAAGCCGCGTGGTCGAAAACCTGTTCTGGTTCGGCCGGCTGATCGAGCGCTGCGACAACACTACCCGACTGCTGCGCAGTGCGCTCGATTTCCTGCTCAGCGTCTCGCCCGAATACCGCGGTGGCGAATGGCAGACGGTACAGGACCTGTGCCAGTATTTCGGTCTGCTCAATGATGACCTGCAAGACGATGCCGACATCGAGACCGAATTGCTGCAGTCACTGGTCACCCGCAGCGGTGCGGGTCTGACCAATAATTTTCAGCAGCTGTATCAAGTTGCCAGTCACCTGCGCGAACGGCTTTCGCTGGACAACTGGCGCACCCTCAACCAGGTCGTGCAGCAAAACAGCGGGCTGGGTCAGCCACTCAGTCTGGCCGGTGCCATCGCCCGGCTTGACAGCGCCACCGTCTCGCTGATGACCCTGTCGGGTTTTGCGCTCGACGGCATGACACGCGACGACGGCTGGCGCTTCATGTCGATCGGCCGTCGCCTCGAACGCCTGCAATTTCTGAGCACGGTGCTTCAGCACGGCATCAATATGCCGCCCGACAGCAGCCTCGACTGGCTGCTGGAAGTCGCCGACAGCATCGTCACCTACCGCTCGCGCTATGTGGCCCAGCCCGAAATCCTGCCGTTGCTGGACCTGCTGGTACTTGACGAAAGCAACCCGCGTTCGGTCATGTTCCAGCTGCAAGGCCTGATCAGGTATCTTGACAAGCTAGCCACCAGCCATGGCCCCTGCGGTGCCGAACTGTTCATCCCGCTGCTAGTCGAACTGCAGGCCATCCGGACTGACCGCGATCTGCGCTTTGGCAGCGAGCCACTGCTGACGCTGCTGGCCAAGCTCAATGCGGCCAGCATCGCGCTGTCCGATCAGATCGGCCTGCAATTTTTCAGTTACACCGGCGAAGTCAACCGAGGCACATTCGTACCATGAGCATCCGCTACCGCGTTCTGCATGAAACCGTCACCACCTACCATCGCGATGTCACGCTGTCGCAGCAATTCCTGCACATGACGCCGCGCTCGTTTGCCTACCAGACCACCGAGTCGCACGAGCTGAGCATCACGCCGAAACCGCAGGACTGGTCCAATCGGGTCGATTATTTTGGTAACGCCACGCGCTTGCTAACGCTATCAACACCCCATCCGGAACTGACCGTTGTGTCGGATTCGCTCGTCACGATACAGCCGCGACCGGACCGCTCGCGGCTGATCGACTCACCGGCCTGGGAAGACCAGCGCGCGCGTTTGCGCAGCACGCTCGACGCCACCACGCTGGAGCCCTACGCCTTCCTGTTCAACTCGCCGCATATTGCCTGCGGCGACGAACTGGCGGACTACGCTCGTCCCAGTTTCACGCCTGGCCGTCCCGTGCTGGAAGCCTGCATGGAGTTAACCGAACGCATCCACAGTGACTTCAAATACGACCCGGACGCCACCACCATCGCCACGCCGCTGCTCGACGTGCTGCGCGGGCGGCGTGGCGTCTGCCAGGACTTTGCCCACGTCATGATCGGTTGCTTGCGCTCGCTTGGCTTGTCGTGTCGCTATGTCAGCGGCTATATCCTGACCATGCCGCCAGAGGGACAACCACGTCTGGTCGGGGCCGACGCCTCGCATGCATGGGCCTCGGTGTACAGCGAAGGGCTGGGCTGGATCGACTTTGATCCGACCAACCGGTGCCTGGTCCAGCATGAACACATCACGGTCGGATGGGGTCGGGATTTCAGCGATGTCACGCCAATGCGCGGCATCGTGCTCGGCGGTGGCGGGCAGGAGCTCCGGGTTGCCGTGACGGTGACGCCGATTGTGGATTGATCAGCAGCGCAGGTTTCCGGTATTGGCGACGGTAGTTGGTGCATTCGGTGCAATGCCCTTTGGTTATTGCACCGATGCGCGCATGCGCACATGCGCACATCCTGACGTTGATCGGATGCCGCGTGGCCCATTTTTCCGTGACATATTGTGATTGCCGGCAGATAACATATTGCAACAGGAAAGAAGAACTCCCGCTATGATGGAGTTTCTTTTAAAACAACAATGATGGAGACACGGATGAATAACCAGCTACTCAGAAGCGCGGTAGGACTCTTGCTGGTCGCAGCGACCGGTATGGCGATAGGTCAGGGTTTGCCGACTGCACGGCCCGAAGAAGTCGGCATGTCCTCGGTCCGCCTGGCCGCCCTGAAGACCGGCCTGCAAGCTGAGGTCGATAACGGAAAAATCCCGGGGGCTATCGTGATGATTGTCCGCAATGGCAAGCTGGCCTATTCGGAAACTATCGGTTTTCAGGACAAGCCTGCCGGCAAGGCGCTGCGCCAGGACGCCATTTTTCGCATCTACTCGATGACCAAGCCACTGGCATCGGTAGGCGCAATGATGCTGGTCGAAGACGGCAAGATACAGCTGACCGATCCGATCTCGAAATTCCTGCCCGAGTTTGCCAAAATGGGCGTCAGTGTGGCGCAGACCGATGCCAGTGGTGTAGTGAGCTACAGCATCATACCGGCGACCCGCCAGATCACGGTGCAGGATTTGCTGCGCCACACATCGGGCATTGCCTATGGTGAAATCACGCGCAATCCGGTCATTCGCAAGGCCTATATCGAAGCGGGCGTCTACGAGGACAAAGGGACCGACTACGATCATCGGAAGGTCACGCCGGCGCAGGAAGTGACCGGTGTCGCCAAGGCACCGTTATCGACGCAACCCGGCAGCACCTGGGAGTACAGCATGTCGGTCGACATTCTCGGGCGGGTCGTCGAAAGTGCCAGCGGAAAAACGCTGGCCACCTATCTTGACGAACGCCTGTTCAAGCCATTGAAGATGGTCGATACCGGTTTTCAGGTACCTGCCAAGGAAATTGGCCGTATCGCCGAACCCCTTGCCATTGATCCGGCAACCGGCGCACCGAACAAGGTCCTGGACGTGACAATCGCTCCGGCCAACGCATCCGGCGGTGCCGGTGCGGTCTCCACCGCGAGCGACTACATGCGCTTTGCCACCATGCTGCTGCGCGGCGGCGAACTCGATGGACAGCGCATCCTCAGCCCGACGACCATCAGCCTGATGACTTCGGACCACCTTGGCAGCAAGGTCGTCGCATCGCCGGGTCCCGGCGAATTGCTGATGGGCGTGCCGGGCTACACGTTTGGTCTGGGCTTCATGGTGCGTCAGGGTCCGGGCATGGCCGGCGTGCCCGGCTCCGAGGGCGAGTACATGTGGGCGGGTGCCGCGGGTACATTTTTCTGGGTCGATCCGAAACAGAACCTGGCCGTCGTCGCGATGATGCAGGCACCCGGTCCGAGCCGCCCCGGTTATCGCCGGATGATCAAGCAGATGGTCTACGCCGCTATCGAAAAATAGCGATCGGCGTTAACGTCGCCATGATGATGGCGGTTGCTGCAAGATAAAAAAAAGACCGCCCGGTTCATCCGGCGGTCTTTTTTTAGTGGTGTTGTATGAAGCGCTTGTGTGAAGCAGAATCAAGCCGCCTTTTTCAGACACTCTTTCATGAAGGCTTTACGCTCGTCGCCTTTTTTACCAGTGGCGTCGGCGTTACAGCTTTTCATTTTGCTCTGCTGGGTGGCTGCTGCTGCCGGTGCTGCTGCCGGTGCTGCCGCAGCAGTTGCGTCTGCCGCAGGTTTCGCGCTCAGACATTGCTTCATGAAGGCTTTACGCTCATCGCCTTTTTTTCCGGTGGCTTCCTTGTTGCACGTGCCCATCTTGGTTTGCTGAGCCGTGGCGGCCAGCGCGGAATTAAGGCAGAACGGGACGGCCAGCAGTAAGACGGCAAGGATGTGTTTCATGGTTGTTCTCCTCAAGGAAAAGTTGCCGCCAGCGGATCGGGCGGCTGCCGGAATTACAGCATGATTTGAAGAGCAATACGACAAGATGGTCAACATAAAGCGCTCAGGCAGAGCGCGCATCGGTGGCAAAGCCCATCGCTGACTCCATATCGACAGCGACGATGCGCGAAACGCCCTGTTCCTGCATCGTCACCCCAATCAGTTGCTGTGCCATTTCCATCGCGATCTTGTTGTGCGAGATGAACAGAAACTGCGTCTTCACTGCCATGCGCCGGACCAGATTGCACAACCGTTCGGTGTTTGAATCGTCCAGCGGCGCGTCGACTTCATCGAGCAGGCAGAACGGTGCGGGATTGAGCTGGAACATCGAGAACACCAGCGCCGTCGCCGTCAGTGCTTTTTCTCCGCCTGACAGCAAATGGATGGTGGCGTTTTTCTTGCCCGGTGGCTGCGCCATGACCTGCACGCCCGCATCGAGGATTTCATCACCCGTCATCACCAGCCGGGCCTGACCACCGCCGAACAGGATCGGAAACAGCTCGCCGAAATGCTGGTTGACCTTGTCGAAGGTGTCCTGCAGCAGTTCGCGGGTTTCCTTGTCGATGCGGTGGATCGCATCCTGCAGCGTGTCGATGGCTTCGGTCAGGTCGGCGTTTTGCGCATCCAGAAAATTCTTGCGCTCCGAGGCAACCGCCAGTTCATCGAGCGCCGCCAGATTGACCGCACCCAGCGCGATGATGGCATTGCCCAGGCGCGTGACTTCGCCTTGCAGATACGACGGTCGCAAGTCGTCATGCAGCTTGGCCGACAGCGCGACTTCGTCAGCTTGCGCATCGGTCAATTGCTGCGCGAACTGCTCCTGGTTCAGACGCGCCGCCTGCTCTTTCAATTGCAGTTCCACGATGCGATCGCGCTGCGGCTGCAGGCTGCGCTCGGATTGCGTGCGGGCGTCTTCGTGCTGGCGCAAGTGCTGCGAGAGCTGGTCGAGTTCATGGCGGGCATCCGAAAGTGCGCGCTCCTGATTGGTCCGTTGATCCAGCAAACTCTGCAAGCCAGCCTGCGCGGCCTGCTCATCGAGTCCGGTTTGCTCCTGCAGACCTTGCTCCAGACTGGCTGTCAGTTGCGCGACCTGCTGTTGCGCGGTCGCGATGTTGCGACGCCGTTCCTCGATCTTGCTGCGCTGGCTTTTTTCGGCATAGTCGATTTCCTGCGCGGTGCGTTCGAGGTCGCGCAGACGCTGACGGGCATCGTTGAGTTGCTGTTCCTTGTTCAGAAAATCGGTCTGTCCGTCTTCGTGCGCTTCCTGCCGCTCGGCCAGTTCGCCGTCGAGCTGTTCAAACTTGGCTTCCGACTCGGCGCGGGCCTGTTGCTGTTCGGTTTCCTGTTCGGCGATTTCGGCAAGGTCGGTCGCGATCTGGCTGCTGCGCTGATTAAACCGTGCCTGCACTTCGGACATTTTCATCACGTCGATTTGCAGACCATGCATGGCCTGCGTCAATCCGGTCACGCGTTGGCGATACTCCTGCAAACGCTGCACGGCCTGCGTCAGTGCCGCTTCGGCCTGCACCGAGCGATTGCGCGCGGCATCGGCGAGCAGGTACTGGGCACGCACTTGCCGGGTCAGATTGTCGATCTCCTGCTGACGCGCCAGCATGCCGTCCTGCTCGGAATCGGCGGCATAAAACCGGACGCTGGACTTTCCGATCAGGTGGCCCTGACGGGTGACAAAACTTGCCCCGGCCGGCAACTTGTCGCGCGCCGCAAACGCGGTGTCGACATCTTCAACGGCATACAGGTTGCACAACCAGTCTTCCATCAGGTGGCGAATGCCGGGATCATTTTGTAGCAGCAGATTCTGCAACGGTTGCAAACCCTGAATCGCTTCGGTCACCGGCACCGCGCTGGCGGCGCTGGCAGAGAACAAGGCCAGCTTGGCTGGCGGCGCGTCATTGAAAAAGGCCTTGGCCCAATCCAGATTGGACAATTCCAGCGCCGACGACCGTTCGCGCAAGACCGATTCCAGCGCGGTTTCCCAACCTGCCTCGATATGCAATTTTTGCCAGAGCCGCGGCAAGCCGTCGAGCTCGTGCCGGTTCAGCCACGGCTGCACCTTGCCCTGGCTTTGCACACGTTCCTGCAATTGCTTGAGCGCCCCAAGCCGGGCATCGAGGCGCGCATTGCTGGCACTCTCTTCATTGACGGCGGCCTGCGCTGCGCGGCGCTCTTCTTCGATGCGCGGTTGCTGGTCTTGCGCTTCATCGAGCCGCATCGTGGCTTCTTCCAGTTCGGCGCGCTTTTCTTCGAGCTCCAGCGTGGCGTTGACCAGG
Organism: Actimicrobium sp. CCI2.3; assembly: GCF_035019065.1. Classification (NCBI taxonomy): domain Bacteria; kingdom Pseudomonadati; phylum Pseudomonadota; class Betaproteobacteria; order Burkholderiales; family Oxalobacteraceae; genus Actimicrobium; species Actimicrobium sp. CCI2.3. The sequence goes on along the minus strand of NZ_JASJWR010000004.1, from coordinate 152,472 downwards.
TGCGCATTGTCGGGCAAATTCAGGCCGGTCTTTTCCTGCAGCAGACGTTCGCGTCGCACGCTCAGGCCATTGAGGATATTGGAGGCATTGCGCTGCTGCGCCGCCTCGAGTTCGATCTGCTGCTGGACGTGCATGATCCCGGCGCGCGATTCGGTGCTGCGCTGCTGGGCGTCGCGCCAGGCTTGTTCTAGCGCGGGCAACTGTTCGCCATGCTGTTGCAGCACTTGCTGCGACTGTTCGACGCGCTCGCCCTGCTCTTCGAGCAGCATTTCGGCTTCGGCCTGCTCGTCGGCAAACTGGGTTTGCTGGCGTTGCCAGTGATCGCGTTGCGTGGTCAACGTATCGAGTTGCGCCTGCAGACGGCTGCGCGATTCGATGACAAATTTGATTTGCGCTTCGAGGCTGCCGATTTCGGTATTGGTCTCGTACAGCGCACCCTGCGCCTGATGCAGCCGGTCGCCAGCCCCGAAATGCGCCTGGCGCATGTGTTCGAGTTCCAGTTCGACATGCCGGAGCTTGGCGGTTTCCTGCTCCAGTTCGGTCTGGGCTTTTTCGATCTCCATGAAGAACTTGTGCTGCTCGGCTTGTGCGTCATTTTTGCGTAACAGCCAGAGCAGTTTTTGCTTTTCTTCCTGATCGGTCTGCATGGTGCGAAAACGCGTGGCGACCGCAGCTTGCGCTTCGAGCTTCTCGAGATTGGCATTGAGTTCGCGCAGGATATCCTCGACCCGCAGCAAGTTTTCGCGCGTGTCGTGCAAACGGTTTTCGGTTTCGCGGCGGCGCTCCTTGTACTTCGACACGCCGGCCGCTTCTTCCAGAAAGATCCGTAATTCTTCGGGCCGCGCTTCGATGATGCGCGAGATCATGCCCTGCCCGATGATCGCGTAAGCGCGCGGACCTAACCCGGTGCCAAGAAAAATATCCTGGATATCGCGCCGCCGCACCGCCTGGTTGTTGATGTAATAGGTCGAGGTGCCATCACGGGTCAAGGTGCGCTTGACGGCGATTTCTGCGTACTGGCCCCATTGTCCGGCCGCCTTGCTATCCGAATTATCGAACAGCAGTTCGACCGAGGCACGACCGGCTGGCTTGCGATGCGTGGTGCCGTTGAAAATCACGTCCTGCATCGACTCGCCGCGCAATTCCGAGGCTTTCGACTCTCCCAGCACCCAGCGCACCGCATCGATGATGTTGGACTTGCCGCACCCGTTCGGCCCGACCACACCGACCAACTGACCCGGTACCTGAAAATTGGTTGGATCGACGAACGATTTAAAGCCGGAAAGTTTGATGGAAGATAAGCGCACGAAGTCAGCAGTCAGTAGACGATCAGGTGAGGAAGCGAATACCGCAGTGGCACCGCAAAAAGGGGCCTCATCATAACATTGGCGATACGCCACCCACCCGGTTTTAGCCATGCCAAACAACAACGGTACATCGGTGACGCGACGTTATAATGATCGCCATTCCACTCCATTTTCAGCCTCGATAACCATCGGCTAGCCTACGTGAATCCACATCTGAACCAGCTGCAACCGTATCCCTTCGAAAAACTCCGCCAGCTGTTCGCGGACGTGACGCCGAACCCGGCCTTTGCGCCCATCAGTCTTGGCATCGGCGAACCGAAGCACCCGACTCCCGCATTCATCAAGCAAGCCATGGCCGAGCATCTCGGCGGACTGGCCAGCTATCCGAGTACCGCTGGCAGTGATGCGTTGCGCGGCACGATTGCCGCCTGGCTGGCACGGCGCTATACCCTCCCAAAGATCGACCCTGCCACGCAAGTGTTGCCGGTCAATGGCTCGCGCGAAGCATTGTTTGCGCTGGCGCAAACGGTGATCGATCCAGCCAGCGATGCGCTGGTGCTGTGCCCGAATCCGTTCTATCAGATTTACGAGGGGGCGACGTATCTGGCCGGTGCCACGCCCTACTTTGTCAATGCCGATCCGGCGCGCAATTTCGCGCCGGACTACGCCACCGTCCCCGTCGAAGTCTGGCAACGCGTGCGCTTGCTGTACCTGTGCACACCGGGCAATCCGACCGGATCCGTCATGACGCTGGAAGACTGGAAACTGCTGTTTGACCTGTCGGACAAATACGGCTTTGTGATCGCAGCTGACGAGTGCTACTCCGAAATCTACTTCAAGCCGGAAGCACCGCTCGGTTCACTGCAAGCAGCCAACCTGCTGGGTCGCGCCGACTTCCACAACCTGATCGCTTTCTCGAGCCTGTCAAAGCGTTCAAACGTACCCGGAATGCGCTCCGGCTTTGTGGCCGGCGATGCCGCGATCCTGAAGAAATTCCTGCTGTATCGGACCTATCAGGGCGGTGCCATGAGCCCGACCGTGCAAGCCGCCTCGATCGCCGCCTGGAACGACGAACAGCATGTGATCGACAACCGTGCCAAATACCTCGACAAGTTCTCGCGCGTGACACCGATGCTGCAAGAAGTTCTCGACGTCGCCTTGCCGGACGCCGGTTTTTACCTGTGGGCCGGGGTTGACCGCTATCCCGGCATCAGCGATATCGAGTTCGCCCGTCGTCTGTATGCCGAATATAATGTGACCGTTTTGCCCGGCAGCTACCTCGGGCGCGAAGCCCATGGCAGCAACCCTGGTCGCAACCGGATCCGCATGGCACTGGTGGCCGAGGCCGATGAATGCCTGGAAGCCGCCGCCCGACTCGTTGCCTTTACCCGCACCCTCTGATTTTTATTTTTATAGATTGTCCAAGACCATGACACAAGCACTCCAGCAAATCATTGACCAGGCATGGGAAGACCGCGCCAGCCTGTCGCCGCAAGCCGCACCCGCCGCCATCCGCGAAGCCGTTGCCCACGTGCTCGAACAACTCAATGACGGCACCTTGCGCGTCGCGCAAAAAGACAGCGGTAGCTGGGTTGTCAACCAGTGGGTCAAGAAAGCCGTGCTGCTGTCATTCCGCCTCGAAGACAATATCGTCATGCCGTCCGGCGATCACATGCAGTTTTACGACAAGGTCCCGACCAAGTTTGCCAATTACACCGCCGAAGATTTCGCCAAGGGCGGCTTTCGCGTCGTGCCTCCTGCCGTCGCCCGCCGTGGCAGCTTCATCGGCAAGAACGTGATCATGATGCCGTCGTTCGTCAACATCGGCGCTTACGTCGATGAAGGCACGATGGTCGATGCGTGGGCGACCGTCGGTTCGTGTGCACAGATCGGCAAGAACGTCCACCTGTCCGGTGGTGTCGGTATCGGTGGCGTGCTCGAACCGATGCAAGCCAACCCGACCATCATCGAAGACAACTGTTTCATCGGCGCCCGCTCGGAAATCGTCGAAGGCGTCATCGTCGAAGAAAACTCGGTCATCTCGATGGGCGTCTATATCGGCCAGTCGACCAAGATTTATGACCGTGCTACTGGCGAAGTGACGTACGGCCGGATTCCGTCCGGCTCCGTCGTCGTTGCCGGCAACCTGCCATCAGCCGATGGCAAATACAGCCTGTATTGCGCGGTCATCGTCAAGCGGGTCGATGCGAAGACGCGTGCCAAGACAGGCATCAACGAGTTGCTGCGCGACTAGTTGCGCAGCTAACCTTTTCGGGAGAGCGGCATGGCGATGGACCGACTGTTTTTATTGATGAAGGAAAAAGGCGCGTCAGACATGTTCCTGACCGTCAACTCCCCGATCCATCTGAAGATCAATGGCAATCTGGTGCCGATCAATCAGCAAAAAATGGATCTTGCCACCATCATGACCCTGATCGGCGAAGTCGTCTCCGCCCCTCGCCTGCAAGAACTGGAACGCGATAACGAACTCAACATCGGTATTCCGGTGTCGGGCGTCGGCAGTTTCCGTCTCTCGGCCTTCCGTCAGCGCAGTAGCATTTCAGCCGTACTGCGCTACATTCCGCACAACATTCCGGACCTCGCGACGCTCAGTGTGCCACCGCTGCTCAGTGAACTGATCATGGCCAAGCGTGGCTTGATGCTGGTGGTCGGATCGACCGGATCGGGCAAATCGACAACAATTGCGTCGATGCTGGATTATCGCAACGAACACATCGCCGGACATATCCTGACGCTGGAAGAACCGATCGAATTCCTGTTCCGGAACAAGCGCTCGATTGTCAACCAGCGCGAAATCGGCGTCGATGCCGAGACCTTGACGGTGGCCCTGAAAAATGCGCTGCGCCAGGCGCCCGACTGCATCATGATCGGGGAAATCCGCGACCGCGAAACGATGGAAGCGGCAATGGCCTATGCGCAATCCGGTCATCTGGTGGTCTCCACACTCCATGCCAACAACAGCTATCGCGCGCTCAACCGCATCATCGGTTTTTTCCCGTTGGAGAATCGTCCGGCGTTGCTGCAGGACTTGTCGTCGACCATCACCGCGATCGTCTCGCAGCGACTTGTGCCAGCCATTGACGGCGGGCGCGTACCTGCCGTCGAAGTCTTGCTCAATACGCGCCATATCGCCGATCTGATCGAGGATGGCGAAATCGGCCAAATTCGTGATGCCATCGAAAAAAGCCTGTCACCGGGATCACAAACCTTTGAACAGGCGCTGTTGCAGTTAATCCGTAACGGTAAAATCACGCAGGAGGCCGCGATGGCCAATGCCGATTCGGCCAGCAACTTGTTCTGGATGATCAACAACACGGCCAGTGGCAACCCGGCCAGCCCTGACCCGGTGACGGTTCCGGATGGCCCGACTTTTACTGAATTCACGCTAAATACATGACAACACGGCTTTACGGCATACCGAATTGCGACACCGTCAAGAAAGCCCGCACCTGGCTCACTGACCGGCAGCATGATGTCCTCTTCCACGACTTCAAGAAAGCCGGCCTCGATCGTCCGACCATCGAGAGCTGGCTCGAACGCGTCGAGTGGGATGTGCTGATCAATCGCAAAGGCACGACCTGGCGCGCGCTCGATGCGGCGCGCAAAGCCAGCATCGTCGATGCCGACAGCGCCATCCTGCTGATGCTGGAAAATCCGTCTATCATCAAGCGCCCCGTCCTCGTGACGACGACACAGACATGCGTCGGTTTTTCCGACGACACCTATCAACAGATTTTCAAGAAATGAACCCATGAGCAAAACGCTGGCGCTGACAGAGCAATTGATCGCCCTCTCTTCCGTGACGCCCGAAGACAACGGATGCCAACAACACCTGATCGACTTGCTGGAACCGCTCGGCTTTCGCTGCGAAGCAATCCGCTCCGGCAATGTCACCAACCTGTGGGCACGCAAAGGAACGACCCAACCGTTGCTGGTATTTGCCGGCCACACCGACGTCGTGCCGACCGGCCCGCTCGACCAGTGGACTTCGCCGCCGTTTGTACCGACCCACCGCGATGGCAAATTGTACGGACGCGGTTCGGCCGATATGAAAACCTCGATTGCCGCGATGGTCGTTGCGGTCGATGAATTCGTCACCGCGCACCCCGGGCACAAGGGCTCGATCGGTTTTCTGATCACCAGCGACGAAGAAGGCCCGGCGACCGATGGCACCATCGTGGTCTGCAACGTGCTCAGGGAACGCGGCGAAGAACTCGACTACTGCATCGTTGGCGAACCGACTGCGACGGACCAACTGGGCGACACGATCAAGAATGGCCGACGTGGTTCGATGTCCGGCCGACTCGTCGTGCACGGCATCCAGGGACATATCGCCTATCCGCAACTGGCGCGCAATCCGATTCATCAGGCGGCGCCGGCGATTGCCGAACTGGTTGCCGAACAGTGGGACGAAGCCAACGAATACTATCTGCCCACTTCATGGCAGGTGTCGAACATCCACGCCGGCGCGGGCGTCTCCAACGTGATCCCGGGCGAGCTGGTGATTGATTTCAATTTCCGTTTTTCGACTGCCAGTACCGTCGAAGGATTGCAGCAACGCGTGCAGGAAATCCTCACGCGTCATGGGTTGGAATACAGCCTGAAATGGACCGTCAGCGGCCTGCCTTTCCTGACACCGCGCGGTCAACTCAGCGATGCCATCCGTGCTGCGATCCTCTCCGAGACCGGACTGGAAACCGAACTGTCGACCACGGGCGGTACCTCGGATGGTCGCTTCATTGCGCGGATCTGCCCGCAAGTCATCGAGGTCGGTCCGCCTAACGGCAGCATCCACAAAATTGATGAGCACATTGAAGTGCGCTACATCGACCCGCTGAAAAACATCTACCGCAAGACGCTGGAAAACCTGCTGACCTGATTGTGCCGGTCGGTGCCGGTCGGTGCCGGTCGCGCCGCCGAGCGCGACTTTTTCTCCTCTTTATTTATCGAACACTTTCCATGACCAATCAATTTTCAACCATCCGCGACCTGCTGCGCTATGCCGTCACCCGCTTCAATGAAGACAAGCTGTTCTTTGGCCATGGCAGCAGTAACGCACTCGACGAAGCGGCTTACCTGATCTTGCATACCTTGCACCTGCCACTCGACAAACTCGAGCCCTTCCTCGATGCGCGTCTGCTGCCCGATGAAATCAATGCACTGCTTGACGTGATCCAGCGCCGCTCCGTCCAACGCCAGCCGGCTGCGTACATCACCCATCAGGCCTGGCTGGGCGACTACCATTTCTACGTGGATGAGCGCGTGCTGGTGCCACGCTCGTTCATCGCCGAACTGATCCCGGATCAGTTTTCTCCGTGGGTCAGTGACCCCGATAGCGTGCTCAATATCCTCGAACTGTGTACCGGTTCCGGCTGCCTGGCGATCATGCTGGCCGATGCGTTTCCGAATGCGCATGTGGACGCCGTCGATATTTCTGCCGATGCACTGGCGGTCGCACGCCGCAATGTTGACGACTACGAATTGCAAGACCGCATCACGCTGATCGAATCGGATTTGTATGCCGCGGTGCCGGACAAGAAATACGACCTGATCATTACCAACCCGCCGTATGTCAATAGCGCCTCGATGGACAAGCTGCCGAAGGAATACCAGATCGAGCCGCGCATCGCGCTCGCTGGTGGCACCGACGGCATGGATCTGGTGCGCCACATCGTCGCCGGTGCGCGCGAACGCTTGACCCGCAATGGCGTGCTGGTGGTTGAAATCGGCAATGAACGGGTTTATGCAGAGCAGGCTTTCCCGACGCTGGAACTGACCTGGATGACAACCAGCGCCGGTGATGACATGGTCTTTCTGGCGACTGCCGACAAGCTTTAATGCTGCCGGCGAAGCGCATCGCGTATACTGCCGTTTCGCCGCATCCAATTTCCCTCCCCCGACCCCAAGAAAGGGGAGCGTTTCCACGCTCCCGCAAGTGCATTAACCATGATTCGTTTCCAGCAAGTTTCCATGATGCGCGGCATCAAGCCGTTGCTCGACAATGTCGACCTCACTCTCAATCCCGGCGACAAGATCGGTCTGATCGGTGCCAATGGTGCCGGCAAGTCCAGCTTGTTCGGCCTGTTGCGCGGCGAACTGCATGCCGATCTCGGCAGCATCGACTACCCGACCAAATGGCGTATGGCCTACGTCGCGCAGGAAACCCCCGCGCTGGACCGCGCGGCGCTGGATTACGCTATTGATGGTGACATCACACTGCGCCGGCTCGAAGACGAATTGGCCTTTCTCGAAAGCGAGCCGGAAAGTTCGGCTAACGGCTTGCTGATCGGCGACCTCTACAGCGCACTGGCCGATGCCGATGCCTATACGGTGCGTTCGCGCGGCGAGCAATTGCTGACCGGCCTGGGATTTTCGATGGCCCAGATGGACCAGCCGGTGGCGAGTTTTTCCGGCGGCTGGCGCATGCGGCTCAATCTGGCGCAAGCGCTGATGTGTCCGTCGGACCTGCTGCTGCTCGATGAACCAACCAACCATCTGGACCTCGACGCCATCATCTGGCTGGAAGACTGGCTCAAGCGTTACGCCGGTACGCTGATCATCATTTCCCATGACCGCGACTTCCTCGACGGCGTGGTCAACGTGATCGTGCATATCGACGAGCGCAAACTGAAGCGCTACTCGGGCAACTACAGTTCGTTCGAGCGCCAGCGCGCCGCGCAAATGATCCTCGCCGCCGGCACGCTCGAAAAGCAGCAGCGCCAGCGCTCGCACCTCGAATCCTTCATCAACCGCTTCAAGGCGCAAGCCAGTAAAGCCCGTCAGGCGCAAAGCCGGATGAAGGCACTGGCCAAGATGGATGAGCTTGCACCGTTGCGCGCCGCTGCTGAATTTTCTTTTGAATTTCGCGAGCCGGCCAGCGCACCGAATCCGTTGCTGACGATGGAAAACGTCGACGCCGGTTACCGCATTGAGAGCCAGACCGATCACACCGTTGAAACAAAAACGATTGTCTCGGACATCAAATTTTCGCTGCAAATCGGCCAGCGTATCGGCTTGCTTGGCGTGAACGGTGCCGGTAAATCAACGCTGATCAAAACCATCGCTGGCGAACTGATGCCGCTCTCCGGCGATGCCCAGTTCGGCAAGGGTTTGGCCATTGGCTACTTTGCGCAGCATCAGGTCGAAATGCTGCGCCACGAAGAATCGCCGCTCTGGCATCTGGCGCACATCGCGCCGACCGTGCGCGAACAGGAACTGCGCAACTTCCTTGGCAGCTTCAACTTCAACGGCCCGATGGTGACCAGCAAGATCGCCCCGTTTTCCGGTGGCGAAAAAGCCCGTCTGGCGCTGGCCCTGATTGTCTGGCAGCGGCCCAACCTGCTGCTGCTCGATGAACCGACCAACCATCTGGATCTGGAAACCCGCGAGGCACTGACGATGGCGCTGGCGCAGTTTGAAGGCACGCTGGTGGTGGTCTCGCATGATCGCCATTTGCTGCGCGCCACGACCGATGAATTCATCATCGTCGCCGAGGGCAAATTACAGCCCTTCGATGGCGACCTTGATGATTACAAGGATTGGCTGTTCAAGACCAAGCTGGCTACCAAGAACAATGCCATCGGCACCGCGCTACCAACCGTAACCACCAAATCGGCCAGCATCATCGCGCCGCCGACCGTGGCCGCGCCAAGCAAGGACCAGAAACGCGCCGAGGCCGAAGATCGCCAGAAACTGGCTGCGCGCAAAAAGCCGATTGAAAACAAGCTGAAAAAACTCGAAGAACAGATCGCCAAACGTACCGCGCAAAAGGCAGGTATTGACGAGCGGCTGGCCAATCCGGAAGTCTACGACAACGCGAACAAGAAAGAGTTGAAAACGCTGCTGACTGATCAGGCGTATTTCAAGAAGGAACTGGCCGAACTGGAAGCGCAGTGGATCGAGCAGCAGGAAGCGCTTGAACAGATTGTTTGAGGATGGCAGTGCCGGGATAATTAGAAAATACACTGGTAGCAATAGCATACGTGCTGGTAGGTATTTGGCTTTCCGGGTATCTAATAGACGGCGGTCTGATTAGACCGGGAAGTGTTGCTTGTGGTGACGTTGGCAGGCCGCGGCGTTGCATGGCCTGACTAGAAAAAAATGGTCACGACTTCGCGTGTCGTGACCGAGATGTACGGCATCCGGATTAAATGGCGTTATGAGAGGCTGGTTTGACTTGAATGGACGACGCTGAAGTATCGCTTGCGCGATCCATACCTCCTTCTTTTTCTCCCCTGAAGTACTGAGATAAAACCTTCCTCAAGGACGCGGTGATCGAGTTGTCAGATGAAGCATCCGACTCGCTGGAGTTCGGAACTGCAGGTTAGACTGCACTGTCATCGTCATCGTCATCGCCATCGCCATCGTCCCCTATCATGTTGCTGAATTGACCACTTGACCCTGGGCTATTTTGCAGCGCGAGTCTCGCCTTCAAGTCGTTTAGCTGATCCGACGAGAGGTCGCCCAATTTCAGACTGCTAGATGGTGTCCTGGCTAGAACGCTACTCCTGTTATTAATATTATTTATACCCATAATCTTCTCCGTTATCGTTTCACATCGATGAAATAGCTCACTTTATTTCTTCTGCGCGGCTTGCTTCAGGCAACCCCTCCACCCGCAGATCACACGACGTTGCCCGATGGGGATTTGCCAAAATTTTGTTCCAAAACACGTGCCGCAATCTCCCGCTTCTCGGTATGCAGGTCCTCGCGCTGAGCCATCATCAACAACTCGGATGAGGGTTGTCTAAGGCAGTGTTGAGCAAACGCGGTGTTGTTCCATTTATTGAAATTCGACACGAAACTCTCGCCACTTTTTGCACTGAAGGTATCAGCCGTATAAGCGGAACCTGACTTCGATGCCACTCTCATAGTGCCCTCCTGAATGGCTGATAAATAACTTTCCTGTTCATTGGTGTTCCCCCGTCAGCGCCAGTTCCATGCTGCTACGCTACACTGAGCGCAAAAAAAGGAGCCCCCATTGAACACACCGCACAGAACGACATTGACCATTCTCGGCGCAGGCCGCAGCGCGTTGCGCACCCGGGTGCGAGCGATTCAGGATATCGGCAATGGTCACGGCTCCTTGCGAATGGAGAGCGCGTGCCAGTGTTTTGACTACACGGTGTTCATCTGCGTGACACGCACGGTGGGCGCATCTAAACAACTCGCGCCGGCGACTTAATTTTTTGCTTGATCCAGAGACTGTTGCAACCCACTGCGGCGGAACATGATGCGCAGTGGAAGGCGATGCAGGAGTTTTGTCGCTAGCGCTTGCTGGCGCTGAACGACCAGCGCATCACGCGTGATGGCGTGCTGATGTGCCCGTCCGGATTGAGAGCAAGCTGAAAAAACTCGAAGGCCAGAACGCCAAACGCACTGCGCAAAAGACTGCGATTGATGAACGACTGGCTAATCCGAAAGTCTATGACAACGCGAACAGGAATGAATTGAAAACGCTGCTGACCGATCAGGCGAATTTCAAGAAAGAACTAGCTGAACTGGAGGTGCAATGGATCGAGCGGCAGAAAGCGCTCGAACAGATCGTCTGACAGCGGCCGTACCCGGTTCAATGAACAAGACGCCAGTAGGGATGGCAGACTAGTCGAGAGGTTCACCGACAGCGATCCAGATTATTTGGCATCGCTGTCGGTGAAGTTTGGGCAGGCCGAGGCGTTGATTCGCCTGACGAGCGAACTAGGGTCACTGCTCTGCGTGTCGTGACCGAAACGAACAAGACCTGAATTAAATGGGGCCGTACGGAAGAGTGATACCGTCGGGCTTCGCCCACCCATCTGCTGGTTTGCTAATATTCGGCACCCTATCTGCTAGATCTTTTTTATTTGAATTCCCGGTCGCAGGTTGATTAGAGGTAGGCACCCCTTCTTTTTGTAACTCAGTCAGCTGAGCCCGCATAGCCTCTTCATACGCCGAGGTATCAATATTTGGCGGATCTGACGGACTTGACGCACCTGGCGGAATTTGCGGCATTTGCGGCATTTGCGGAATTTGCGGAATTTGCGGCATTTTCGGCATTTGCCTATGAAAATTTGTACCCATTATCTTCTCCGTTATCGTTTCACATCGATAAAATATTTCACATTATTACTTCTGCGCAGCTTGCTTCAGGCAACCCGTGACCACGCAGATCAAACCTTGTTGCCTGTTCATTCCTCGCGAATGCGCGCGGCAATGGCGCGTTTGTCGGGACTGAGATCACTGCCCTGCAACAACATCGTGAGCGCAAAATCCGATTTACGCAGACCGCGTTGCAAAAACGACGTGTTGTTCCACGCATTGATATCTGAAACGGGAACCTCGCCAATAGAGATAGTTACTTATGCCGCCTTCCCTTTATGGAAGGTGAATTCGATATCTTTTCACTGACGCACCTCTCAACAGCTGATGAATAACTTTCCTATTTATTAGTGCTCACACGTCAGCGTCAGTTCCATGCTGCTGCGCTACACTAAAGCGAAAAAAGGAACCCGTTGAACACACTACAGACGACGACATTGACCATTCTTGGCGCTGGCCGTGTCGGCAAAACACTGGCACGCGCTCTCCATTCGCAAGGAGCCGTGACCATTGCCGATATCCTGAATCGCTCGCCATCAAGCGCGCAACGCGCTGCGGAGTTCATCGGTGCGGGACGCGCGGTGGACGCATTCGGACAACTCGCTCCGGCGACGGTATTTTTGCTGGCCGTGCCTGACGATCAGATCGCACCCTGCAGCGAACAGCTCGCCGCCACGGGGCGCGCAGGACCCGGCAGCGTGGTCTTTCATTGCAGCGGTGCGCTGGATTCGGGGATATTGAAAGCCGTTACGACAACCGGCGCTGTCGTTGCCAGCATTCATCCCATCCGCAGCTTTGCCGATCCGCAGACCGTGGCAGCGAGTTTTGCCGGAACATGCTGCGGTGTGGAAGGCGATGCCGAGGCGATGGCAATACTCACGCCAATGCTGACGCAGATCGGTGCCCGGTTGATCCCGATCCGCGCCGAATCAAAAACGCTTTACCATGCGGCTGCCGTGTTCGCGTCGAATTATCTGGTCAGCGTGCTCTCCGTGGCACAACAGGCCTATGTCGCAGCCGGTATCCCGGCTGATGTTGCTCTCGCATTGCTGACCCCTTTGGCACGCGAAACCGCCGAAAATGCCTTTCGTCTGGGGCCGGCGACCGCACTGACCGGACCAATCGCGCGCGGGGATACCGCGACGGTCGCACGACATTTGCAGGCAGTCCAGCAATGGGATGAAGCGTACGGCAACCTCTACGAACAACTGGCCGCCGCCACGACAAGGCTGGCGGCATCACGATGACACTGCATACCAACTGCCTTTCATGAACCTGGAAATTACTGATTACCTCAGCTTGCCTTTAAGCGAAATCGAATTGACCGCCATCCGCGCACAGGGACCCGGCGGACAGAACGTGAACAAGGTCGCCACGGCGATTCATTTGCGCTTCAATATCAAGACGTCGTCGCTGCCGGAATATTGTCGCGAGCGCTTGCTGGCGCTCAACGATCACCGCATCACGCGTGATGGCGTGATCATCATCAAGGCACAGAACGGCCGCAGTCAGCCGCAAAGCAAAGCGGAAGCATTGCGCCGGTTGCAGGAATTGATCCAGCAGGCGCTGGTGGTACAGACCTTGCGGCGTGCCACCAAACCGACGCGCAGTTCGCAGCGCAAACGCGTCGATGCGAAAACCGGGCGCGGTGCCATTAAGGCCTTGCGCGGCAAGGTACGGGATTGACCGGGATCGCTCAGGTCCGCACCAGATCGAGCACTCCTGCGCTGGCCATGTCGCTGTCATCAATCGACCAGCATTGCCGCATCAGGCTGGCATAGACCGTCCGAAAATCAATCGCATGGCCGAGATTGCCGTTGCCGTCGAGCCGGTTCAGCTGTGGTGCTGCGCCGAATAGCCCGCCGTTGACGCGTCCACCGAGCACGAAATGGGCGGAGGCCGTGCCGTGATCGGTGCCGCCGGACTGGTTTTCCCGCGGGCGACGACCAAACTCCGAGTAGGTCGAAATGACAGTGCTGTCCCAGCGATTGAGTTCGATCAATGCAGATTTCAATGCGACCAATCCTTCGGCCAGCTGGGTCAGTAATCCGGCTTGCGTGCCGTTCTGGTTCTGATGCGTATCGAAGCTACCCAGCGTCAGGCGCAGCACCGCCACCGGCTTGCCGGTTTGTTCGGCATTACCGATCACCTGCGCGGCAGTCTTGATGACATCACCGAACGCGCCCTTCGGAAACACGGTCTGCAAGACGATCTTGCCCTGCGTCGGCTTCATGCCGTCAGCGGCTTTGACGATATCCGTTTCGACTTTCATCAGGTGCTCCAGCGCAGTATTGCCGTGGACGTTGGCTGGCATGGCGAGGCGGGCGTTGCCGAGGAATTGATCGGTACTCGATAGCGCTACTGCACGGGCACCGCCGGCCAGTGGCCCCAGTTCCTGACTGCCGATGAGGATGCCGTCAGCACTGAACGATGCCGGCGTGGGGTGGCGCGCAAACACGCGTGTCAGCCAGCCCTGCTGCAGGGTTTGATCCGAACGCGATGCGGTATCCCAGATTTCGATCGAACGAAAGTGCGACAGATTTGGCTGCGGGTAACCGACACCCTGCAAGATAGCCAGTTGGCGGTCCTGCCACATCGGCATCAGTGGCAGCAAAGACGGGTGCAGGCCGGTTGTCGCATCGAGTTGCAAGACCTCGTCACGTTTGATCGCGATGCGCGGGCGCAAGGAGTAATAGGCCGGATCGGCGTATGGCACCACCATGTTGAGGCCATCATTGCCGCCCTTGAGTTCGATCAGGATCAGCAGATTGCGGTAAGCAGGCAGGTTGCCCGCTAGCGCCCATGTCGGGGCAAACAGCGCGGCACCCAGCCCGGCAGAAAATTGCAAAAAATCGCGTCGTTGCATCGCCATCTTTCAGAGATTGTTCATTTCAGTTGATAGACCGGATCCATCACGAGACTACGCAAATAGGCAGATCCATGCAAGGCGGCATTGGTCGGTGCACTCGGCTCCCGCGCCAGCACGGCACGCTGGATTGCCAGACGCTGCCGCAGGTCAGGTACGAGCGCATCGTCGCTGCCAAATTCGGCCAGCCACGCATGCGCATCAAAGCCTATCCTTGTCACTGCATTGGCAAACTGGATTTTTCCCTCGCGTCCGAGGGCTTGCTGGCCGGGCAGTTTGGCACCGTCCTGCATCATGACTTGTGCACGCGCAGCGGGCCGTTCGGTGGCGCGAAACAGTCGCTCCAGCACGGCTTCGCGTGCCAGCAGCGTCGTGCTGTTAATCCACGCATCACCGCCCGGCCAGCCCTTCACATTAGGCGGATTAAACAGATTCTGGCCTAGCTGCCCGATCGCAAAAGTGAATGGCAATGGATCGTCATAACTGAAGCGGAACTGACGCAGGGTGCCGACCACCAGTTCGACCGGCGACTTCACGAGCGTGGCCCGGTTGTTCACCTCCCAGAAAGCCGGAGCAAGAAAGAGCTCGCGGAGGGCGGTCTTGATATCGTAGTGACTGTCGCGCAATTGCCCGGCAATGCGCCTGACCTCGCGTGGATCGGGGGTTGGCGAAATGAATTCGCGCCAGAGTTTGGCAACAAGATATTCGGCGCACGCCGGTTGCGCCAGCAGGATGTCGAACATCGCATCGCCATCAAGATTGCCGCTCACCCCGAGGACGGTTTTGCTACCCGTGTCGTGTGCCGCGGGCCGAATCCTGAATTCACCGGTGTCGCGCTCGACGCTCCAGCCCGTCAATGCCCTGGCAGCTTCCTTGACATCCTGCTCCTCGTAATGGCCCTCGCCAAGCGTGAACAACTCCATCACTTCGCGGGCAAAATTTTCGTTCGGTGCGCCTTTGCGATTACTGGAATTGTCGAGGTAGAGCAGCATCGCCGGATCCCGTCCGATTGCATGCAGCAAGGTGCCAAAGTTACCTGACGCTTGCTGGCGAAACAGACTATTTTGGTGGGCCATCAGCTGAATTGAACGGACCTTTTGCTGACTGGACGTAAAGTGGTTATGCCAGAACAAAGTCATGCGCTCGGTCAGCGGCGTTGTTGTCGATAGCATTTCGCGCAACCACCATCCGCGCAATTCAAAGGCGCGGCGCTGCTCCTGTTCGCGCAGCGCTTTTTTTTCGTCGTCGGATTTGTCCTTGCTATTCAGAGAGGAGATGGGCTGCTCGTCAATCCATCCGGGTACTGCCGTGGCGGCGGTGGAGCGCGTCTCGGCCAGTACCTGCTCCACAGCCTGTCGCCGCGACAAGTGGCTGTAACGGGCAACCTCGTCACGATCGGGTGCGAAGCCCGTGCGCATTAGAAAAAACCGGGCATCTGCTTCATCGAGCTGTTGCGCAGACACGGTCCCGGCCATCAGGCAAAGCAGCATTGCAGCCATCATCTTGAACCGATCGGGAGTGAACGCGGGCATGATTGTTTTCCGGATTAACGCTTCTGATCGTGGAGGTTGCTATTGGCCTCGTCAATCGAGCGACGCAGCGCTTTGCGCTCATTCGGACTCATGCGCCCTGCGGGTAGAGGCGACGGGTCTCTTTGTGTGGCAGACTCACGAACATTGAATGAACGATCTTGTGCTGGTGCCCGATCCTGGGGACGTTGTTCGCCACGAATGTCGCGGCGCAGGCGGCTGTCTTCCCGATCATTGGCATGGGCGAAAGTCGCGCCAAGTGCAAGGACGAAGCTGATGATGCAGGTACCGAGGATTGTTTTCATTTGAGTTTCCTTGAAGCGGTCCGGCAAGTCAGTTCGGATCGACTTCCGAGTCTATGCGCCTTTGCAAATGGGTCGCCGGATGATTCCGTAAAGTATGTAATATTTTGTAATGCCCCACAGCAGGTGGTTTTAAAACAGATTTCTGAAGTTACCATACACATATGACTATGATCTCCAACTCCGCCACTCCCACAACGCCCACTGGCCATCAACAAAAAATCCTGGTCGTCGACGACGACATCCGCTTGCGTGACCTGCTGCGACGTTATCTGACCGAGCAAGGCTTCCATGTCATCACGGCAGAGAATGCGCAGACCATGAACAAGCTCTGGCTGCGAGAGCGCTATGACTTGCTGGTACTCGACCTGATGCTGCCAGGTGAAGACGGCCTCTCGATTTGCCGCCGCCTGCGTGGTGCCGGTGACATGACACCGATCATCATGTTAACCGCCAAGGGCGAAGACGTCGACCGTATCGTCGGTCTCGAAATGGGTGCCGACGATTACTTGCCGAAACCATTCAATCCGCGTGAGCTGGTCGCACGCATCAGCGCCGTATTGCGGCGCATCGGACCGGACGAGTTGCCGGGCGCGCCATCGGAACGGCCGCAGTCCTTTGAATTCGGTGAATTCGTACTCGATCTTGGAACCCGGACTCTAAAGAAAAGCGGTGTCAGTGTCGCCCTCACCACCGGTGAATTTTCCGTCCTGAAGGTGTTCGCCCGCCACGCCCGCCAGCCGCTATCACGCGAGAAGCTGATGGAAATGGCCCGTGGCCGCGAATATGAAGTCTATGACCGAAGTCTGGACGTGCAAATTTCGCGACTGCGCAAACTGATCGAGCCAGATCCATCGAGCCCGCTTTACATCCAGACGGTCTGGGGACTCGGCTATGTCTTCATTCCCGAGGGCCAGCCGCGTTGACTCTGCTGTGACTTTTCCCCTGTCTCGACCCGACACCAATACGGACCGGCTTGCCTGGTTTCGCAGCGGACTGTTCTGGCGCACGTTTGTCTTGCTGGCCTTCCTGATCATGGGCAGCATGGCGGCGTGGGTCGCCAGTCTGCGCGTCGTCGAGCGCGAGCCGCGCGCCGAACAACTCGCCAACCAGATCATCTCGGTCGTCACGATCACGCGCGCAGCGCTGACCCATTCAGCGCCCGATATGCGCATCGAACTGTTATTCGATCTGGCCAGCAACGAGGGCATCCGCGTCTACCCTCTCGAAAAAGACGACGTCGTCCTGCCACCGCGCGACAGTACCCTGATGCCCTTGCTGCAAACACGCATCCGCAACAAGCTGGGATCCGATACGCGCTTCGCCCGCAAGGTCAATGACGTGGCCGGGTTCTGGGTCAGTTTCAAGATCGACGGCGATGACTATTGGCTGATGATGGACCGCGACCGTATCGATCGCACCTCCGGTATCCAGTGGCTGGGATGGGCCGCCGTAACGCTGCTGCTGGCACTGCTCGGCGCGGGCTTCATATCACGTCTGATCAACCAGCCGTTGGCCCGTCTGAGTGCTGCGGCGCGCGCGATTGCGAAGGGCCAGCAACCGGAACCGCTCCCGGAACGGGGAACGCTCGAAATCCGCGAAGCCAACCAGAGCTTCAACCACATGGTCGATGACCTGAACCGGATCGAATCTGACCGTGCGGTCATCCTGGCTGGCATCTCGCACGACCTGCGAACGCCGATTTCACGGATGCTACTCGAAGTCGAAATGGCAAAACTGAACGACGAGGCGCGCGCTGGCATGCAATCGGATCTGGCCCAGATGGATGGCATCATCGGCCAGTTCCTCGACTACGCCAAGCCAACCGATACCGCCAGTTTCGAGACGATTGACTTGTCGCAATTACTGGAACTGGCCGCTCAGGAAGCCAGTCGCTTACCCGACGTCCGGGTAACAACACACATCGACACCGGTATCACGATAAAGGGAAACCGGATCGAACTCGAACGCGTGGTGACCAACCTGATAGAAAATGCACGTCGCTATGGCAAGACCGGCGATAGCGCATTGGCCGACATCGATCTGATCTGCTGCATCGAGGGCGGCAAGGTTCTGGTTGAAGTCGGCGATCACGGCAACGGCATTCCCGAATCCGAAATGGACCGGTTGCGCCGACCGTTCACCCGCCTTGATGTTGCTCGCGGTCAGGCAAACGGTTCCGGTCTCGGACTGGCGATTGTCGAGCGCGTCATTCGTCGACACTCAGGCAAGTTACACTTGCGCAACCGTCATGACCACGGTCTGATCATTGAGATCATGTTGCCGGTGGCCTGAACCGCCGTGCTCTCCCCCGCATTCACCCTAAAAGACCATGACCAACACGCACACGATCAACACGATTGCCGAACTCGAAGCGGTGTACGGCATGCCCGGCGAACGGGCCAGTCGCAAACAGATCGATCATCTTGATGCACTCGGCCAGCGCTTCGTCGCCGCTGCGCCATTCCTGCTGGTTGCCACCTGCGGCACGTCCGGCATGGATTGTTCGCCGCGTGGCGACCGTCCCGGCTTCGTCGAAATCGGCGACGCACACACGCTGCTCATACCGGACCGGCGCGGCAACAATCGCATCGACAGCCTGCGCAACCTGGTCGTCAATCCACTGATCGGCTTGCTCTTCCTGATCCCCGGTGTCCATCAGTGTCTGCGCGTCAATGGACGCGCCCGCATCAGTACCGAGCCGGCATTGCTGTCGCGCTTCGTGCTCGACGGCGTGTTGCCAACGAGCGTGCTGGTAGTCAGCGTCGAGCAAGCATTCGTACAGTGTTCACGGGCAATCCTGCGCGGCGGCTTGTGGCCGGTCGATCCCGAACAGGTGCCGGGACTGGCCGCATTGCTGCAGGAGCAAATCGGCAGCAAAGAGTTGTCATCCA
Source organism: Actimicrobium sp. CCI2.3 (assembly GCF_035019065.1). NCBI lineage: Bacteria > Pseudomonadati > Pseudomonadota > Betaproteobacteria > Burkholderiales > Oxalobacteraceae > Actimicrobium > Actimicrobium sp. CCI2.3. Next base: position 133,476 of record NZ_JASJWR010000004.1, on the reverse strand, counting down.
GTCTATGATGCCCGCAGTCGCGGCATCGCCATGCCGTGCGGCTCAACCATTCAAAGGAGCTCTGCATGAATAATTTTGACTACGCTAATCCGACCCACATTCTGTTCGGCAAAGGCCGTATCGCCGACCTCGCCAAAGTGGTTCCCGCCGATGCCCGCGTGCTGTTGTTGTTCGGTGGCGGCAGTATCCGCAACAATGGCGTCCTCGACGAAGTCCATGCCGCACTGGCCGGTCGCACCTTCCATGAATTTTCCGGGATCGAGCCGAATCCGAGTTATGAAAACCTGATGCAGGCAGTCGAACTGGTACGCAAGGAAAAGATCGATTTCCTGCTCGCCGTCGGCGGTGGCTCCGTCATCGACGGCACCAAATTCATCGCGGCGGCAGCCAACTTTGACGGTGAGCCGTGGGCCATTCTCGAAAAAGGCGGTCGCAACGTCACCAGCGCCCTGCCCTTCGGTGCCGTGCTGACCCTGCCGGCCACCGGCTCGGAAATGAACAACGGTGGCGTGGTCACGCGCAAGTCGATCAAGGCCAAGATGGCCTTCTCGAGCAAGCATTGCTTCCCGCTGTTTTCCATCCTCGATCCGACCAAGACCTTCACGCTGCCGACACGCCAGATCGGCAACGGTGTCGTTGATGCGTTTGCGCACGTGATGGAACAGTACATGACCTATCCGGCCAACGCGCCGGTGCAGGACCGCTTCGCCGAAGGCATCCTGCAAACGCTGATCGAGGAAGGCCCGAAAGCACTGGCCAATCCGGAAGACTACGACGTCCGTGCCAACATCATGTGGTGTGCGACGCTGGCACTCAATGGCTTGATCGGTGCCGGTGTGCCACAGGACTGGGCCACCCATATGGTCGGTCATGAACTCACCGCGCTGTACGACCTCGACCACGCACAGACGCTGGCCATCGTGATGCCATCGATGCTGCGCGTACGCAAGGAAGGCAAGCGCGCCAAGCTGCTGCAATATGCGGCGCGCGTCTGGCACCTGACTGAAGGCGACGAGGACACCCGCATTGAAGCGGCCATCGTCAAGACCCAGGCGTTTTTCGAGCAGATGGGCGTCAAGACCCGTTTGTCCGATTACGAACTGAACGCCGACGCCGTCGAAGCCGTGCTTGCCCAACTGAGTGCGCACAAGATGACGACGCTGGGAGAGCGTCGCGATGTGACGCTGGAAGTGAGTCGTCAGGTGCTGGAACTGAGTTTGTAAAACACGGCATTCCGCATAAAAAAACCCGCACGACATGCGCTGTCGTGCGGGTTTTTTATTGGTCGTGGCACATTCGTGCCAACGCGCAATGCAGACTCTCCATCAAAGATACTAAACAGTTCAAGTCGACAGCAACGCATTACGCGGCGCTTCATCGCGCAAGGCCAGACGCGGTGCGCCCTGGCGTCCTATCATCCAGCCCGGATATTCGGCCGGTAGCGCGCTGACTTTGTCGAGCATCTCCAGTTCCTCACTCGACAACGCCACCTTGCTTGCAGCGATATTGTCGGTGAGCTGATCCGGGCGATTGGCACCGATGATGACGCTGGTCACGACGGGCTGATGCAGTAGCCAGGCCAGCGCAATTTGCGCTACCGAGACATCCTTGCTGTCAGCAATCTTGCGCATCACGTCAATGACCGCGTAAGCACGGTCACGGTTGACCGGCGGGAAATCAAAATTGGCACGCCGACCAGCGCCGGCACTTTCGTTGGTCCGATCGTATTTTCCCGACAGCAGGCCGCCCGACAAAGGACTCCACACCATCAACCCCACGCCCTCGGAACGCATCATCGGCACCAGCTCGCGTTCCAGATCCCGGCTGGCCACCGTGTAATGCGCCTGTAGCGAAACGAAACGGGCAAGATGGTTGCGTTCGGAAATACCCAATGCCTTGGTGATCTGCCAGGCCGCCCAATTCGACACGCCCACATACCGGACATGGCCGTGCTGGACCAGATTGTCGAGCGCATGCAATTGCTCTTCCATCGGCGTGACGGCATCGAACCCGTGAATTTGATAGAGGTCGATATGATCGATCTGCAGTCGCTGGAGGCTGGCTTTGCAGGCATCGATCAGATGCACGCGCGACGTGCCACCCTGATTTGGCCCTGGCCCCATCGGACCAAATGCCTTGGTGGCAATCACCACTTCGTTGCGTGCGATACCGAGATTGCGCAGCGCCTGGCCAGTAATTTTTTCGGATAAGCCGCCAGCGTAGACATCGGCGGTATCAATGAAATTGATGCCGCCATCGATGGCGGTACGGACCAGTTTGTCGGCATCATCTTGCTGCAACTGGCCGATCTTGCTCCACATATCGTCGCCGGTGCCGCCAAAGGTCATTGTACCGAGACACAATTCGGAAACGAACAAACCTGTATTGCCGAGTGTATTCATGCGCATGGTGCTACTCCTTGGTAATTGGAAAAGGATGTCCGGAGACGGTGGCTGGACTATATCCTCCTCTTTCGATTGTTTCAGGAGCAACGGTTTGACCGATCAATCAGGTCTGCCGCAGATCTGCCCGAACGTAATGCGGCGATGACCATTCGCCGAATTGACCTACAATCCGGCCATGAGCCATCTCGATATCCTTCTGCCTTTTGCCCTTCCTCCTGTCGCCATGGGCCCCGACTTGCTGCGCGCGATGCACACGCCGTCACTGGCCGTACTGCTGGCCCGCAGCAAAACTTCCCCCGCCCAGACCCATGATGCGTTTGCTCACACGCTGCCGCATGAGTCCTGGCTGGCCAGCGCATTCGGGTTATCCCAGGGTGAGGCAACCGACAGCAGCCCTCCGCTCGCCTTGCAGGCAATGCACCGACGCGGCTTTGCGCCCGAATCAGGTAGCTGGTTTGTACTCAATCCGGTCCATATTCATATCGCTCGCGATCATCTGGTGCTGACCGATCCGCGCCGGCTGGAGTTATCCGATGCGCATTCCCGCACCCTGTTCGCACTGGCTGCCCCGCTGTTTGAAGAAATGGGCCAGCAACTGGTGTACGGCGACGCGGCTACCTGGTTTTTACGCGCGGATAGCTGGAGCGATTTGCAGACCGCAACGCCGGACGCAGCCTGCGGCCACAACATCGATATCTGGATGCCGAAAGGCCCGACCGCGCGCGACTGGCGCAAGGTACAAAACGAAATCCAGATGCACTGGCATGACGGTATCGTCAACCAGTCGCGCGAAGACAGTCGGCTCGACCCGGTCAATTCGCTGTGGCTGTGGGGCGGGTCGCCAGCCGAACCGCGCTTGCCGTTGTCGCGCTATACCGATGTCTTCAACCTTGCCGACTGGCGCGGCGAGGCAGTCAGGCATATTGACAGTGCGACCGTCACCGAGGTACTCGCCGCGAAACCTGACCACGGCTTGCTGCTGCTCGACACGCTGATCGAACCGGCGCTGGGCGAAGATTTGTCGGAGTGGCTGCTGCGCATCAATGGTCTTGAGCCGACCTGGTTCGCGCCACTGCTGCAGGCCATGAAAGAGGGTGCGCTTGGCTCGTGTCGCCTGATCCTGACCCATGGCAGCCTGATCACCGAGCATCTCGTCACCCGCACGACGCTGCGCAAATTCTGGCAAAAGCCGTCCTTGAAGGGGTTGCTGCAATGACCCGTCTCGCGACCCGTGCGGCCTCTCCGCGCGATACCGAACGGCTCATTCAGGACGGCATTCATCCGGTGCTGGCGCGTCTGTACGTCGCACGTGGCTTGCTCGATGTGCGTGAGTTGTCGTGTGAACTGTCATCGATGATTGCGCCATCGGGCTTGCTGCATATCGATGCGGCTGCCGTTTTTCTGGCCGATGCGATCGCCGCAAAGAAGCGCCTCGTCATCGTTGCCGATTACGATTGTGATGGCGCGACCGCCTGTGCGGTCGGTTTGCGTGGCTTGCGCATGCTGGGTGCCGATGTCGATTTCATCGTGCCGAACCGGTTCGAGTACGGTTATGGCCTGACACCCGAAATCGTCGCACTGGCGCAAGCCGAAAAATCCCCGGACATCATTGTCACCGTTGACAACGGCATCGCCAGTATCGACGGCGTCGCCGAAGCCAACCGGCGCGGCATCGATGTGGTCGTGACCGATCACCACTTGCCGGCCGATACGCTGCCGGCGGCACGCGTGATCGTCAATCCGAACCAGCCCGAATGCGGTTTCCCGAGCAAAAATCTGGCGGGTGTCGGCGTGATGTTTTATGTGCTGCTGGCCTTGCGTGCGGAGATGCGCCAGCGTGGCCTGTTTGACCAGCAGAGCCAGCCCAAGCTCGATGTCCTGCTCGATCTGGTCGCGCTGGGCACGGTGGCCGACGTCGTCAAGCTCGATGCCAACAACCGTATCCTGGTCGCCCAGGGTTTGAAGCGCATGCGATCCGGACGCATGCATGCCGGGGTCGCTGCGCTGTTTCGTGCCTCGGCCCGTGAAGCACGCAAGGCCAGTCCGTTTGACCTCGGCTTTGCGCTTGGCCCACGCCTCAACGCCGCCGGTCGGCTGGCTGACATGTCGCTCGGTATCGAATGCCTGACCACTGATGACGAAGGCCGCGCCTGGGCCATCGCCCAGCAGCTCGATGCGATCAACCGCGAGCGACGCGATATCGAAGCCGACATGCAAGACACGGCGCTGGAACTGCTCGACAGTTTTGATCCACACGACAAATCAACGATCAGCGTCTTCGACGCCGGCTGGCATCAGGGCGTCATCGGCATCGTGGCATCGCGGTTGAAGGACAAGTTCTATCGGCCGACCATCACTTTCGCACCGGCTGGCGATGGCTGGATCAAAGGTTCCGGCCGCTCGATTCCGGGCTTTCATTTGCGCGATGCCCTTGATCTGGTCTCGAAACACGCACCGACCCTGATCGACAAGTTCGGCGGTCATGCGATGGCCGCCGGCCTGACTTTGCGGGCAGACCATTTCGATGCCTTTGCCACGGCTTTTGAAGCAGTCGGACGCAGCTGGCTGACACAACATCAGCTCGAACGCGTCCTTGAAAATGATGGTTCGCTGGAAGATGCTTTCTTTACGACCCAGTTCATCGATCTACTCGACGGCCAGGTCTGGGGTCAGGGCTTTGCGCCGCCGGTGTTCTGTGACGAGTTCCGCGTCATCAGCCAGCGCATTCTGAAGGAGCGCCATTTGAAGCTGCAACTGGAACGCAATGGCCAGCGCTTCGATGCCATCTGGTTCGGCCACACCGACGATCTCGGTGGCCGCGCGCGGGTCGCGTACCGGCTTGATGCCAATGAATACAACGGTGTGACACGCGTGCAATTGATGGTCGAGTATGCCGAATGCGCCTGATCACGGTGATGGCCCAGCGAGATCATGGTCGCGCCGCGAGCGCAAATAAGACGATTTTTAAAACGGCAGTCGGGCGTTTTCCACGTATACTTTTTCGAACCGAAAATAATGAAAGCCTTGCATGACGTACGAAGAATTTCTTGATGAAGTCACCACCCTCCTCACAGAGCTTTATGATCTGGAGGATGCCGCCGCAATCAAGCTCGTGATGGATGCGCAAGAGGCCGAATTTTTCAGTGTGCACGATGATGTGCCCGCGATGTGCACGCCAGAACAGGCAAAGTTGGATGCGATCAAATTGTTCGAGCAGAAGCAGAACAAGCAGCAAACACACAAGAAACAGCAGCAGCGGGTCCAGCAAAAAAAGAAACTCTGAGTCGCCAGCAACGCTGAACCGCAGACTCCCCCCTTTCGCAACGGTCGATCCGGATTCGCCCATGTCACTCACCGCCATTGCTGCGCTACTGCGACACCGCTGGTGTATTCCGATACTGTGCGTCATCGTCGCCGCGCTGATTCTGATCGGCTGGTTCCGGCTGCAACCGTTGCCGAACAAGACCATCGTCATGAGTGTCGGCAATGACGATGGCATTTACAGCGCCTATGCGAGCAGGTACGCCGAAATACTGGCACGTCAGGGTATTACACTCGAACTGCGCAAATCATCCGGATCGGTAGAAAATTATCAGCGCCTGAAAGATCCGGCCAGCGACATCGATCTGGGACTGGTGCAGTCCGGCATCGGTGAGGCGCGTGACGCACCCGACCTCGAAGTGCTGGCAGCGGTTTCCTATGAACCGATCTGGCTGTTCTACAACGGCCCCGCGACGATCGATCAGATCGCCCAGCTATCCGGAAAACGCCTGGCCGTCGGACTTCCCGGCAGCGGCCTGCGTAACCTCACCATCAATTTGCTGGCGGCGCACGGCATCAATGCCAGCAATACGACGCTCACCGACATGACTGCCCAGCAGGCCGAAACGCAACTGCGTAGCGGCACAATTGATGCCGGATTTTTTATCGGCATTCCCAAAACTCCGTTGGTAGCGAAGCTGCTTGACAGTGAGTTGAAGCTGATGAATTTCAGTCAGGCCGACGCTATCGTGCGCAATTTTCCGTCGCTGTCAAAAATCGTTTTTCCACGTGGTGCCATTGATCTGCGCAGCGACCGGCCCAGTCAGGATGTCACGCTGCTATCGGCCACTGCGATGCTGGTTGCCAGGAACCGACTGCATCCTTCGCTGATTTATGCACTACTCGACAGCGCCGTTGAGGTCCATGCCGAACCTGGATTTTTCGCGGTACGTAATGAATTTCCTAACCTGCATACGGATGACTTCCCGGTTTCCGAGGAAGCCCGTCGCTACTTCCGCTCGGGCCGCCCGTTTCTGCAAAACTACCTGCCATTCTGGCTAGCCAATTTTATCGAGCAGCGCTTTGTGCTGCTGGTACCGCTGCTGGCGCTGTTGTTTGCCTTGCTGCAAACGGTGCCACGTTTGCTCGCCTATCGGGTGCGCACACGTCTGTCGCACTGGTATTGCGAATTGAACGCGCTCGAAGATGCGCTACGCACGACGACCGCGCCCACCGCGGCGCAACGCCATCACTGGCACGACCAGTTGGCCCAGCTTGATGCCGCGGTCCATCAGATCGATTTACCTTCTCGTTACTTCAACCAGCTCTATGCACTGAAGTTGTCGATCCAGATCGTGCGCAACCTGCAGCATCAGCGCGATGAGACAGTACGCGATGGCTGAGGATGTCCCCTGCTCGCGTATAATTTCGCCTTTCACGCACAAGACAAAAGAAGACATCATGGAAGCAGAACAACTTAATTCTCTGGAAGGGCTGCTTGCAGACCTGACCATCCGCGCCAACGAACTTCGGAGGTATCTTTGACTTCGATCTGAAGTCAGAGAAACTGGACCAGGTCAACGCCGAACTCGAAGATCCGAAAGTCTGGGACGACCAGAAGCGCGCGCAAGATCTCGGCAAAGAAAAGAAATCCCTCGAATCGATCGTGCTCACGCTCATCAAGATCGATGCCGAACTCGGTGACGCCAGCGACCTGTTCGCGATGGCGCGCGAAGAAAAGGATTTCGACACGCTGCAAGCCATCGAAGAAGATACCCAGGTCTTGCAAAAGCTGGTCGAGGGCATGGAATTTCGCCGCATGTTCAGCAACCCGATGGACCCGAACAACTGCTTCATCGACATTCAGGCCGGAGCCGGCGGAACCGAAGCACAGGACTGGGCTTCGATGCTAATGCGCCAGTACTTGCGCTATTGCGAACGCAAGGGTTTCACGACCGAAATTCTCGAGCAATCCGATGGCGAGATTGCCGGTATCAAGACCGTCACGATCAAGGTCGAAGGCGATTACGCCTACGGTTTTCTGCGTACCGAAACCGGCGTGCACCGACTCGTGCGCAAGTCGCCGTTCGATTCTGCGAATGGTCGCCACACGTCGTTCTCCAGTCTGTTCGTGTACCCGGAAGTCGATGATTCGCTGGAGATCGACATCAATCCCGCCGATGTGCGCGTCGATACTTATCGTGCATCCGGCGCGGGTGGTCAGCACATTAACAAGACCGATTCCGCCGTGCGTCTGACCCATGGTCCGACCGGCATCGTCGTGCAATGCCAGAACGATCGCAGCCAGCACCGTAACCGGGCCGAGGCATGGGCCATGCTCAAGTCGCGCCTGTACGAGCACGAGATGCGCAAGCGCATGAGTGACCAGCAAAAACTGGAAGACTCCAAGACCGATATCGGTTGGGGTCACCAGATTCGTTCCTACGTGCTGGATCAATCACGCATCAAGGATTTGCGAACCAGCTTCGAGACCGGCAATACCAAGGCGGTGCTTGATGGCGATATCGACGAATTCATTGCAGCCTCGCTCAAGTTAGGCGTGTAGTTCACTTTTTTTGATTGCGCATTCCATGACCACCAACACTGAAGTCGCCACCGACGTACCAGCCCCCGACGAACATTCGATCCTGGCTGAACGACGTGCCAAGCTCGCTGCGATCCGCGCTGCCGGGATCGCCTTCCCGAATGATTTCCGGCCGCAGCACAAAGCCGCCGCACTGCATCTGCAATACGGCGAACTGGACAATCCTGCCCTCGATAGCGCCGCTGCCAGAGTCGTCGTGGCCGGCCGCATGATGCTCAAGCGCGTGATGGGAAAAGCCTCGTTCGCGACGTTGCAGGATGCCTCCGGCGATCGCGCCGATGGCCGCATCCAGCTCTACATCACCAACGATCTCATTGGTGTCGAAGCGCACGACGCCTTCAAGCATTACGACCTGGGCGACATCCTTGGTGCCGAAGGTATCCTGTTCAAGACCAAGACCGGCGAGCTGTCGATCAAGGTCACGGCGCTGCGCCTGATTACCAAATCGCTGCGCCCGTTGCCGGATAAATTCCATGGTCTGGCTGACCAGGAAATGAAATATCGTCAGCGTTACGTCGACCTGATCATGAGCGAAGAGACACGGCGCACATTCAAGGCACGCACGGCGACGATGTCGTCGATTCGACGCTTCATGAACGAGCACGAGTTCATGGAAGTCGAAACACCGATGCTCCACACGATTCCCGGCGGTGCAGCCGCCAAGCCATTCATCACGCATCACAATGCCCTCGACATGCAGATGTTTCTGCGCATCGCTCCCGAGCTGTATTTGAAGCGACTGGTGGTCGGCGGCTTCGAGCGCGTCTTTGAAGTCAATCGTAACTTCCGCAATGAAGGCGTGTCGCCACGTCACAATCCGGAATTCACGATGATGGAATTCTATGCGGCCTATGTCGATTACCACTGGCTGATGGACTTCACCGAAGCCGTGATCCGCCAGGCGGCAATCGATGCGCACGGTACGGCCAACCTGACGTATCAGGGTCGCGCGCTCGACCTGAGCGAGCCGTTCCGGCGCTTCACGATCCTCGGTGCCATCAATCATTACGCGCCGCAATACAGCGCCGAGCAACTGGCCGATGCCGACTTCATCCGGGCCGAACTGAAAAAATTCGGTGTCAAGCCATTCGCCACAGCGGGCCTTGGTGCCTTGCAACTGGCGCTGTTTGAAGAAACCGCCGAAGCGCAATTGTGGGAGCCAACGTACATCGTCGACTACCCGGCTGAAGTGTCGCCACTGGCACGCGCTTCTGACACGGTACCGGGTATCACGGAACGTTTCGAGCTGTTCATTTGCGGCCGTGAACTGGCCAATGGATTCTCGGAATTGAACGATGCCGAAGATCAGGCCGCACGATTCCAGGCGCAGGTCGCGGCCAAGGATGCCGGTGATGAAGAAGCCATGTTCTATGACGCCGATTACATCCGCGCCCTCGAATACGGCATGCCACCCGCCGGTGGTTGCGGTATCGGCATTGACCGGCTGGTCATGCTCATTACCGATTCGCCGAATATCCGCGACGTGATCCTGTTTCCGCATTTGCGTCGGGAAGACTGAGCGATCAGCCCTTCGGCATTCTCCGAGTCCACAGGTCAGGTGTAATGGTTACATCACTTTACGTCTGACACAGGAACTAGCTGGCCTGATCTGCCCTCTACGACCATACTCGCCCCACCGACTGCAGCAAGGTCGTCCGTATTCACAGGAGAAATCATGAAAAAGAACATGTCAGGTCGTATCCATCCGCTCATTGCTGCTGCCGCTGCCGCAGTAATACTCGTCAGTCTGGTTGGCGTCGCAGCGATTACTGGCCTGCTACCAAACTCCAAGGCAGACCAGTCTGCCGAGACCTACAAGACCGCAACGGAACCAGCGCCATCACTGGTTTCCGAAAATAACCAAAAATATAGTCCGCAAGAGCCTGTCAAACATTCCAGCCAGTCCGGGCACTCCTCCCGCCCTGCCCAAGAAAATTATCCGCAGCAAGCTGCCGCACAATGCTACAACTGCGGCCGCGTCGAATCGGTCAAGACGATCCAGTCGACCGCACGGCCTAGTGGCGTCGGCGTTGGCGTCGGTGCCGTTCTTGGCGGCTTGCTCGGCAACCAGGTTGGCGGCGGGAATGGTCGGACGCTAGCTACCGTCGCCGGTGCCGTTGGTGGCGGTTATGCCGGAAACGAAGTTGAAAGGCGCTCAAGCGTCGCAACCAGCTACCAGGTTCGGGTACGCATGGATGACGGCCAGTTACAGACTTTCCCAAGCGACAACGCGACCAACTGGCGCGCGGGTGACGAAGTACGTGTCGTCAATGGCTCGCTGACATCGCGGAACTGATGCCATAGTCGATTAGCGCAGCACCCAAAAAACGGCAGATTTGCCGTTTTTTTTTCGCCTGGAGAGCGCACATTCCTCCACCACTTTTACATCCGTTCCCGGCAAGGTCATGGTGTAGGACAAAATCTGTAACAAAATACATGGTCTGTGCAATCTAGCAAATTTAAAAGCACCCTCTACTCTTAAGAGATAGTAGCAATCGCTACGCAACCATGTATTTTCTGTTCAAGCTGAATAGCATTCACTTAACTGGGGACAAATATGTCGAAGATTGAACAGAACACATTTTTTGAAAAAGACTATTTCATTGCTTCTCATATAGATAAGTCATCGAAATCATTATGTGTGAAGCGATCTTTTTCAAGCAATGTAATTAACGCTCATACGAGTTTATTTTTCTTGCTCACTTTCATCTTGATGTTAAGTCTTTCAACAAGTTGGGCCGCCCCGATCCAAAAAGGCGTAAATTACAAAATCATGCCGATTGGGGATTCCATCACAGAGGGTAAATTCGCCGGATGGGGTGGTTATCGCGCACCTTTGCAGAAAATGTTGAATGACAATGGATACAGTTATACGTTTGTTGGCAAGGAGGATCATAAAGGAAATAGTAGCTTCCCCTATACGGAGGCGGATCAAACTGTAATGTGGAATCTCAGCAGCGACAAGTTTCAGGAAGATCCAGCCTTCGCAATTAGCCATCCATTGATTAATTTCGGCACATATTCCGGAACCTATGTAAATAAAATCAGCGCATATCAAGACTATTTGATTAATGGCAATCTTCCATTCCAGGCAAATCATGAGGGTTATGGATCGTATCGTATCGATCAAATAGCCGATGGTATGTCTAACAATCCTCTTGAAGGACATGCGGCATTGCCAATCGAAACCACCTTGGCAAACTGGAACCCTGATGTGATTTTACTGATGTTAGGTACCAACGACGCACTTCAACCGTACAATCCTACCGGTGGAGATTATGCATCCAATGCGGCATCCCGTATGAAAGCCTTGCTCGATAAAATCTTCGATGCTAAACCTCAGATAATGGTTGTGCTTGCACAAATCACCCCAATCAAAAGAAATGATCCATCGCGTATTGACGCTGACAATAGAGCCCAAGCATACAACTTGGCTATTTCTAAAATTGTCAGCGCGTACCAGACAGCAGGAAAAAACATTGTCATGGTTAATCAACATGATGCATTCGATCCAGCGACGGAAACCAGCGATGGAATACATCCAACCGCTGCTGGATTTCAAAAAATGGCAGCAGTGTGGTACGAGGGTCTTACACGTAATTCTGCTGCACCGACAACAGGCCCAGCGGTCAGTTATTCCGGCGGTAGCTTTCAGGTAAATAGCCAGCATTTCAGTCTTGGTTATACTTTTACCACTGGCGACCAAGGTGTGGTTGTGTCCGAACTCGGGTATTTGAATGATGGTAAAAACAATACCCATCAAGTGCAAATCTACAAGGTAATCACAAGTCCGGATGGTGCTGGTAGTGGCACCGGAACAGCGGTCGCAGGCGCTTATGCCAGTGTGATAACAACAGGATCAGACACAACAACGTTCACCTATGTGCCCATTACTCCTGTGACATTATCTCCAAATACGACCTATCAAATTGTGGCAAACAATAATGGAAACGGGTTTCTGATAAACGCAACCAATGCCGTCTTTAACGGTATTCGGTATGGCACTTCGACATATACCGCAAACACAGATAAGCCTGATTTCAATACCTCTACATATTCAGTAAATAACATTGGAAATATCGGGCCAAATTTCAGAATCAAAGTCCCCGGCGCTGCTCTCAGTTATTCTGGCGGCACCTATGACATAAATCCAACCCATTACAGTCTTGGTTATACCTTCACGACGGGACCGCAAAGTCTGGTCGTATCATCACTCGGTTATGTCAATGATGGGATGAACAATACCCATCAGGTAAAAATCTATAATCAGGCAACTGGTGTCATGGTTCCAGGCGCATCTGCCAATGTAACAACCAGCGGCTTGAATACGAATACTTTTACCTACGTTTCAATTGCACCAGTGACATTAGCTGCGAATACCACCTATCAAATCGTTGCCAACAACAACGGTAACGGGTTCCTCAGGAACGCTGTTAACACGGTATTTAACGGCATTATTTATGGTGTTGCAACCTATAGGGCTTACACCGATACTCCTGATTTTAATGCGAATACTTATTCTCCTAACAATGTAGGCAATATAGGGCCCAATTTCAAAATCTCCCAATAGTAATATTATTTTCGATAATTAAATATATTGTTCAGCATTAAAAAACAATTACTGGCTAACGTCAGTAATTGTTTTTTTGGTTGGTAAGTTATTGTTTCTCTGCATTAAAAAAATTCATAATAAAACTGCTACAGCCATATTATATCCCACATCTTTTTAGTGGCGCGTCCATGGCAATATAAATCTGAGTCTCTTTGGCAAGGTCAATGAGTGGGCGGTCTCTGAACTGAAATTCACCAATGCCAACATTAGCCTCTTTTCAAAGTTGTGGCGCTCCCGCACCGTTCCAGCCTAAAAATAAATCCCGTTTTATCGAAATCCGACGGCACTATATGTCCGCTTTGCACCACAAGTAATATTTTATTTTAAATTATAAGTTACTCTGTATTGAGCAAATGGCTCAAAGCATCACTAAGGCATTGCCGAAATACTACCTAATACCGCGCGCGACGTTATTGACATCGATTTACCTTATCTACCACATGGAGATAAAGATGAAAACTCAATTCAAAAACGAATCCCAGTTGATAATCTCGCGGACGGGGCAGTCCGCGTCAATAGACAAAAGCCTGAAGAGTGGATTACTGGTTTTCATTGCTTGTCTGGGTGTAATTTCTTGCACTGCCGATGCGGGAACTTCCTGGGTCGTCAGTCTTGGCAGCGACAACCCCAACCCCAACACCAACACCAACACCAATAACAAATACATAGCGACCGGGTCTGAACCGGACCCCCTCGGTATTACTCACTTCGTGGCGATCCCGTACGCGATGCCGCCGATAGGCAAGCTGCGATGGGTTGCTCCCAAGCCATGGGCAAACAACTCGGGCACTCGGTCTAACCCGGGTGATCCGGCGTCTCCGACGTTCGACCCAGCATTCCTGGGGAACAGACAAGTCCCCCAATGCATGCAAGCAAACGGGGATAGCGAGGGTGACCATGTCCTTCCTACAACGCCGTTGTTTGTCCCAGGTGCATTATTGCCCCGCATTACTGTTTCTAGCGAAAATTGCCTGTATTTGAACGTTTATGCCAAAAAGCCGAGCCAAACGTCACCCAAAGCACCCGTTTTTGTCTGGATCCACGGAGGTGGCAACAAGAATGGTACCGCAATGACCGGGCTCTACAATCCGACTCCGAAGTTAGATGGTCGGTCCACGGTGCCGCCTTTTATGGAAACAGTGGGTGATGCCGTGGGTGATACCGTGGTCGTGACCATTAATTACCGTCTTGGTGCGTTCGGCTTTCTCGGCCATCCCGAACTGACCAGGGAAGCTAGAACTTCTGGAACATACGGTAACCTGGATCAAATCATGGCGCTCCAATGGGTGCATGACAACATTTCCCAATTTGGCGGTGATCCCGGCAACGTCACGATTTTTGGTGAATCTGCGGGTGCCCTGGACACGAGCATTCTTAACGCATCCCCTCTTGCTGCAGGGCTCTTCAAACAGACAATTCAACAAAGCGGCTACAACCTGCCCGTCTTCTGGACGCTTAACCTGGCACGCGTTTTGTCCAGCAAGGGCTCTGCATTCAACACGGATATTTTCACGGGGGAACGCGCTATCAATCCGTTCGATGACCGAGGCAAGCCAAGGTGGCCCACGCTTGATGATCAGGGGAAAATTGGATCTGGACTCGCTGTCGTACTCAATAAATCATGCCCACGAGGGACAGTGAGTGGACGAGAACCAGGCATTCTCTCCAGATACTGGGGGGCTTGCGGTTACCCGACGATCATGGGCATTGGTGAATTGCGTAATCTCCCCGCCGGTATTATCAGCGCTGCCTATTTAAATTCGGGCATATCGATATCTGATACCGGCATCCTGCCTAGATTTAAACCTGTTGGTTTAGGTATTGCTATAGTCGCACCACCGATAGACGGCCAACTGCTGACTGCGCAACCAGTGGAAGTGCTGAACAATTCGCCTGCAACTGTCGACGCAAGACCCTCGACTATCGGCTCGAACCGCGACGAGTACACTTCATTGCTTGAACCTTACGCTCCCTCTATCATCGACTGTGTCAAAAATAATGCTGTCCGTGATTGCAGCGGGAATGCCGCTGGCGTCAATCTTTTGAGTGCCGACGGATCGGGCTTCAAGGAAATTCTTAAGGCCATTTTCGGGAATGCGAATGGTGAGAAGGCATTTTCTTCCTTGCCGCCCCAGTACACGCCCAAGCACAATGGACGTGTCGACTATACGTATGCCAGCGATGTTCGGGACGCCGTAGTGTCGCTGCTCACCGACGCTGTGTTCACATGCCACAGCCGCAGGCTCACTCAGGTCACCGCGAAAGCGTCCGCCGGAAAAGGATCTAGCTACCGTTATCAATTGACTTATCGTCCAGGCACTCCAGGTAATCAGAATGCGCCGACTGAGCCGGGGAAGCTATTCGCTTCTTATCTCGGATACCCTAATTCGTTGAACCAGATGGGTGCGTTTCATGCTTTGGATGTTGGCTATGTCTTTGGCATGCCATTGCTGTCACAGTTATTCGTTATGAACAACAAGGATACTGATTTAGCCAAAGCATTTCAAACCGCATGGAGAATGTTTGGCCAATCGGGGAGCATGCCTGTATCCGGCGTCTCTTCGAACGCCTGGCAATCAGTCATATGGAAACCGTACCCGATAAGTGGTCTTGGCGGGGGGGGCGATCCGGTATTCAAGTTCGACAGTACGTTCAGTGTTTCAGAAGGTACGTTGAGTTCTGCGTCTGGAAACCAGATCGGATCAGATCCAAAATATTGGTTGTCGTCGGCATGTGACTGGATCGATCCACCACCTGTTGAGGCGCTGAGTGTTTCGGGAGGCAATTTTAGAACCAGTATGGTTTCCCGTAGTATTGGTTATACCTTTACCACTGGAGCAAAAAGTATCGATGTCGTTAAGCTCGGTTATCTGAACGACGGGATGAACTACGCTCATCCGGTACTTATTTATCAAGTCAATGCGGATGGTGTATCTGGTACTCCTGTAGCTGGAGCCTTTGCCATGGTAACCACAACTGGGTCCGATAAAGCATCATTTACTTATGTGCCAATTCCGCGAGTAACGTTGGCTGCGAACACTACCTATCAAATCGTTGCCAACGACCACAGTGACGGGCGTCTAACCCAAGCAACTATAACTGGCATTAACGGGATTATTTATGGTGCCGCTATTAGTGCCACCCTGACCTCTACCTCCACCTCTACTCCCGATTTTAAAATAGACCCCAATTCAATAAATAATGAAGGAAATGTAGGGCCTAATTTCAAAATTCTTCAAGATTAATATCATTATCGCTAATAAAAAGTATTTTTCAGCATTGGTAAAACAACTACTGACTAACATCAGTAGTTGTTTTTTTATTGGTAAGTTAATGTTTTTCTGCTTTAGTGAAAATCTTGAATAAAGCCGCCGCAGCCGTATCGAATCTACACCTTGGTAGTGGCTCGTCCATGGCAATATAAATTTGAGTCGCCTTGGCCAAGTCAGTGAGTGTATTTTTAGTATGAAACTATCTACTCGCCAATGAAGACATAAATACGCAGGGATTGGGGCACTGTTGTTCTCAACTTTGACGTGCAGCAACGCCAGCATTGGCCCCTTTTTAAATTTGCGCTACGCCAGCGTCGCCTCGGTCCTGAAATAAATCACGTTTGACCGAAATCCGATGGAACCATATGCCCGTTCGACACCACATAGAAGAGTTTCCTTAGAATTATAAGTTGCTCTTCCATAAGTAAATAGTTTGAAGAACTGTCAAGGTATTGCTGAAATACCTCCTGATACCGCGCGAGGCGTTATTAAAATCGATTCACGTTATCTACCTCATGGAGATAAAGATGAAAACCCAATTCGAAAGCGAATCTCAGTTGAAAGTCTCGCGGACTGGACAGTTCGCATCAATACACAAAAGCCTCAAAATTGGATTACTGGTTTTCATCGCTAGCCTGTGTGTATTTTTTGGCATCGCCTATGCGGGTGTTTTTACAAATAAGATTAAGAGTATTGTAGGTACTGTAACAACTTACGTTGTTACCGCGCTCTCGCCCTCGTCCTCGCCCTCATCCTCGCCTTCGTCCTCGCCTTCGTCCTCACCTTCGTCCTCGCCTTCGTCCTCGCCATCGTCCTCGCCTTCGTCCTCGCCTTCCTTCAAGACATCGACCTCAAATACGAACCCGGTTATCGACCTACCCAACGGATACAGAGCGACCGGATCCGATCCAGACTCAATGGGTATTACGCACTTCGTAGCGATCCCGTACGCGTTGCCGCCGATAGGCAACCTACGCTGGCAAGCTCCCGTGGCCTGGAAACAAAACATGGGCTGGTCGTCTGACCCTGGTAATCCGAGCAATGTGTTGTTCGACCCAACAGGCCTCGGGCCGGGAGTAGTTCCCAAATGCATGTCCGCAGAAGGAGCTGTCGAGAAGTCTGGTAACGCACTAATATTACCGTTGTCGGTCCCGAAGGTCGTTCTTGGAGTCGTTTGGCATACGACTGTTTTCAGCGAAAATTGCTTGTATTTAAACGTTTATACCAACTTCCATACGAATACAACGACCAATAAACCAGTTTTTGTCTGGATCCACGGCGGTAGCAACAAGACTGGCACCGCAATGACCGACATATATAATCCGACGCCGAAGACACCGGATTCGGAATATTCACCTCCTTTTATGAAAACAGTCGGCGATGCTGTGGTCGTAACCATCAATTACCGTCTTGGTCCGTTTGGCTTTCTCGCCCATACTGAGCTGACCAATGAGGTAGATGAAAGAACTTCGGGAACATACGGAAATCTGGACCAAATCATGGCGCTCAAATGGGTGCAAGACAACATCGCCCAATTTGGCGGTGATCCCGGTAACGTCACGCTCTTCGGTGAATCTGCAGGTGCCCTGGATACGAGCATACTTAACGCGTCTCCTCTTGCTAGAGGGCTCTTCAAGCAGACGATTCAGCAAAGCGGCTACAGTCTGCCCGTCTTCTGGACGACTAGCCAGTCAGGAGTTTTGTCCCGCCAGAGCTCTGCATACAACACGGCAGTTTTCAAGGATGAACTCGCTATCCCTCCGTTCGATGCCCAGGGCAAGCCAAGATGGCCCACGCTTGATGATCAGCAGAAGATCGGCGCAGCGCTCGTTAAAGTACTCCAGGCTCCATGCCCGACTGGCGTCAAGAGTGGACAAGATAAATATGACGGCCTTTTGATACATAAACCGTGGGGAGCTTGCGGTTACTCAGGGAAAATGGACATTGCTGCATTGCGCGCGCTCTCCCCCGGCATCATCGGTGCCGCCTATTCAAATTCAGGCATATCGGTAGACTCAACACCTGTGGGTTTAGGTATTTCCGTTGTCGCGCCGCCGATAGACGGCAAACTGCTGACTGCACAACCAGTGGACATTCTGAACAATGGGCCAACATCTGTCGACGTGAGGCCCTCCATTATCGGCTCGAACCGCGACGAGTACAGTTTATTGCTGTCATACAACGCGCCAACTTTGAACGACTGTGTCGCAAAAAATGTTGTCGGCAATTGCAGCGAGAATGCCGCTAAGGTCAATATTTTGGCTGCCGACGGAGCAGGCTTCAAGGAAATCTTGAAGGCCATTTTCGGGCCCACGAATGGTGAAACCACATTCCAAAACTTGCCGGAACAGTACAGGCCCATGCACTCGGGAAAGGTCGACTATACGTATGCCAGCGATGTCCGGGACGCCGTAGTGTCGTTGCTTACCGACGCCGTGTTCACATGCCACAGCCGCAGGCTCACTCAGGTCACCGCGAAAGCGTCCGCCAAAAAAGGATCTAGCTACCGCTATCAAATGACCTATCGTCCAGGCGTTTCGGAAGAGCCGACTGGTGCGGGCTTAGCGTTCGCTTATAGTCTCGGATACCCTTTTTCGTTGAAACAGATGGGTACGTTTCATATCTTGGATATTGGCTATGTCTTTGGCATGCCATTTCTGTCACGCTTTTTCGATATGAATAAGGATGACACTCAATTAGCCGTGAAATTTCAAAGCGCGTGGGGAGAATTTGGCAAGACTAAAACTATGCGTTCATTCATGGACGGACCAAATCTGGTCTACTGGACAGCTTACCCGACAGGTGGCCCTTTCGGAAACACCGCCGATCCGGTCTTCAAGTTCGACCGCAACTTTAGTGTTTCAGAAGGTACGTTGAGCTCTGCATCTGGAAACCAGATCGGATCAACGCAAAACTACACGTCGGCATGCGACTGGATCGATTATCCAGTCCCTGTTGAGGCAATGAAATTTGCTTCGCCCCCCCAATTCGTGAAGAATACATCCCGCTTAATTCTTGGTAAAACCTTTACCACTGGTGCAAAAAGTGTCTTTGTTACTGATCTCGGTTATCTGAACGACGGGATGAACAACACGCATCAGGTAAATATTTATCAAGTTAGTGGGGATGGTCTATCTGGCACGCTTGTAACTGGAGCCTCTGCCAGCGTAACCACAACTGGATCAGATCACAGTTCATTTACTTATGTGCCGATTACGAAAGTGCAGTTGGCTGCGAACACGACCTATCAAATCGTTGCCAACAATATCACTAACGGGATCTTCAATGGCGAGCCCAGCAATGGAATTGACGCGATAAGTTTAGGTGATGCAATTATTCTTGGGCGCACCTCTACTGTCCAATTTATCTCCTCACCCAATCTTATCCCCGACTTAAAACCTATAGGACCTAATTTAAAAATTTCTCTGTATTAATATTATTTTCGCTTATTAAATATATTTTCCAGTATTAATGAAACAACTACTGACTAACATCGGTAGTTGTTTTTTTGCTTATGAATTATTTTCTTTCTGCGGCAGAGGCGCGCTAATTGAATTTCTTTTATAAAATCCAGTACAAACAAAGTCATTTATTTTACCGATACCGAATTTTACGAAATCGATTACATCAGCAGATCTTTAATAAAAATTTAGAATAAAGCTGAAACAACCGTATTGAATCACACACACTCCGTAGTGGCGCATCCATGGCAATATAAATCTGAATCTCTTTGCTCAAGTCAGTGAGTACATTTTTAATGTGTGGCTAACTACCTGTCAATTTCATTACCTATCACGAAGGTATAGAAATTGGCAGATACTTTGCCTGTACTATGGTCGATTACCTGAGTAATCGAAAATGCGCTGGATAACCAGGTCATTTTTGACCTGCATCAACGAACTGTCGGGCTGCATTCCCTAGCATCACCTGGTCCTCTTCTACGCCACCATCCCCCCGAAAGGAAACATCATGTTCAAGACCATTCTCGTCCCCACTGATGGCTCTGCCCTGTCTGACAAAGCCATCCGTACTGCCATTGAATTTGCCCAGTTGACGGATGCCCGCCTGGTTGGTCTGTCGGTTGCCGAACCGTTTCCTTATTCACCGATGTCCGAAGGGGCGATCACGATTGATGCGAGCGCCTATCAGGAACAGATGCTGGAACTTGCCAGATCCAATGTCAAGAAAATCGCCGACGCCGCCAGTGCTGCCAACGTGCGCTGCGAAACACATGTGCGTCAATCGTTTAGCCCGTACGAAGAAATCATCGATGTCGCCAACCTGCAAGGGTGCGACGTCGTGATCATGGCGTCGCATGGGCGCAAGGGCTTGAACAAACTCTTTCTCGGTAGTGAGACACAGAAAGTGCTGGCGCATTCAACGCTGCCCGTCCTGGTAATTCGCTAATCTGCCGTCGTCTGTCACCGGCAAATTTCTTGCCAAACCGTTCCTTCCCACAACAGAGCAGGCAATACCATGGCTTCACTTCAAGGGAAAAAAATCCTGATTACGGGACTGTTGTCCCACCGTTCGATTGCTTACGGCATTGCAAAGGCATGTCATCGCGAAGGCGCAGAACTGGCGTTCACTTATGTTGGAGCACGCTTTCGTGACCGCCTTGGTGAATTCGCCAAGGAGTTCGGCAGTAAGCTCATCTTTGATTGCGATGTCACCAGCGACGAAAAGATCAACGCCACGTTCGAGCAACTTTCACAGCACTGGGATCAACTGGACGGGCTGGTGCACGCCATCGCTTTTGCCCCCGGCGAAGCCATCACCGGCGACTTTCTTGAGGGCTTGTCGCGTGAAGCCTTCCAGATCGCCCATGACGTGTCTGCGTACAGTTTTCCGGCAATGGTCAAGGCAGCACTGCCGATGATGCGACCGAATGCGGCGGCGCTGACACTGAGCTATCTGGGTGCCGTGCGCATCGCACCGCACTACAACACAATGGGTCTTGCCAAGGCATCGCTCGAAGCCAGCGTGCGCTATCTGGCCGAGTCGCTCGGGCCGAAAGGCATCCGTGTCAATGCCATCTCTGCCGGTCCGATCAAGACGCTGGCGGCCAGTGGCATCAAGGATTTTGGCAAACTGCTCGCCATGGCTGCACGCGGTGCGCCATTGCGACGCAATGTGACGATCGAGGATGTCGGCAATACGGCAGCATTCCTGCTATCGGATCTGGCGGCCGGTATTACCAGTGAAATCATCTATGTTGATGGCGGGTTTTCGCATGTGATGGCTTACGAATTGACCGACTGAGGAAGTGGCGCATCGGCATCCAGGATGCGTCCCTTTAACAAGGCGAGTCAGGCACCCAAGGCCTGACGGAGTTCAGGGAAGCGACCCGTCATCAGATAATCCATCAGATCACGAACCGAACGGATCTCGCAACCGAACGGCAAGCTTTCCGAACCACGAAAAAACAGTCCGCGTTTGACATCGCCGTTCATGGCAAATGCCAGTTGCGTGTCGATGCAAAATTGACCTGCCTTGCCATTGCCATCGCGTAGGCCGCATTGATGCAGGCAATCAAAGCCGACCGTGCATTGTTTGGGACTGGCTTTTGCCATCAGTCTGGATTCCTTGCCGAGATAATTCTCCAGCCACGGTGTGCGCACTGCCCGAGCCGGCAGACCTGCCACGCTCATGAACGTGACGATGTCGTCGGCACTGGCCTCTGTCAGAACTTTTTTGAAGTTGGCATGGGCGTCGCCCTCCTGCGTTACCGCAAAGGGCGTACCGAGCTGTACGGCACTCGCACCCAGTGCAAGCAAGTCACCAATCTGTTCATGGCTGTGGATACCGCCAGCGACGATCAATGGAATTTTTTCACGCTCGATGCCTAGCTGCTTGAACAATGCCAGTGTTTCTTCGAGCACAGTCGGAAAAGCAAAATGCGGATCATCGACGGCATCGAGACTCATCGCACCCAGGTGCCCACCTGCGAAGCGCGGGCTTTCGATGACGATCGCATCCGGCAAACGATTCTTGCGCATCCATTTTTTGATGACCAGCGCAATTCCGCGTGAGTCTGACAAGATAGGAATAAGGGCGACATCGGGATAACCGGCGGTCAGCTCGGGCAAGTCCAGCGGCAAGCCCGCACCTACGACGACTGCATCGGCACCACTTTCGCATGACTGGCGTACGTGGGCAGCGTAATCGGCCACCGCACGCATTGTATTGACGGCGACCATGCCGGCATTACCGGCGATCGCTCGTGCTGCGGTGATTTCGCGATCCAGCGCGATCAGGTTCACCGCGTTAATCAGTTCCTTGTCGCGCGACTTGCCGCTTTGTGCCATCAAGTCGTCGTGATGCCGACGCAAGTCAACACTGGAAATGGTACCGATCGCACCGAGGCTGGCGACGGTGCCGGCCAGCCGATGGGCTGAAATACCGACTCCCATGCCGCCCTGAACAATGGGTAGCAGGGATTTCCCCTTCAGTATGAAACGGGGAAACGGATGGCGTGATTGCAGCAACATGATGAGTTTCCAATAGCGATAAACGATGCGCCAAAGTAGCAAATCAAAGCCATCATTCCCTTGATGTGGATCAATCGACGCAGGATGCCGGGTAAGTCCCCGACCTTTTGGCAGGATCAGCTTACCCTTGGAGGCGTAGCGTGAGAGGGTCGTTGAAGGCTGATTTTGCATGGAATTATTTTGCCGTCAACGTGGAACCTTCGTCACCCCGAAACACTTATCCATCATCAACTTGCTGCGATAAAAAATAGTATCGGGATAGGACAAAGCCACTCCATCCAATAATCAGCAAGCGTCAATGATTCATTGTTAATCCACTGCGAAACAGACTATGCCATTCCTTACATTTCATCGCCCCTCCTTTGTGAAGAACGTCCCTGAACTCAATGCACTCACTACCAAAGGCGCGCGTGAAGCCGATGCGGCGATCAGCGCAAAGCTGCAGAGCGGCACGGGTAACCCTCGCCCTTCCCTTCTTGCCCAATACAGGGCAAGGGTGTCTGTTTTAAGGGCAATTACAGTTCAGCAAATCTCACCAACATCACTAACAACAATCTTACCGGCTGACATTTTGGAGAGAATCATAGGAGATGCCTTGGGAGGTGTTACATCGATCCAGGATGTGACGCGGTTACGGAGCGTGAACAAAGAACTGAACAAGTGTTGTGATAACACCATGCGAAAACCCGAGCAAGTGGTACTAGCCTTGCGAATGACACGTAACAGCATTACCAATTTGGCGCGATCCTCCCGGTTGAACGATGCAAAATTCCGGGTGCAAGTAAATAAACTGATTGACCGCAATACGCATGTTGGAGCTGATCTGTTTGATATTGCCTCCCCGGATCGGCGTCAAATCCTACTGGATTGCCTTGCCGGTGCCACGCATTTGCGCACAGTCGATCTCGATGCGAGTGAGGTACCAGAAAGCTTTGCCGCAGTATTGGATGCGACCAATGCGATGAGTGCGGGGAATCGGCTATTGACCCGGTTTGATCTGAATGTAAGTGGCAACCACATCGGCGATGCAGGAGCGCAGTCACTGGCAGCAAACGAGACCATTACCAATCTGAAGGTTAATTTCAACGGCATCGGCGCTGCAGGGGCACAGGCACTAGCGGCAAACAACACCATCACAAAATTGGAGCTAGACAACAATCGCATCGGTGCCGCAGGTGCGCAGGCACTGGCGACAAACCGCACCCTCACACAGCTGTCTGTGCACAGTAACTTCATCGGCGATGCAGGGGTGCAGGCACTGGCGACAAACACCACCATCACCCATCTGAATGTCAGTTTCAACAACGTCGGTGATACAGCAGCGCAGGCACTGGCGGCAAACACCACCATCACAGAGCTGCAAGTCTTTTTCAACCGCATCGGCGATGCAGGGGCCCAGGCACTGGCGGCGAATACCACCATCACAGAGCTGCACCTGGGTAACAACCACATCGGCGATGCAGGGGCGCAGGCACTTGCAGCAAACACCACCATCACACAGCTGGACCTGGATAACAACCTCATCGGCGATGCAGGGGCGCAGGCACTCGCGGCAAACAACACCATCACAGAGCTGGATGTTGGCTTCAACAACATCAGTGCTGCAGGGAGGTCGCTACTGGAATCAAGCAACACCATCGCACAGCTGAGGATGTAAAACACGATCCTGACCGCTACCATCGTCGTGTTGTACAACATGGCGCGCATAACACGATGTCATCCTCTGGCATCACATCAATGCACCCGAGACACCACCCTAGCCAAAGAGCATCCTCCATCGACACGCTGACGACAGTAGTTCCAATGCAGTGGCGTCCAGCAGTCCATCGATCACGCACTCCTCTGCGATTTCACCCGGAGTGCCGACTCCTGCTACCCTCATCGTCTTTTTACGCAAGTTGATATCGCATCGATCCTGCTTGCGTTCCCCTAGCCTGCATCGACACACCGCAGCACACCACCACCAGAGGAATTCCCATGAAAAAATTAACCGTCACCATTAAACTAGACATGACCATCCCCGAAGACTGGGAACTGGTCCGGACGTCCACTGGCGGACAGGTCATCAAACTGCCAGACGGCCAGTTCCTGGATATTGCCATCGAACCGATGTTCGCTGCCGATCCCGAAGAAACCTGGACCAGCACCCAGAACGACGATGCACTCAATGATTTCCTGGACCTGATCGAGAGCGAAGAAGTCATCTACGAACTGGTGACGCATTAAGTTATTCGCGATGAATTTTTACTGACCGATGCGATGCAGAAGCGTGGTCCGCGCCTCAGCCCGCTTTGGCCCAGCTCTGAAAAAACAAGGCGTCATCGGACATTCGGGCAGTCTTGACAGATGACTGCAACTGACTCGCTGGTGGCGTCAACAAAGAGCCACCGGCGACAGCGGCGTCACATCACTATCGACTTTCATCGATCCAGGCCATCTGGATCGATTCAAGAATTTTCTCACCCGACCGGTCCGGTTCATCGTCGAATCCATCGAGCGCACAGACCCACTGATGCAGGTCCGTGAACCTCACAGTTAGCGGGTCGATGTCAGGATATTTATCGCACAGCTCTTCAGCAATGCGGATGGTGTCAGTCCATTTCATGGCTTTCTCCTTGACGGTGAATCAATCAGTAAATCAACGAGTGAATCAATGATTTTCACTGACCTGATTGATCGTGTATTTCGGGATTTCGATGACCAGATCGACGTCGCCGACCAGTGCCTGGCACGACAAGCGCGAATTGGCTTCGAGTCCCCACGCCATGTCGAGCAAGTCTTCTTCTTTTTCGCTCGGCTCGTCGAGTGAGCGAAAGCCTTCGCGAATCACGATATGGCAAGTCGTGCAGGCACAGGATTTTTCACAGGCGTGCTCGATGTCGATGTCGCTGTCGAGCAGCACGTCGCACAGCGACTTGCCTTTCGGCGCATCAATGACGGCGCCTTCAGGACACAGGACGGGATGCGGGAGAATGACGATTTGTGCCACGGTAATTACCTCGAAAATAAATAGGATGAATCAGGAAACCTGGTCCAGCGTCTTGCCGGACAGTGCGGCGCGTACGCTGCGGTCCATGCGGCGCGCGGCGAATTCATCGGTGCCTTTGGCGAGCGCATCGACACGGAGTTTGATGACATCAGGATCATCGCCAGCAGCGACCACGCGGACAGCGGCTATCAATTGACGTACCTCGACCAGCTCGTCCTCGGACAACAGGACGGCATCAGCCGTGAGGGCCGATTCGGTCGCCAGCACAATGCGCTCCGCATCGACCTGCTGTTCGCGCAAGGCGCGCAATTTCATGTCGGTCTCAGCCGACTGGAACGAGTCCTGCAGCATTTTGGCGACCTGGTCATCGGCCAGACCATAGGACGGTTTGACGGCAATTGATGCTTCAACACCCGAGCGCAATTCGCGTGCGGAGACCGACAGCAAGCCGTCGGCATCAACCTGATACGTGACGCGGATACGTGCCGCACCCGCAGCCATCGGCGGAATCCCGCGCAGTTCAAAGCGCGCCAGCGAGCGACAGTCAGTGACCAGCTCGCGCTCCCCTTGCACGATATGCACGGCCAGCGCAGTCTGACCATCCTTGAAGGTCGTGAATTCTTGCGCACGGGCGCACGGAATCGTCGAGTTACGCGGAATGACTTTTTCGACCAGTCCGCCCATGGTCTCAATGCCCAGCGATAACGGGATCACATCCAGCAGCAGCCAGTCGTCGCCTGATGCCCGGTTACCGGCCAGCAGGTTGGCCTGAATCGCCGCACCGAGTGCAACGACTTTGTCCGGATCGATATTGGCCAGCGGCGTCGACTGAAAAAAATCACCGACGCTCTTGCGTACCTGCGGCATGCGCGTCGCGCCACCGACCAGCACCACGCCGTCGATGTCATCGACCGTCAGGCTGGCATCACGCAATGCCTTGCGGCTCGGCGTGAGGGTCTTCGCGACAAGATGCTGGGTCAGGCGATTGAATTCGGCAGCGGTCAAGGTCAGGTGGACTTCTTCGCCGGATTGAAGCGCGGCGTCGATGCGCGTCTCGGATTTGGTCGACAACAATTCCTTGGCTTCGCGTGACTTGACCATCAGCAGACTGGTGTCTTCGATCGACAGCGGTGACAGTTTGGCCTGCTCGATAATCCAGCAGAACAAACGGTGATCAAAATCGTCGCCGCCCAGTGACGAATCGCCGCCTGTAGACAGTACTTCAAACACCCCTTTGGTCAGCTTGAGAATTGAAATATCGAAGGTGCCGCCACCAAGGTCATACACGGCAAAAATGCCTTCGGAAGCATTGTCGAGTCCATAGGCAATCGCGGCGGCTGTCGGCTCGTTGAGCAAGCGCAGCACGTTCAATCCGGCCAGCGTTGCAGCATCCTTGGTGGCCTGCCGTTGCGCGTCGTCAAAGTATGCCGGCACCGTGATGACGGCACCGACCAATTCATCCCCGAGAGAATCTTCGGCGCGCTGGCGCAAGGTTGCGAGAATCTCCGCAGACACTTCCACCGGACTCTTGACTCCCGCAACGGTTTTCAACTGGACCATGCCCGGCGAATCGACGAATTCGTAAGGCAAATTTTCGGCATGGACGATGTCCTTCAGACCCCGTCCCATCAATCGCTTGACTGACGACACCGTATTGCGTGGATCCTTGACCTGCATGGCCTGAGCGGCGAAGCCAATGTTGGCGTGACCATTCGGCAAGTAACGGACAATCGACGGCAGCAGCGCGCGTCCCTCTTCGTCGGTCAGCACTTCCGGGATGCTGTTGCGGACGGTTGCCACCAGCGAATTAGTGGTGCCAAGGTCGATGCCGACAGCCAGTCGATGCTGGTGCGGCGCGGTCGACATGCCGGGTTCGGAAATCTGAAGTAATGCCATAAAAGTATTTGGTAGTCCTGTTATTGGTTCAAGCGGGATGGTGCGGTCGGCACACAGAGCACGCCATTATTGATCCAGCACTTCGTAATAGTCCGCGATCTCCGCACGAAATTTATCAAGAAACATCAGTTCGCGTACCGACTGGGCGGCTGCAGCATAGTTACTGTCATCGAGCAGAATGGCAATTTCTTTTACTTGTGCGGTCCAGGCTTGGCGCACTTCAGCATCCAGACGCTCAAGAGCAGCAAGCTCATGCGCAGAGCGCACGTCGTCAAGCGACTCGCGCCATTCCATTTGCTGCATCAGAAACGCTACCGGCATGGCTGTGCTGGATTCAACCTGGAGGTCGATGCCATTGAGCTCGCACAAATAAGCAGCCCGCTTGAGCGGATTGCGCAAGGTCTGGTAGGCCTCGTTGGCGCGGGTAGCCCATTGCATGGCAACCCGCTTTTCGGCATCGGACCCGTTGACGAACCGGTCGGGATGCACCTGCCCCTGAACGTCACGATAGGCCTGATCCAGCGCCCCGGCATCAATGCCGAATTGCTGCGGCAAATGGAATAACTGGTAATGGTTTTGCATGAACACTCAAAACAAAAGCCTGTTTAGCTGCAACAGGCTTATTTAACTCAGGCGTGGGCGATCAGTGATCTCTGCCCACGCTACCTCAAATCCGGAAACTTTCGCCGCAGCCGCACGCATCCTTGACGTTCGGATTGTAGAACTTGAACCCTTCGTTCAAGCCTTCACGGCCAAAGTCCAGTTCGGTGCCATCGATATACGGCAGGCTCTTCGGATCGACGAATAATTTCACGCCGTGCGATTCGAAGATACTGTCTTCCGTGGCGCTCTCATCGACGTATTCCAGCTTGTACGCCAACCCTGAACAGCCGGTGGTGCGAACGCCAAAGCGCAATCCGATTCCCTTGCCGCGACGTTCCATGTAGCGGCTGATGTGCTTGGCTGCTTTTTCAGTCAGTGTGATTGCCATGTTTTTTCTCGCAGGTTATGCCGATTCAGACTGCTGCTGCAGTGGCTGTTTCAGCGGCATGCCGTGTCTTGTAATCCAGCACGGCGGCCTTGATCGCATCTTCGGCCAGGATCGAGCAATGGATTTTGACTGGTGGCAGCGCCAGCTCTTCAGCGATCTGGGTGTTCTTGATCGACATGGCTTCGTCGAGCGTCTTGCCCTTGACCCATTCGGTCACCAGCGATGACGAGGCGATCGCCGAACCACAACCGTAGGTCTTGAACTTGGCGTCCTGGATGATGCCGTCGGCACCGACCTTGATCTGCAGTTTCATGACGTCGCCGCAAGCTGGCGCGCCGACCATGCCGGTGCCGATCGTATCGTCACCCTTGTCGAATGCGCCGACGTTGCGTGGATTTTCGTAGTGATCCAGGACTTTTTCTGAGTATGCCATTTTGATGCTCCTTGAAATTACGCCGCTTGCGGGTTGTCCCGCAAGCGATGAATGATTAGTGTGCTGCCCACTGGATCGAACTGATATCGATCCCTTCCTTGTGCATGTCCCACAGCGGCGACAGGTCACGTAGTTTGGCAACTTTTTCCTTGATGAGATTGATCGTGAAATCAATGTCTTCGTCAGTCGTGAAGCGTCCAAACGTAAAGCGAATCGAGCTATGCGCCAACTCATCGCTACGACCCAGTGCACGCAACACATACGACGGCTCCAGACTGGCCGAGGTGCAGGCGGAACCCGACGACACGGCGATATCCTTGATTGCCATGATCAGCGATTCACCTTCGACATAGTTGAAGCTGACATTGAGGTTATGCGGCACGCGATGCGCCATATCACCGTTAATGTAGACCTCTTCCATTTCCGACAGGCCTTTGGCAAGGCGATCGCGCAGTGTCGTGATACGCGCGATTTCCTCGTCCATTTCTTCACGGGCAATCTTGAATGCCTCACCCATGCCGACGATCTGGTGCGTTGGCAAGGTACCCGAACGCATGCCGCGCTCGTGACCGCCACCGTGCATTTGCGGTTCGATGCGAATACGTGGCTTGCGACGAACGTACAGTGCGCCGATGCCTTTTGGACCGTACGATTTGTGGGCGGTGAATGTCATCAGATCGATCTTGGTTTTTTCAAGGTCAATCTTCATCTTGCCAGTGGCTTGCGCCGCATCGCAGTGGAACACGATGCCCTTTGAACGGCACAGTTCGCCAATCTCGTCGACTGGCTGAATCACGCCAATCTCATTATTGACCAGCATGACCGAGACCAGGATCGTGTCAGGACGAATCGCTTCGGCGAGTTGCTCGATCGTGATCAGGCCGTTGTCCTGCGGTTGCAGGTACGTTGCTTCAAAGCCTTCGCGCTCCAGTTCACGCACCGTGTCGAGTACTGCCTTGTGCTCGGTTTTGACGGTGATGATGTGCTTGCCTTTGGTCTTGTAGAAATGGGCAGCACCTTTGATCGCGAGGTTGTTGCTTTCAGTGGCACCCGACGTCCAGACGATTTCACGTGGGTCCGCGTTGACCAGTTTGGCCACTTCGGCACGTGCTTCTTCGACTGCTTTTTCTGCAGTCCAGCCGTACATGTGGCTGCGGGAGGCGGGATTACCGAACTGCTCACGCAGGTATGGAATCATCTTGTCGGCAACGCGCGGGTCGATTGGCGTGGTCGACGAATAGTCGAGATAAACCGGGAAGTGCGGTGCCTTCAAGGTATCAATCAGGCTTTTGCTTAAGGGGGCATTCATTGTCTTACACTCCAATCAAGAAACAACGTGGGACCGATGTAGCACCACTACGTTTTGTTCAATATTTTTTTGTCGCTGCTGATCCACCAGGTCTTTCAGTGAAACAGAATCGAGGTACTCCACCATCTTTGAATTCAAGGTCGACCACAAATCATGTGTCATGCAACGGGTACCGTTTTCGGTCGTCGAACTGCGGCAATTTTCTTTGCCACCGCACTGTGTTGAGTCGAGTGGTTCGTCGACCGCAATAATGATGTCCGCTACCGTCACATCTTCCGCACGCCGTGCCAGATTGTAGCCACCACCTGGACCACGTACCGATTCGACGATTTCATGACGACGCAGCTTGCCGAACAATTGCTCGAGGTACGACAGCGAAATCGCCTGACGCTGGCTGATGCCCGAAAGTGTCACTGGACCACCGCTTTGACGCAGTGCCAGATCTATCATTGCAGTGACCGCGAAACGGCCTTTTGTAGTCAATCTCATGTTTCTTAATCCCCGAAGTCAGCCGAGCTGGAATTCCCTGAGTAGTTGATCAATTTTGTCGAGTATAACAAGGTTGACCGTTTTCGTCAGGTATCCATTCTAACGGTTCGCTGGATTCGGCGCTGAGCACCGCAACAGCTGCATCGGACCGAACAGTTTCTGCATGGATCCATTATCGATGAAGGACAGGTTATAGGGATGCTCGGCCACCAGCTGCGGAAAACGATCCATCCCGGGCAAGCCGTCGAGTTGCGCGGCGATCTTCCCCCACAGCACTAGAGTCGGTGGCACTGGACGATCAACCAACGCCGCGAATATGGTTTCAAGGAAAGGCATCCAGGCGCGCGCATCGCGCACTGGCGGCACATGGGAGCGAAATACCAGTGCGGCGTTGAGCAAGAGGAAACCTTGCCGGCTCAGGTTTTGCTGCAATTGCGGCAAGGTCTGGATGTGGTTTGAACCGGGCTGAAGCGCTTGGGCTCCGGCAACGACCATTGCCTCTCCTGAAGTGTGCCCGGGAGTCAACGTGCCATCGGCTACCAACAGCATCTTCATGAAATTACGCAAGGAGGTAGCGCGATTGACCGACTTCGACAAGCCTTTTTCAGACCACAGCACATCCACTGCGCCATCCATGAAGCACACACCGGTGGCGCTGTCAGCACGCGGATAAGGCCCCTCCCCGACCAGCACGTAGCGCACCGAGTCAATCGGTTGGGCAAAAGCAGCGAGCAAGCGACCTCGGGTAGGCAGGTAATCTTCCTGTACCAGTGCTGAGAGGTAGGCAGGGTCTGCACGATCAACCGCTTGCAGACCTGCCAGCAGAGACGGATGCCAGGAAACATCCGCCCCTTCAATGGTTGCGAGGATTGCGGCAGGGATCATGCTACTTGCCCAGCATCGATGCAATATTGTCCGACCCGCTAGCACCGAACAATTGCTCCTTGAGAATGCGCAACTGGTCGCGTACCTGTGCCGCTTTTTCGAATTCCAGGTTCTTCGCGTGATCGAGCATCAGCTTTTCAAGACGCTTGATTTCCTTGCTGATCTGCTTCTCGCTCATCGATTCGTACTTGGCAGTTTCTTGCGCTACCTGCAATTCTTCGCGCGCTTCCTGCGGACTGTACACACCATCGATCAGGTCCTTGATCTGCTTCTTGATGCCGATCGGCGTGATGTTATTGGCCAGGTTGAATTCAACTTGCTTGTTGCGACGACGCTCTGTCTCATCGATGGCACGACGCATCGAATCGGTGACTTTATCGCCGTAAAGAATAGCCTTGCCATTGAGGTTACGCGCAGCGCGACCGATGGTCTGGATCAGACTACGCTCGGAGCGCAAAAAGCCTTCCTTGTCCGCATCGAGAATGGCCACCAGCGACACCTCGGGCAAGTCAAGTCCTTCGCGTAGTAAATTAATGCCAACCAGTACATCAAACGTACCGAGCCGTAGATCGCGCAATATCTCGACCCGCTCTACCGTATCGATATCGCTGTGCAGGTAGCGGACCTTGACACCATGGTCACTCAGAAATTCCGTCAGTTGTTCCGACATCCGCTTGGTAAGCGTCGTCACCAGCACGCGCTCGTTTTGCGCAACCCGCAGCTGAATTTCGCCCATCAGGTCATCAACTTGGGTACTGGCCGGACGTACTTCGATCGCGGGGTCGACCAGACCGGTCGGCCGCACCACTTGCTCGACGACCTGCCCTGCGTGGGTCTTTTCATATTCAGCCGGCGTGGCCGATACAAAGACGGTCTGCCGCATCTTGCCTTCAAATTCGTCGAACCGCAGTGGCCGGTTATCCAGTGCCGACGGCAGCCGAAATCCGTAATCGACGAGATTGGTCTTGCGCGAGCGGTCGCCGTTGTACATGCCGCTGAGCTGACCAAGCAACACATGCGACTCGTCGAGAAACATCAGCGCATCCGGCGGCAAATAGTCGATCAAGGTTGGTGGCGGCTCACCGGCCTTGGCACCGCTGAGATGGCGCGAATAGTTTTCGATCCCTTTGGTAAAGCCAATTTCCTGCATCATTTCGAGATCGAAGCGGGTGCGTTGCTCGATGCGCTGCTCTTCGATCAGTTTGTTTTCCTTGCGGAAGAACTCAAGACGCTCACGCAATTCATCCTTGATCGTTTCAATTGCACGCAATACAGTTGCACGTGGTGTCACGTAGTGCGAACCTGGATAGACCGTGAAGCGCGGTATTTTTTGCCGGACCCGCCCAGTCAACGGGTCAAACAGCTGGATGCTTTCGATTTCATCATCGAACATCTCCAGCCGCACTGCCAGTTCTGCATGTTCAGCCGGAAAAATATCAATCGTATCGCCACGAACCCGAAACGTACCTCGCCCGAAATCGATTTCATTGCGGGTGTATTGCATCTGGATGAGGCGTGCAATGACGTCACGCTGACTGACTTTGTCCTTGGCGCGCAAGGTCAGAATCATCTGGTGATATTCGTTCGGATTCCCGATACCGTAGATCGCAGAGACCGTGGCGACAATGATCACATCGCGCCGCTCCATCAATGACTTGGTGCACGACAGCCGCATCTGCTCGATGTGTTCGTTGATTGACGAGTCTTTCTCGATAAACAGATCGCGCTGAGGAACGTATGCTTCTGGCTGGTAGTAATCGTAATAGCTGACGAAATACTCCACCGCGTTGCGCGGAAAGAACTCGCGAAATTCACTGTACAGTTGGGCGGCCAACGTTTTGTTTGGAGCAAAAATAATAGCCGGACGTCCCATCCGGGCAATCACATTCGCCATGGTGTAAGTTTTACCGGAACCTGTTACACCGAGCAAAGTCTGATACGACAGGCCATCTTCGATGCCTTCTACCAGCTTGGCAATCGCGGTCGGCTGGTCGCCAGCCGGCTCGAACGGTTGTAGTAACTGGAATGGCGAATCGGGAAAGGAGATGATTTTCGATTCATCGATGGTGCTGGAAACTTGGGATAATTCAGCCATATGGTGGCGACCTTTGTTAAAATTACTCACTGCAAACTGGCGTCAGCAACTTACTGTGACGCTATCTCCAACCCGACTGCAAGCGATCTTGTGCAGCTAACTTTTAATGTTATCACGATGAACGCACCCCTTTCTGCCTCCCTGTTTACCGCCATTGAGATGGCTCCCCGCGACCCGATCCTGGGCATCACGGAAGCATTCAATGCCGACAAAAATCCCGTCAAGATCAATCTTGGCGTTGGCGTCTACTATGACAATAACGGCAAGGTTCCCCTGCTGGAATGCGTCAAAAAAGCCGAAGCCGTCATGATGGAAAAAGCTGCGCCGCGCACTTACCTGCCAATTGATGGTCTGGCTGCGTACGACAAAGCGGTGCAGGAACTTGTCTTCGGCATTGGCAGCGCCGTTATCACCGAAAAGCGCGCAATCACTGCGCAAGCCGTCGGTGGAACCGGTGCCCTGAAACTCGGTGCCGACTTTCTGCAGCGCTTCGCCCCGGACGCGCAAGTGTGGATCAGCGACCCGAGCTGGGAAAACCATCGCGCCTTGTTTGAATCGGCCGGCTTCGTCGTCAACAATTATCCGTACTACGACCCCGCCACCCGAGGCGTGAATTTTTCAGGCATGCTCGATGCGCTGCACACCATGCCAGCCGGATCGATTGTGCTGCTGCACGCTTGCTGCCACAACCCGACCGGTGCTGACCTGACTGATGCGCAATGGCTGGAAGTGATCAAGGTCGTTACAGAGCGCGGTCTGGTGCCGTTTCTCGATATGGCCTATCAGGGCTTTGGCGATGGTATCGAAGCCGATGGCAAAGTCGTGCGCCAGTTCGCTGAAGCAGGCGGTCCGCTGTTCGTCTCGAACTCGTTTTCAAAATCGTTCTCGCTTTACGGCGAACGCGTTGGCGCACTGAGCATCGTTGCTGTCAGCAGCGACGAGGCTGCACGTTTGCTGTCGCAACTCAAACGCGTCATTCGCACCAACTACTCGAACCCGCCGGTACATGGCGGCCAGGTCGTGGCATTGGCTTTGTCGACACCGGAACTGCGCCAGTTGTGGGAAGAAGAACTTGCTGGCATGCGCGTGCGCATCCGTGAAATGCGTCAGCTGTTTGTCTCAAAGCTGAAAGAAAAAGCCCCCGGCCATGACTTCGATTTCGTCATCAAGCAACGCGGCATGTTTTCTTACTCCGGCCTGACCAAAGATCAAGTAGCCCGCCTCGCAAGTGAGCATTCGATCTACGCTGTCGACACCGGTCGCATCTGCGTGGCAGCATTAAATTCCACCAATATCGACAAGGTGGTTGAGGCCATCGCGAAAGTATTGTAGACTTCGGCCTCGCTGTGAGAAGAAGCAGTTTTTGTTCTTGCAGCACTGTCGAAAGTTGGTAGTAAAGCAGTCTTGAAACTTTTGACAGGCAGCATCTGTTCCGCCATAATGCGGCAGCTTTTCCCTGATAGCTCAGTTGGTAGAGCGACGGACTGTTAATCCGCAGGTCCCTGGTTCGAGTCCAGGTCGGGGAGCCAGAATACTGAAGGGCCTACACGCATGTGTTGGCCCTTTTCGTTTTGTCCAACGTGACAAAAACGTGACACGCTAGTCCCCTTCCCTTTTCCCCACGATGCGCGAAGCCGCCACCTGCAAGTGCGCCGTCGCGTATTTGGCGTACCGGTCCACTATCACCCGTGATTTCCAGCCGCCCAGGTCTTTCAGTTCATCGCAGGACGTGCCCGCCTGCCGGTGCCAAGATGCCCACGTATGCCGCAGATCATGAAACCGGAAATCGCTCAACTCCGCTTTCTTGATCGCGTTGTGCCACGCCGTATTCGTCACATCCCACCGGATCGGGTTGCCCTTGTACGTAAAACACGCTTGCGGATGCCGACCAACTTGCTCGCGCAACACCGTCACCGCGTTCGCATTGAGCGGCGCCCGCGCGGGGTTCCGCTTTTTAGCGGGCTTACGAAGTCGATGCCACCAACATTGACAGTCAAGTTCCGCTGCGACGTGTTACTTGGAAGGTACCGATGCC
Organism: Actimicrobium sp. CCI2.3; assembly: GCF_035019065.1. NCBI lineage: Bacteria > Pseudomonadati > Pseudomonadota > Betaproteobacteria > Burkholderiales > Oxalobacteraceae > Actimicrobium > Actimicrobium sp. CCI2.3. The sequence continues at coordinate 97,708 of NZ_JASJWR010000004.1, read as the reverse complement.
CCTGTCGCCGGTGTGGCAGTCGCCTGACTTGCCGCTGCCGCGCGGTCCTTCTTGTTCGCCTGATGGCGACCAACAATACAGCCAACACCTGCACCAATAACCGCATGCTTGCCAGCGACATGACCGGCCACGCCACAAACAGCGGCACCGGCAAGACACCCCTTGGCACTGGCCTCTCCGGCCAACAATGTCGCACAGGCGAGTACAACCAGGGAAAGTTTAGAAATGTTCATGGACAGCTTTCAAAAGTGATTTCAATGATTGATAGGGTGCATTACGTAGTCTACGCCGCACGTGGACTACGGATGAAGTAACTACGGCGAGTTTCCCTTATAGATCGGTCCCCGCGCCGCTATTAACGAATGTGGCTAGCCGCGACGTTGCGACTGACTACGTCTGCATGACGCTCGTGCCGTTCGTCATTGCGCGCAACGACCGCATCATGTCGGACATGGCGTTCATGCGACAAGGCACGACGGTCCTGATGCAAGTCCTGTTTTTGGCTGTTGATCACGTGCTGTTCCTGCAAACGGGCGTTATTGGCACGCTGTGCACCGGCCAGATTGCCGCGCGACAGGGCAACATTTTCGCGATGCTGGTCAACATTGCGGGCATGGCGGTCAGCCTGTAATGCTTGCTGGTCGTGGTGAATTTCCTGCTTCGTAGTTTGTACTGCCGCCGTGTCCTGGCGAATGGCGTGATTGTCGGCGCGGATCGCGCGGGTCTCCTGACGAATGGCGGCATTGTCTTGCTTGACCTGCGCCACGGGCGCGCCTTGTGCAAAGGCCGAAGCACCGAGGATTGATAAAAGGGTAGTGACTATAAGGGAAGAGGTTTTCATGATGAGCATTCCAGTTCAAGAGAAGGTGCGGTAAGACCGTCGCTGCGGCATTCCTCCAACAACGTGATCTGGTGAATCTCCGAACACGACGAAGCCGTAAGCCGTGTTGCAAATTGTTAATAACCGGGCATCAACCACAAGCTGCTGCGGCTTGAGCAGTAACGGTGAAAAGCCTCGACTCATTGATTAATATCCATGCCATGGATATAGTATGGACAATTCGCTCAAAAGGAACAGCCATGACCATGCACATCAATCTGTCGCCGGAAATGGAAGGATTTATAAAGGGAAAGGTAACGAACGGCTTTTATGGGAATGCCACCGAGGTAATCCGGGATGCAATTCGCCGCATGCAGTCAGAAGAAATCCGTCTTGCAGCATGGCAGTTGGCTATCAGGCAAGGTGATGAACAACTCGACAGGGGCGATGAAATCGTTTACTCGTCCCAGACACGCGATACGATCACAGAACTTGCCATAGCGGCCATGCATGGCACCAAGCCACTGGATCCGGATGTCCTCCCGTAAGCCTTGTCAGCTCGTTCTTTCTGTAAAGGCGATGCAAGATTTCATCGATATCCTGCGATATACCGGCGAGACCTGGGGTGAAAATCAACTAATGATTTATCGCGACAAGCTTGATGGCGCGCTAGAGTCAATTGGCTGCAACCCCGCTCTCGGACATCACCGGGCGGACTTGCCGCCGACACATTGTGCTTATCTGGTAGGATCCCATGTCATTGTCTACCGTCAGCGCAAAGAATCGGTTGCCGTCGTCCGCATCCTGCATCAGCGCATGAGCTTGGGCAGGCACACTTGAAACGGCCAATCCAGTTCCGATAATTGGCCGTATTGGCGGGCGAACGGTACAACGGAAGCGTAGCCTTTGCAATGCGTTGCCTTATCCTCGCGGGATGACTTTCTAGCTGGTCATGTCGCCGTCAAGCGTATGACATGTTCGCCACCAGCGTCAATTCTCCTGCCTTCCGTTGTTTGTCACGCGGCGCGCTTGGATCATGGTCACCACACCATGAATATTTACACGGTGCAAAAACCACGCTTACCCCGTCTGAGAGCGGCCCCTTACCAACGCCCCTGTGGGCCAACATTGCAAGTTCACTCAACACCCAAAGCTTTAAAAACAGCATCCACCGGATCCGAATAAAAACTAGTCTGAAACTTGGCAAACAACTCCCCAGGCACAGTAGCAATGTCAGTCACACTCGACATCGGCAGCAGAATGCGCTTAGCACCAGCATCAAACGCAACCTGCATGCACTCCGCAAGACTCTGCACCTGCACAATCGTTCCGCCCAAGCTCATATCGCCCATCACAGCCAGCTGTGATTGCACCGGCTTACCCAGCGCCGCAGAACAAAGAGCAATAAAGCTCGCCAGCGTGAATGCCTTCGGAGCACCGCTATTTTGCAACTCCACCAGATGGGTATGAAAATCGCGCTCACCCGGCTTGATGGCCGCACTGACGCGAGATGAGTTGGCTTTGAAATAGTCGAACGCGACGCGCACTGCTTCACGCGGTGCCACGCCAGAGACGTTTGCCTTACCCGACCCAGGAATAGATTGAATCTCCAGACGGTAAATGCCAGGCATCTCGGATGTCCCCATGCTGATCGTGTGCAAGGTTCCTGGCGACAGGCGTCCTTCAGGCACAAGCGCACCGCTCGACTGCTCAGGCACGGTCACAAAACGCTCAACGCTGTCCTCCAGGTCGATGTAGCTGAAATGAACGTCATAGAACTCCATGCCACCAATTTTCTTGAGCTGTTCTTTGACGCGACGGCGTGCCTCCAACGCGTATTCCAGGCATTTACGCACCGAGTCCTTGGTGTACTCACCGTTGGGACAGACCAGCTTGAGCAGGCCTGAAGTGGTTCTACGCACCGCGATGGTGTCGCGCTGGTTCAGGTTATTCCCCAGCTTGAACCACTTATCAATCGCATCAGCAAAGCTTTGCTTGCGCATCTCGCGCAGGTATTCAGCCAGGTAATCGACAATCAGGCCGTACTGATTGGTAAAAAACTCCGGCCGCATTTTCGGGATTTCCCAGCCCGGAACATAAGCATGAAAGCGGTCAAAAAATGCCGAATCAATCATCGCTTCCGGAAATGGCGCCAACAGGTGCGAGGTTTTCACCAACGACTCAACGCTCTGATTAATGTTGCCGACAAATACCATCGCCGCACTGGCATTAATAGACTCGCGACCCCGGCTGAACGAGCCGGAAGCCATGTAGTCCTTCATGATTTGTACGCCGTCGGTGTCTTTGAAATTGATGCCGGCCACTTCATCAAACGCGACCACATCCCACAAGCCAACCAGGCCGACCTTGCGCGCACTCATGTTGTAGAAAAGGTTGGCCACCGTAGTCTGGCCGCCGGATACCAGAATGCTGTTCGGGCTGATTTCCTTGTAAATGTGACTCTTGCCAGTGCCACGCGGCCCGAGTTCGCAGAAGTTGTAATTGTTTTCCACCAACGGCACCATCCGTGCCAGCAGATGCCACTTCACACGTTCCTTGAAATGGCTAGGCTCCATGCCAGTCGAGCGAATCAACGCATCAATCCACTGCTCATCGGTGAACGACTTGCGCGCCTCAAACAAGGCAGACATATCCATGTTCGGCATCTGGATAGGCTTGAGTTCCGTGACAGAAAAAGGCGAACCCTTCTGGTCTTCTTCGAAATGGTATTTCAATGTGACGATGCACCAGATACCGCCGACCAGCAATTTCTCGAACTGCCGGACATAGCTATCGGATATCTCGGCGTTCTTCACCCCAAGGTTCGACAGCAGCGCCTCGTACACATCGCGCTTCTCATTGAGCTTGACGGTCACCTTATCGATGACCTTGTAGGTGCCGCTTTCACGCACCTTGGACTTCACCTTCTCGGCCTCGTCCGGCCGCACATAGTTCTCAGTCAGGATGCGTTTGACGTTGACCAATCCGCCCTGGATGACCTCCTCGTCATTACTGGCGCAGTACATACCTAGCAGGTATTCCAGAACATAAACCGGAACGTTCGCGCCCTCTTTAATCAACTTGGTCAGATCTTTTCGCACGACCTTGCCAGCGAAATACGTATTGAGTAACGTGTCCAGGCTGGTATCTGGCAGTGCATTGGCTACTGGGTCGGTTGGTGTCGGAGTCTGCATCATTTCAATTTTCAAAAGTCATTACCAAACGCCAAGTCTACCTTTATGGGCAAGCGCAGCACTTCCACTTTGCTGACCGCGTCGCGCATCACCAGGTCATAGCGTTTGTGCGGGTCATGCGTGCCCGCCTGCACCGTCAAGAAAATGGTGCGTTTGCGCTCATCAAGCAGCTGTGACGTGCTGTCGAATGTGATGGACTGTTCATTGCTGATCGGCTTGCCGTCATCAGAGAAATCGCGCAACGACACCACCACCGACCGCGCCAACACGCGCTCCGATACCGCATCGGTCTGGATAAATTCGAATCGCTGGGTATTGGTCACGACCTTGTTCACGGTGCCCAGCAAGCTGACGCTGACATACTTTGTCTTGGCGTTTTCCGCTTCGCTCACGCGCACCGTAATGACCGGCACCACGACCTCCTGCGGCATGGCGCTGCCATGCACAAAACGGGCACCCCCTGCAAAATGGAAGCGGCTTGCGCCCTTGGGCAGCCAGAAGTCCAGACTTCCCTCCGGGGTAGTGCCCGCAGTTACCGCCGTATTGCCAGACCACGCCTTCGCCGTCGCGCCCAAGTCGCGGCCAATCAGGTAGCGCTTCTTGGCTTTTAAAGTGCCTGCAGGCTTCTCTTCAAGCGTGGATTTATCGGCGTCGTCCAGTGCCGATTCCTGGTACATAAAGCCATGGTCTGCGGTGACCAGCACCGTCGATCCATTGAGGCTGTTGATGACAAAGCCCAGCACATTGGCGAGTTCTTGCACCGTTTGCGCAGCCGCTTCAAAGGTCTTGGTTTCGGACGCCTGCTTGTCGCCAATCATGTCGATTCGGTCGTGATAGATGTAGACCAGCTTCTGGTCGCGTACCAGCTCCCTGCCCTTGTCTTTGCCCAACGCCATCAAGTCTTCCGCTTTAATCGCCAGGCCGCCAAAGCGTTGCAACTGTTCGCACCGCTGCTCCAGCGTAGCCACCAAATGACCATCGACCAGCACATCCAGGTTGGCACTCTCTTTGTACGCCAGTGTCTGATGCGGCAGCAAGGCGGCCATACCCAGTGCGGTGTAACTTGGCAAAACCCCCAGCATGCCCTCCAGCGATGCCTTGAAGCGGCTTTTGCTATTGGTATGCTGCACAAGTTCCTGTGCGACTTCATAGCGGAATGCATCGGAAATCAACACGAACACCCGTTTGACGCCACCGTCAAACAGCGGCAGCACCCGACGTTCATAAAACGCCTGTTGGGACACCACCTCCGGCAGCTTCCAATTGCTAAGCAGACCCTGAGGCCCTTCCAGCACTGTTGACCAGGCGGTACTCAACTGCGGAATAAACCAGCCTGAATACACGCCTTCAATCGTCTCGCGTAACCCATGCAAAACCGCCCAGCCTGTGGGTTCCACTGCGTCGGCCGCCGTGTGGAAATGCCGGTACAACTGGTCAAAGCGATACAGCTCATCACGATATTGAGCGAATGCGGTGCCCGCATCGGCAAAGCTAAAGCCTGCGGCATGCGTCGCCTTCAGACTGAAAAAGTCAGCCGCCGCAGTCAATGCGTCGTAACAGGCAGCCAGTGCACGAGTGCGCTCATTGGCGCTTGCCAAAAGCGGGTTGGCCCAATGGCCATCTCGACGGCGCGCCATCAATGCGCGCACCACATCCATGTTGGCGCCGGCACCGACCACGATGCGCTGCTTGAGGTCTTGCACGACGCGCAGTTCGACATCTTCAAACGTCATGCACTCGACCAACTGCTCTGCGGAGTGTCCCGACAACAAACTCACCAGTTCAAGCTCGTTGGCCACCGCTTGCGCCAAGGCGTTGTAACTTGCGAACTGGGCGATATCGGAACGCCAACGTGCGACAAAGACCGATGCATTTGCCGCGAGGCTCCGGTCAGGTAACACAAAATGCGCCAGCTGACGCGGGGTATCGCCCTGCAGACCACGACAAAAATCGGTCACCAGAATGCGTAGCAACAGATCGCGTAAACTTGGATTCGCATCGGCGTAGCCGAATTGAACCTGCACCAGATCCCAGAACGCCGGCGTCAAATCATTGGCCGCAAATTCTTGCCAGGCTTTGGGCTGCGCCGTCAGATCCCCGAGACCATCAACGACCATCGCGCCATAGAGGCGCTGCAATATGGAAAACAGGTCTGGCTGGTCGGCACGGGCCAGCACCGCCATCATTTTGCGGTCCAGATCCGTTGCGCCGTCGCTAGGCAAAACCAGCCGTTTGAGGCGATCCGAACGGTCTTTGGCGCGGAGGAACTTTGTTCGGTCTTTCAGGTGTTGACGTAGGCCCAGTGTTGTCAGGCCCAAGTCTTCCAGCAGGATGGATGTCGAGTCTGCCCGGAACGACTTGCTGCGCATGCGCACATCGAGCAGCCAGTCTTTTGTCGGTTCCGGCTCTGGCTTGGCACTGTATATAAGCCAACGCTGGTCTGGAGTCCGTTCGATGTTGAGCTTCACCTGCAAGGCTGCAGTGTCATCCAGGTGAACTAATTGCACCCCATCGAGCTGGAGGCCGTCGACGGCGCCGCAAAATTCTGCCTCGATGTCATGCCAGAAAACTACCGGCTGGTCCGAGAACATGGCGGTCAAACTATCAAATAGGCGTTTTTGGCTCATATGAAATTTTCTGTAATCTGTAGTAACTCGAATTCAAACCACCGCTCACCTTGGTCGCCAGAATCTCCTACAAGATTGGATGGTTTGCGGACCTTTCCGTTACAGCTCGGCTTGGCATTCTAATTTTGAGTAGCAATTGGAAGCGCTGCAGCGCCGGCCACATAAATGCTTCATTTTGGAACTTTGCATCAGGCAGGAATCTGGCTCACCATCGGCCCTTCAGCTCCGATGGCCGAGAACCTATAGAACTTCGCCGCAGCGCCCATGTGTCTGAATTTCTGGCGCGCTAACTGCAGTAGTTTCTCGTCGCACGTGGAAATGACGAACTGCCTCTCTCCTTCTGGTGAGCTCTGCAGCCCCAATATCAGGTCCAGTAGTGCGTAAGTATTAAGGTCATCGAAATGCGTCACGGGGTCATCCATCATGATCGACGAAAATCCGGACCATGTCTGAGAACTGCAGGCTGTCAAAAATAGTCCTAGGACGAGCGTCTGCACCTGCGATTGACTGAAATAGTCGGTAGGCCGCAACTCCTGGCCATTTCGGTGCACTCGGATGCCGATGGCGGAATCCTTGCTAGACACTTTAATTTCGCCGAACCCATAGACTGGGCGCAGCCGCTGCTGAATTACTGCAGTCCTAGGCCCGTACTGTTCAATAAAGTGTTCGGTCGCGACCGCCTGCTGGCCACCCAACAACTTCGTGACGTCCTCGAAATAGGTCACCCAAGGCTCAACTTTTCCAGCGCGCTCCTCAGCCTGCTCCACCAGTTTTTCGCTGCCCAGAATTCGGTCGCGCATGTTCTGGAAGGCAGCGGAAGTTGCTGCTGTATCCACGGCTACTTCAATGTCGGCGACGCGGTTACGTAAATGGAGCGCTATCGTTTCCCGTGTGGCTGCATCCTGAACCCGCTGATGTAATTTCTCCTCAGAAATTTCGCTATCAAGTCCTGAAGCGGCAAGCGCTGCGACCAGTGACTGAACATTCGTATTGTAGGTGCTCAATATCTGAGCTGCCTCTTGGTAGCTGGTACGCGCAGCTGCAATAGTTGCCTTCGCAGCTGAATGAACGGCCCTTTGGGCATCCAGCGAGGTGCTTGCATTTTTGACAGACAAACTTGCTTGAACGTATCGCGCATCCATATCTTCCAGCTGCTCGACCAAACCAGGCATGCCCAACGCAAGATCGACTGCACCATGATTCGCTTCGGCAAGAAGTCCGTTCAGCCGTCCCTTCGCTCTCTCCAACGAGGTCGTTGAGGCCAAGCGTTCGCGCTCCAATGCTTGATAGTCATCCTGAGCGGCAGCAAGGGTGGCATCTGCAGCCGCCAGCAGTTGCCGCGCATTGTTGACGGCGCTCGCAGCGCGAATCTTCGCCTCATTCACATTCGTGCTCGTCTGTGAAAGCTGTTGAGTTATATCGTTCGATAGAGATAGCCCAATCGAGCTCAGCGCCGCCGCAAAGGTCGTTCGCTCCCGCTCGAGTTCCTCAAGTTCAGCCTTGCCTTGCCTCAACTGCTGTTCAACTTGGCTCAACTCGTCGGACAGGGCTTGTCTCACAGCCGCCTGCGCCTGAAGCTTTGTCCGCTCGGCAACCAGCGTCTCACTCAATCGAACGACGAATTCACTTTGAGCCATCCGTCCGTCGATTGCAGCCAACAGCGCGACTTGACTACCGTGGTCATGCCCGCAGAGCGAGCACGTCGCGCCATCCACGTGCGTGCGGAGCTCGGCAATCAATTTCTGTAGATTTGTATCGTTGGTCCTGGCTGAACCAAGTTCTCGCTCAACGCGAGCAACAAGATATTCCTGCGCCACGACGGCCTGATGCGCTTCGCCCAGCCGCGCGCGTTTCGCATCGGGCAAGCCCCTCAGCTTTTCCTCGAGGGTTCGTACGAGTACCAATCTTGAATCTACCTGTACCCAGCGACCTGCATGTTCTTTGACTCGTTGCACTTGAGTTACAGCATCTACTGCAATATTTAGGGTGGCATCAAGGCGCTGAAGTGTTGCTGCCGCATCCTGCCGAGCACCCAACGCGTTGAATTGGTTCTCCCTTTTTTCGTTGAGAAGCTGATTGAACGTCGATAAACTTTCAGCGAGCGCCTGACTCTGTGCAACCAACTGCGCATACTCCGGTTGAACCGAGACAGCCCAAGCGAACGAACCGCGCTGGTTCTGTACGATCTGTTCCTTGGCCTTTAACCGAGCAACTTCGGTCATAAGCAAAACGAGGCGCTCCGACACCGCATTGGCGCTCGCGTCAGCTATTTCTACTAGCGCCTTACGTTCATCTAGCTGCGCGCGCATCGGATCGAGTTGCCCATGCAGCGTCTGCAAAGCTGCGACGTGCTCAAGGGCCTTGGACACTGTCGCGCGCGAACTGAGCGCTTCAGTTGCGGCAGACTCCAGCATGGCGCGAAGAGCCCTTGTGTCGCGAGAGCTGATGCCAGACATGTTGAATCCCGCGGCCGAAATTGCTTGCTCTAACTCGGTGAACCTGATGTTAAGAGCGTCCGGTGAAGTATCCGTAGAGGCAAGGCCCTCAAGTCGCTTTAATTCCACCCGTTCTGCGTCAATGGAACCGCGAGCTGTCTGAGCTTGCTTCCGTGCTTCGGCGAGCGTCTGCCGTGCGAGCCTCAGCACGTCCTCGGCCTTTTTCAAGCCGCTCACATAGTCTTCGAATGCGAGCATGCGCGACACGATATCCGCCGGCAATTCGCACTTTTCCGCTACGTCACGGGTGAGCTCTTGGCTATCCTGACTAAACAAGTGGGTGGCTCGAAACAGAGCCACCATGTTTTCCACGCGATCAGCTGCGGCTGGGGCCCCGCCAGTCAGAAGACTCAATACGTCTTTTCTAGATGTCGCCTTCCCATTCACCTGAGCGTTGTTGTGTTCTGCCAAATCGCGGGTGATAACGTGCTGCTTACCTTCACGCTCGAGTGTAAGAGTAACAACGGTCGACTCGTCACCACTGTCTAAGTGCTTCGCCGCTTTTGACAAGCCCCCGCTAGACTTGGCAAGCCGACCGACGCCGCCAGTTACTGCAAAGTCGATTGCATCGAAGAATGACGTCTTACCAAATCCGTTGGGACCGTACAAAACGGTGATGGCAGAGCCCAGCTCGAACTCTTTCTTTATTCGATAGGCTCGGAAGTTCTGGATCGAAATCGACTTAAGTGTGGCCTGTACTCGCTCTTCAGTCGTGGGCTCCGAGTATGCCTCTACGGACGCCCCCGCGACTTTATCAGGCGCACCGTAGATTCCTTCGATACACGCACCAAAAATCGAACTCGCGCTACTCTGCGAGGGTACGACGAGGGCCTTAGCCAGCTCTGCTTTTAAATTATTTTGTCGAAGTAACGTCTGGGCGGATGGAGGGCGCGTCTGTACCCCTAGCGTTACTGGCGATAGCGGCAGGAAGGGCAACCTAGCGAGGCAGCCTGCCAAGTCCTGGCTCAGCTGAATAACGTATTTTCTGCAGAAGTACACGTCGACTTCGACGCGCGAACGGAAAGACTCGCTAACAGTAGTAAGCGCCGGAAAGCAGAACACGAATGACACATCCTTCGTCGACCACTCTGCTGTTCGCTTGAGGTAGTGCTTTTTGAACGCCTCATAAAGCGGTTCGTAATCAGACTCATCACCAACAGCAAATGCCGTGACCGCATGGCTACGTAGCATTACGAGCAATGGCAAACAACCCTCGCAAAGGGTTTCTTCTGTGAAGGTCGCTCCGGCCATAAGCGGCAACAGTGCGGCGCGTAGCTCTGAAGGTAGGCTCAGGACTTCAGGAGATTGCAGCATCAAGTGCCTTTCTTAGTTCCGCTTCGTTGACGGAGTCGTGGTATCCGTTGAGAACGTCACGGTAGCCCACCCGAATGACCGCGCTAGTAGGGTCTGTGAAATTGAGCTCCTTGGTCGGCTCAGCGACTTGGTCAAACAGCGTCCGCATCCTTGGATTCCATGACGTATTGTCTTCGTCGCGACTAACCAGAAGCAACTGACCTCGATGGTCTGGTAGTAGACCTGAGACGTGCCTATCGCACTCCTCGTGGCTTCCGCCAACCACGGCAACTACTTCGATGCTCGCGTCCCCTTTCATGATTGTCGCTTGCGCTCCATTGCCATGGAATGTCACCGAGTACTGCGCCACTTCGAGGATTGAGAAGCTGTGCAGGACATGCTTGATCGCCTTAGACTGTGTGTTCCTCCATTTATCTGGAGCACCACCAATCTCCGGAGTTGCGATCAATACCGTCTTGCTTAGTGCATCCGGCGGTAGCCAGCGAAGTGCATACACAGACCTTCGATGTGCAACTCCAGCAGCCGCAGCCAGCGGCGAATCTGGGTACTTAATCTGTAAAGATTTATTAGAATCGTCGAGCTGGTCGTTGACCCATTTTACGACTGGAGAGACAAGCCCTGAGGGAGTTCGAGGATCCTCTGTTCCTGGATATGGATGCACGGTGGCGTCGGCGATTGCAAATCGTCTACCCGCCGCGCCTGGTGGCAGTGCTAAAGGATTCAGTTGACGGAACGAGTGGATACATGCGCCGCGCTCTCGGAATACCGCATCCTTGAAGTTCTCCAGAGGATTACCAGGTCGCTGGAACTCGCCGCCGGCGCAGACCGTGGGCATATTTTCCGGTTTCATGAACCTGTCTGTTGCAAAAATGAGCGCCGACTGACCGTACTTATCTGCTACTCCCGGAATGACATTCCCTGCCACGTTCGCCATTACTAAGCAGGTGCCATCGCGAAGAACACTGGGGAAAAGTATCGGATTGAAGAATGGCTGAACCTGACTCATGAAGGATGCATGCGACGGTCCCGGGTTGCATTGCGCTACGAACAGCCATGTTAGTGGCAGCTGCGCTTCCTTTGCGGCCGCGGTATGTTCGATATCCTGCAAAAGCCACTCCCATACGCGGCGTTGATCGCGGACTCCAATCCAATCAAAGCAAATGAGGGTCGCAAACCGATATGGCGTGTTGATGTCGGAGTACGTACCCTTAAATAAAAATACAGATTTCCCCTTGAACATGGACTGATTGCTCACTTCAAGTTCAACACCCGCAGGCTCAATTTTGGTCTGGATCCAGCACCGAACCTCTCCAGACTCGAGTTTGGCCCATGTCGCGCAGCAGTTGACCCATTGGTCCGGGCGGATGCTGCCCAACGAACTCCCCACATCGTCATAGCTAGTACCCGGCCGCTGAACTAGTTCGCCGAACTGCTCATGCGAAAGTCCCTCAAATCCTCCAATGATGATCGTGCCCGTCGGCCAACTGGCATCATCCATTGCCGCCGTTATGTGGTCGAAGCCAACAAGGCCAGGCAACGTGCATTCTGGGAAGATAGTGAAATGGGTTATCTTGGCACCATGTGCGCATTCGCGGGCCACAGCGAGCGTGGCGTCGATGCCCGCTAGTGCGGCAGCTCTCACTGCAGGAGTAAGGGAAAACGGCGCTATTTGGATGAAATCAACATATGGCTGGGCAATGACCATTCCGACTTCTCCACGCGGCAAATGCACGCCGAGCCGACCGATGTCAATCTCAATGACCTGAATCAAGAGTATCTCCCTGCAGTTTTTTTCAATTGATTTTGGCTCAAGCTGTTCAATACATTGGCAAATTCACCTTCTACGTCGTGCCAAAACACTACCGGATGGACGATGAACAAGGATGCCAGACTGTCAGAAATTCTTTGATTACTCATGAAATGCATCCTCAAACTCGTCAATTTGATTTTTGATTTTTTGCCCGAACACACCAAGTTCATCTGGCACATTCGATCTACGGCCGTTTGCTTCTTGCCCGACGGGTGCGCGAGCTTCAAGCGAAGACAAATACGGTGACTCAGCACCTTTGTCGGTCAGCACAAAAAGTCTATGCTCAGCCCGGGTTATCGCCACGTAAAACAGACGGCGTTCTTCGTCAAGAACAGCACGCGGCGTCACTCCAAACGGGACAAATAACAAGTTGTCTGGATGAACCTTAGGGAACTGTCTTTGGGTCGCGTCCAATATAATGACCGTATGAGATTCTTGCCCTTTGGAACCATGTGCAGTCATTGTGGAGATCTTTTCCTCCAAGAACGCTTTTGTCGCTTCACTTAGCTTGCACAACGCAGCAACAAGCCGATCTTTGAATTCACTAAGTTCGACCCCGTAGACAAAGCCGCCCCTGGCCAAAATCATGATCTTTTCTTGTGGGAATTCCAGAAACCGTTGTGCGCAAAATTTAAGTGCCTGAGCAAGTCTCAGCATAGAAGGGGATGGTCCCCTGTTGTCTTCACGTTCTGGAAGAAAAAGTAGGTCCTGGTTCCGTTCAACCTGGTGTTGATCACCGCCGCGGAACTCCAGCCAAATGTCACCCAAGTAATAGGTTTTGATTTGTCCGCGGGACAGCCTACTACCTTTGGCAGGTTGCCCCCGCCCGGCCATGAGACGATTTCCTGCAGCGACTACCAATGAATCGCTGCGATAGTTTGTGGTAACACCCACAGCATTCGAATTTGGAAAGAAGCTACCAAAATCATTAAAGAACCTCAAATCCGCGCCAGCAAATGTATTGATGGCTTGCCAGTCATCCCCAACGGCAATTAGACGGATGCTTGGATTCGCCTTCAAAATCGCGTCCAACATCTGAAAGTACAGTTCTGAAAAGTCCTGATATTCATCAAGCAAAATCCATCGCAATTGGCCAAGCGGCATCATTCGCCCTTCGCCCAAGTGAATACATGCTGCGGCACCACGAACGCGAACTTCCTGTGTGGCCTGCATAAGCAAATCGTCGAAGTCCATTGCTGGTACTTCGGCCAGCATGGCCTCGTATTCTCGATAAGCCCTTAACGCTAGTTGATGGAAGAGTCTTGCACGCGGCTGAATGTCAGGCGATATAGCAAGCTGTGCGGCAACAGCATCAACAGACCATGCTCGCCTCTTCGAGCGCTGAATGAATTGCAGGAACAACTCAGCCATTCTGGAAATCGTGAAGTCATTCTCAAAGACACGTCTAATGATTTCAGTCGGGTTCAACCGTATGCATTTGATACCCTGCTTTTCCAGAATCGATTGCAACTTGGCTTCAAAATTTACCCTGCCGTTACGTAAATGCCCTGTGTGAGTTTCCAAAAGATTGATCTGATGGGATTCCCAAAAGCTTCGTTTGGCCTCAATTTGGTTGCGGTATGCCTGTGTGGATGTATCCCAGTGCGCTGGCACTGCGGCTCTCGGATCGTCGGGATCAATCGCCCAATGCTCAAGAATGAAATCACGACCGTTGGCCACAATGGAAAAGTCCGGTTTATAAACCGACCCATCCAGAAAATCTACCTTCCATGCCCATGGCTTTTCATATCGATGTTCAATTCCGTGCTCAAATAAAAAGTCCGCAATAAATTTTTCGCCATTCGACTTGACCCGCTCACCTTTGAGCGTAACGTATTCCAATGAGCGTCGAAAAATCTGATACTCAGCCGGTGACAAATCTCTGCCGATGCTTTCTATTTGCTCCAACTCTTGTCTAAAGAACTCAAGCATGGCCTCCTTAAAGGCGGGATTAAGAATCCTCTCCATCAACCGCTGCGCGAATCGACTCTGTTCACGTGAGGAGGGTGTACCGCCAGCATCAAACAATAATTTTTTATGTGGCTTCACTAACTGATAGGCCAAGCTGTGAAATGTTCGGGCATTGCTGTAGTCGGAAATTTGACCTTCTTTGTGCAATCGTTTCTTCACAGTAACTGCTGCAGCCTTGTTAAAAGCCAAAATCATGACTTGATCAGGATTCAGCTTTTCATCACCTATCGACAAGGCGGCTTTCGCGCATAGAGTCCGCGTCTTGCCTGAACCTGCCCTTGCAGTAATGAGTAACCTTTCTTCCGGACGTGCATTGGCACGAACTTGCTCATCATCAAGATCCATTCCGATCGCCGACAAGCAATTCCGAACTTTGGGCAATTTCAGTGAAATAAAATCCTCAACTGGAAAATCAATATTTACCGGTCGGTCGCGGTACAGCGCGTCCAGCTCGCCAAGCGATGCCGAAAAATAAGCGCCTACAAATTTATGACGATACTTAGTTTCTGCAACCAAAGCCTCAAACTCTGACTTCGGCCACCAGTCTCCACATTTCTCTCTAAAATATTCGTCAGCTTCGCCATATTTTTCACCGTCCAAGAGCTTAGCAATTGCCTCTAAAATAATTTCTCGAGAAAATATTAATGCTTGAGCTTGCTCTTCAGCCAGACGTCTTTCCGCCGCTTCCAGCGCCTCCTTTTTGGTGGTCTCAAAATCGGCTCTATCCCATAGGACCGAATACTTATCATCGTAAATCTGCGTCGCAAGCTCGAACTTCTCCGATTGCAAAAGCCCAAGAATCTCAGCCTTCGCAAGGTTTAACTTTTGCAACTGAAATAGATCTTCTGCGGAAGTCAAATTATCGAGAGAAATCCCAGAATAGACACCGCGCGGGAATACTGCTTTGCAGGTGCCATCGTCATAAATCTCTACCAACTCGCCAATTTCGGAATCTCGCCATAAACTGCGATGGACTACATGGTCCCCGACTCTCATCGGGACGCTTCCTTATCAATCGGCAACGCTCTTCTCTCAAAACCCATCTTAAAGCCATCAGGAACCGGCTTGAATGGTCGGTCTGGCGAGCGATGACTGGATTGAAACTGCCGAAGCGCCAGAATATCAATTTCACCGGTAACGCAGTAGTCTTCAATGCCGCCCTTGACTTTGAGGATATCGCGTCGCCAAGTGTCTTTGTAGGGTGCTCGGATACGACTGTCGCCGTACTGCCGGTCATTGCATTGAATAATGTAGGCGTGCACATCTAATGCCGCTGACTCAACCAGTGAATTGAAAGTTTCGGTGTCCTGATTCCATTCCGGAATAAATAGTGCGTCTACCTCGCCGCGCAATGCTGTGCGATAGCTGATGTTGGTCAACTCACTGCAAACCAACATTGCAAAACGGAAGGTGCCATGCTGAATCACTGGGGGTTTGGTCCAAGGTTTTTCTGGATTCAATTCCAAACCCGCTAGGCGCTTGATCTCCTGCAATTCATGTAATGCGGGCCGCTGCTTATCCTGCCGATACACCAACATTGATGGGAAGCCAAGACCATCATGCGACAAAGCCGCCCAAACTTGATTGCGGACCCTGCTTTTACTCGCATGCAGGTATTCGATGCCGGTAATTAGTGAAATGCCCCGCCCTTGGAGCTTGAGAGCCAAGCGCATGAACCAGTGTGCTGGCAGCGCCAATTCCGGAAGAATGAAGTATTTGGCTCCGTTGGGCTGAGAGATCAGATGTTTCACCAACCTATTTAAACGCGCATATCGGTCAAAGTCAGGATCAGTGTTGCCAGTTACAGCGGCAACCCAACTTTTGTATCGCGTCTCCCAACTAGAAACTGCAATGATGGTTTTGTGTTGCGGCTCCCCATCCGGGATTTGCAATACGTCTTTGCGGTCAAGGCGCGGCATTTTTTCACTCAAGGTGAACCCGCGTGTTGCAAGCACAATGTCTCGCATCGCCTTTTCACTGGCAACCGAAAATGGATTGCGATCCAGTATGAATAGTTCGGCCACACTTGACGGACGTGTTGCGAAAAGCAGTCCGATTGGCAGTGCTTCCAACCTTGTGCACTTTATCCATCTCGCCAGTGCCGCAATTCCATCAGTCACAGAGTCGGACAGTAAATCAATTGCGCCGTCCAGATAGATGATCGTCTTTTTTGCAGGGATACCGCGCTGCGCGATCATTTCTATAGGCAAACCAATGAACCGGAAAGGCATGTGCGCGAGATCATGGGAAAACAACCACGCTTGCTTGGCCTGGATGTTCTTGATTGGCATCTTGCCAATCTCGAAATCAGATTTGGAAAAATGTGTTTCCCAAGCCCGCTTACCGACCTTTGAAAGTCGCGGTGGAAAGGCTGCCACGATGCTTTCATTCACAGCCTTAAAAACCTGCAATTTCCAACGACTAAGAATTTCAGATTCACTCGGTGAATTCCGCCCTGGGCTCGGCTTTATGGAAACTTTACATTGGTCACCCACCGTCTTGCAGATCTGAGAAAGACCATCCATTATTTTTCGAAGATCTTCGAAATCTTCACAGGCAGTCGCAATTTTCACTACCCTTGGGATGTAAATCGACAAATCAAAGAAATGTGGCAAGACCAACACATGCTGGATGACGGCTCTGAAAAACGCACGGCGATGATCCTTCCAAGCGTCGGGATGCAGGTCACGCTCATACGCTTCAAAATCACGGAGTTTGATGGCAAAGCCAGCACGGCGCATGGAAAGCAAGTCGGCTTTGCGCAGATTGTCCGCGATCTGACCATCGCTTTGGGTTGCAGCAACTAGATCGGTGGCCACATGGCCGGCAGAACGGGGCAAATTAGGCAACGCACGCCATTCGCTGGCACGTTCGTGGATCTGACGGGCGATGGATTCAACCAATGTTTTGCCAGTCTCACCTGTCAATACAAAAACCTTGTTTTTATCATTTGCGAATTGTATTTGACTGCCGTGTAAATATTTTGGAGTGAATTCGACAGTTGTGCCTTTTTCGCTAGGCAACCAATTTAACAATTTACCAGAACGCACAAACAGCCAATCCCAAAGCTGTTCAGTCGATTGAATGTTAGATCCATTCTCCATCACCAATATCAGGTCATCAACGTATCGACCGTAATACAGCGGCACAACTTGCCGCTGTATCAATTGATCCAGCTCGATCAAGGCGATATTGGCAACTACGGCTGATGCTGGCAACCCAACTGGCAGCCCCCTTTTTAGGGGTGTAGTTTCAGCCCAAGCTTGCAGTGCGCTTATGAACAGCCTATGAAGTTTCTGCTCATCCAAAGACAAATCAAGTTGAAACAATTCATTAAAGCTATCTTCCAGCATAAAAGCAGGATTGAGCTCATGGTAAAAACCGGTCACATCGGCTGTGAGGGCAACAATTTTCTTGCCTGCTTCTAGCGCCGTGCGCATCGCACCGATTCCGTTGTCACGCCAGTCTCGAAACGGTTTCAAGTACGGTGAAAACGTGCCTAACGACAACGGGTTGATTTCTTTATCAAGGCCTCTGCGCAAACGATTACCATATGCGCAATCCGTCAGTTGTATATCGTACTGGTGACCAACCCTCAATACCCACAAAGTGGACAGAACATGAAAGTCCAAACTGGCTTGCGCCATCAGACGGAATACAGCTTTTGGTTTTTTACCTTCGCCTAATTTACAAAGATGTTTCCACTCATCGGCAGGTGAGGAGAAGAGCACGCCATTTTTGACATCGTTACCCAACTCCGGTGCCTTCAGTGATTTGGGCACCAATGTCCAATCCCCAATAAAGTCTTTTGCTTTGACCCAGTCCTCATCAGCGCCATTTAACTTCGTCAGCAGAGCCTGCAAATTCGCTTCCAGGTCGTCTTCATATTTGGCAATCTCATTAGGCTGAGAATTGGTTGAATAATAGAGATCCACCTTGGCCTTGCGATAGGCCATGCCAAGGTCGAAGAGGTTGAATTCCGGCGGTGGGGTCTTACTACTCATCCCCCGCTCCACCTGTGACCGCCTTCACCTCTGACAACAAATCGCCAAACTTGCCATAGTTGACTTTCACACCATCGTCGAGATCCAGAGTAATGCGCATGTCGGCGTAGTGGCGTAGTTGCTCGTCGTAGGCCAGCAGTTCCACGTGTTTTTTCTTGAGCTTTTCGACTTCCTTGGCCAGCTTGTTGCGGGCGGCGGTGCTGCTGGTGCCTGCGGCATCTTTTTGCAGCATCTCGATACGACTTTGGATTTTGCCGGTGAGGGGCACGACGTATTCGGCGCGCAGGCGGGCGAGCGTGCCTTCGTGGTAGCGGTGCAGATAGACCAAGGCCTGAAAAGCGCCTTGCTTGCCGCTGCTGAAGAGCCAATAGATGGGGCGCTTTTTGTAGGTTTGCAGGTGGTCTTTGAAGAACTTGTCAGCGATGTATCGACGAATGGTCTCGTCTGAGGTTTCAGAAGCTTTAGTGCCCAGGCTCTCGGCCAGCCAGGCCATGTTTTCTTCCAGGGTGTCTAGCCCCCAGACGACGCGCAGGAATTCGCGGATGCGGCTGCAGGCGTCGTCAGCAAACCAGAGTTCGTCGGTGATGGGGACGATGCCGTCGGCATCTGCGGGGAAGGTGACGTAGCGGCCAGGGTCGTAGCCGAAGTTGTCCGCATGGGCATAGATCAGGCCGGGCTCGTCGAGACTGTAACGGCCCATCATGCAACCGATGGCGTAGGAGATCAGGCGCTGGCAATCTTTTTCACGGTCGGCGCGGGCCAGAGTAATTTGATCTTCAGGGACTTCAGAAGAGAGTTCATCCTGAAGCCCGTAGGTATTTATAAAGAGTTGGTTAATGCTTTCTTCAAGTTCAATCGCCTTATTAATCGTTGCTTTTTTTGAGGTGTACCAATTCAGCCAACTTTTCTCAAGGCTTTCAATACTATTGGAACTATTAATTAATGGCAATGAATGAAAATTCCAAGAGCCTTCGTAACTATCCCAATCTTCCTTCGATACTTTCGTTAAACCCGAAATCAGTTCAGAATCCAAAACAACTTTAGAAGGAAATGGAAGCTTTAGAAAATCGCCGCTTGTAAAACTTATTGTTGGAGCCACCAAACTAATTATTTTTCTATACAGATTAGTATTCAATGCAGCAAGTGCTATCAAATGGTGTTCGTTCGTCCGAAAAAATGCTGACAGTCCGACGCCATCAAAAATATGCCCAGAAGGTGTTTCTCGAAAAGAGTTAGCCGAAGAAGTCAGCTTAGGCCATGTTATTGACTTTTTGAAATAATACTTTCGCGCATTAAATCCGAAAGAATTACCATTGGTTTTAGCATAAGCCTCTATGTCCGCCCCATTATTTCCATAGTTAACAATTAAATTTTGATTTCCATACCATTTTCGAAAACTCCCTCCAGATGCACATGGATACCATTTTTTGGTCCTATCAACATCACTGCCAAATGGTAATGCAACGTTTTCTATGCTTACTTCACTCCACTCGCGCATGAATTCAACGTTATTGCCTGTTTTTATTCCAAATCCTGCGTAGCAGACACTTTCTAGCGTTGGTTCTGTCTCAAAAATATTTACAATTTTTTTGCTTGCCCAGTAAGCAATTGGGGATCCCGGTATTTTTTTAAAATCGTCTGGCTTAGATATATAAAACCAACCACAATTTCTATTATTTATTGCTTCAAGTGTTCGCGGAGCTTGATTTTCATGACCTTTGAAGTCAGAAAGCTTTATATAACTCCCCGTGTATTCATTCACATGCGACCTTCCAGTTACGAACGCACAAACTGGAACACAAGCAGGTTCAAAAGCGTTATATTCAAGTTGAATCAGTGTCTGAATAGTAGAATTCTCAACTAGCTGACGTCTTATATTTTCATATGACGAAATAAACATCCAAACATATGGAGTGACGAATCCATTATTTGATGAAGCTTTCCCAAAAAGTTGACATCTTTCAATAAAAACTGAGAATAAGTCAGATTTACTATCAGGAAAATTTGTTTGCGCAAAATCTCGAATTTCGATATTCATCCCTTTGCCGCCCATATACGGCGGATTAGCCACCACCGCATCAAACTGCATCGCCAGTACCCGCGCCTGCTGCACCAGGGGCAGCAAATCATCCGCAGCCGCAGTGGCATACATATCCCCACCCTGCTTCACCAAGGCCAGCACCTGCGGCATTACCGGAAGATACGTCTTGAGCGCATAGGGAATCTGGATCAGCGAGCCAAAGGTTTTGGCATGCTCAAAGGTTTCCACCAACGCGGTGATGGTGGCGCGCTGCACCTTGAACGGAGCCAAGTGGGTGGCAAGTTCGTCCACGTTCAAGCCCTTACTCTCCTGCAGGCTCAGCACGTTGAGCTTGGGCGGCTGCAAGTTGCCAGCATCGTCCATAGCGGTGAACAGGCGGCGGTCGTCGGCACGGGCTTTCATCAACAGGGCAAAACCGGCCATCTGGGCAGCGCGGTCGTCAATATCCAGACCGTAGAGATTCTTTTCCAGTATCAGGCGCGGGATGGCTCTGGGCTGGTATCCACGCTCCAGGTAGATGGCCTTAAGCACGTCATAGGCCACCACCAGAATGTGGCCGCTACCACAGGCCGGGTCCAGCACGGTGATGGCTTCGGGGTTGAGGGTGTCGCCATCCTCCCGCACGCGGGTCTGGATGAGGGCATCAAGCTGGGCTTGCACTTCGGGCGTTTGCTCGGCGGGGGTGATGTAGTAAGGCCACTCCTGGGCCAAGGTGCTTTGCGGATTGGCCATGAGCCACAGACGGCCCACGCTGTTTTGCACCAGGTATTGCACGATCCAGTTGGGCGTGAAGAGCTGGGTGGCGGCGGGGATGTCTTCGCTTTTGACGACCTTGCCAATGACCTGGTCCTTCTTCTCGCTGATATAGAACTGGTACAGCCAGCCGATGATTTCGACCTCTTCCCAGTCTTCTTCCGGGATGGCTTCGACCAGCTTGGCGATGACGGAGTCGCTGCGCAGCAGGTTGTCGGGCAGCAGCAGCTCGGAGTCGTCGTCAATGCGCTCGAACAGAAAGGGCATGGCGTTGCTGAGTGCATTGCATTGCGCTACTAATAATGCGCGGTAAAGCTCGCCATCACGGTTACCAGCCAGCTTCATCTCCAGCACTAGCGGTGTCCTTAAACCCGGCAAACTGCCAGCTTGGGCTAGTTCAGCGGCATAGGCCAGGATGTCTGGCAGTCCACCCGCAGTGCTGGACAGCGCGCGGTGCCCATGGCCCAGGTAGTCGTGCAGTTCCATATACCGCAGTGCCGCAAAACGATTGAACCAGGTGTAGGCCACCGCTTCCATGGTGTGGGCGAAGCCGTCTCGCCGGATGCGGGTAATGAGTTGATTGCGTTGTGCATCGACCTTGGCGGACCAGGCCTGACCGGCGATGAGGGTGACGTCGCCTTGAGTTTGGGCAGCGGCCACTTGCAGCGTGCCGTCCTTGTCCGACAAGCCCAGCAGATTGGCGCGGGCGGTGACGGCGGCAATGAAGTCTTTGCGGGCTTGCGGGGCGTAGGACTTGAGATTTGCTTTGTTCATGGAAATTTATTTTTTCTTATTCAATGCGAATGAAGGCGACTGCTGTTTATTGAATCCGGGCGATCTGTCCAGCGCGAACGGCGGCTAACAGCGCCTGCTTCAATTTGGATAAGAAAGCGTCCACGTCAGCTTCTGTTTCAAGATAGGTCTTGCTGGAAAGGTCCGCGGCGCGGATGACCTGGGTGGTCTTAGGCGCAGGCGTGGGGGCGTTGGGCTGAATGGTTGGCAGTGGCTTTGTGCCGTCGGTCGGCACTACAACGGGCTGCGGGATCTTGCTTACCAGTGCTTCAATGAGATCGATGGAGTCATCCATCGCATCTGCACCGGCCGCTTGTAACAACATAATCTGCGCAATACTGGTTTGGCTGGCGATGCGGATTTTCAGGTCTTGTAGCGCGCGCATGGCCTGATTGCTCAGGTCGGCGGTGGCGGCAACTGTGCCCAGCTTGACCTGGACTTCTGCCAACTTGTTATCGATGGATATCAGTGCTCGTTCGCGTTTTTCTTGTGCCAGTTGCTCGTTGATGGTGGTGACGGAAGCGATCAACGGCTCGATGCGGTTGACCTGGCTGTAGGGCTTGGGGTTGTCACGGATTTTTGCCAGCTCAACCAAGGCGGCGGCCGCTTGCGGCACTTTGTTCAGGGCTTCCCGGTTGTCTGCGAAGGCGCTCAGCCCGTCCAGTAATTTGCGCCAGGCGGTAATCTGGGTCTTGTAGAAGTTGACCAGATCGTGAATGTCGTCGGCGACGTCGAGCCACTCGTCCTTGGTCGTTAACAGCGCTTCGATGAATGCAAAGCTGTCGCGCGTACTCAGTTTCTGGGCAATGCGGGTGAGCGCTGAGTCGATGTCAGACTTGCCGGGGTGATGTGGTGTGGCGGCGGTGAGGACGTAGCTTTTGAGATCGGCTTGCCACTCCGTCATCCGCGCACGGAAGTCGGCGACCAGGCCGTCTTCTTCTTCACGGCCCATCTTTTGGAACAGGTCTTTGTACAAGTCACGGGCACGCTTGATGGCGGTGGCATCGGCGGTCTTGCGCTTGAGGATGGATACCTGCTTGAAGCGGGCAGATTTCGTGAGCGGGTCTGCGGCGGAATTCGGGTCGAGGTCCGAGCCTTCGAACATGAGTTTGATTTCGCCTGCCATGAACAGGCGGGCGATCAGCAATACCGTTTCCCACTCGGGCTTCCAGCCCCAGGGAATTCCGGCAAAGCGTTCCACCACGTCGGAGAGCATCACCTTTTTTTGGCTTGCTGCGAGCTGCAGATAATCCCGCATTTCTTTGATGGCGAGCGCATTGCCTGCTTCGCCATTCAATCCCAAGGCATGCTGGCCGAGGTCGTCCGAGGCTAGCACTGCCTTGATTTCGGCAATGGGGTCGGGCTGGCGAATTTTCAGGTACGGCAGCTTGCTGTAGGTGTTGGTGATGAGGTAGTTCAGCAGCTCATCGAGTACCTTTTCCGGGCTGGCTGATTTGATTTGAACGGGCTGACCTAATGCGTAGAAATCGCCCGCGCTGATGAGCTCCGAGAGCTGGTGCATCAGGCGGGTACGGCGTTCACGGTTTTCGTCTTTGCGGTCGGCGAGGATGCGTTTGAGCGATGGCGTGGCCTGGTCTGCCTTGGGGCTGACGATGTATTTTTCTATTTGCAGGTAGAGCGCCAGTTCGATGTCCAGCCGCTCGCCTTCGTCCAGGCGGATGATGGCGCGTCCGTTACCCTCGCTGCTGCGCAAAATGCAGCGGGCCGGTTGCAGGCGCTCGTATTCATCGCCCAAAGGAGTAAGCAATTCAAAGTTGAGGGCGTTGTTCGCTTGACGCCACGGCGCTCCATCCAGCAGGCGGTTGAATTCGTAGTCGGCCTTGGTGTCACGGTGGCGCACCTTGGTTTGGGCACTCAGGATGTCGTCATAAATCAGCTCTGCCAGGACGCGGGATTTTTCGGAGGCCGAGACATCGACGTGACCAATTTCTCGGGCGACATCGCGCTCTTCGTTGGTCAGGAAGAACCAGAGGTCGCCGTTGCGGCTGACCAGGCGCTGCTGCTCCAGTCGCGCCAGGCTTTCCTGAATCTTGCGCTTCAAGGCGAGCTTGTCGGCGTCAATCTGGTCGATGCACAGGGTTGCCAGATTATCGATAGTGGGCTTGACGATGTCCGGGATGTAGCGGATCAGGAACATCGCTTTGAGCAGCTGGCTGTCATAGGCCTGCAAGCCCGGATTCTCTGGGGCCTGGTCAATGGAGCGCTTTGCCGCGCCGTCGATGAAACTCTCGATAGAGGAATAAAAGTCGTATAGGGGCACCAGCACATCCATGCCCTTGCTGGCATTGCTGACTGCAGCGGCTTGAAATGCATCCAGCAAGGAGCGTTCACCCTGCGAAAGGTGTTTGCCGGTGGCGCCCACCTTGCGGATGGATTCGAAAATCTTTTGCAGTAGCGTGAACTGGTATGGCGCAAACGGATAGGTGGCGACAAACTCGGCCGCATCCTTGTAGCCACGCAGGCTGACGGAATTGCCCACAAAACTTAGCTGGTTATTGATCACGTCGCTTTTGCTGGCAAAGGCATCGCGCAGCAAAACGTGGGCGGGTTCTGTTTTGGTCAGCAGGCGTTCACTGATGACTTCGTCGGTATTGCTGCTGGCCAGCGAAAGCCGCGTGTGAAAACGCCCTTGAATTTTGGAAAAGTCCTGGCTCTTTGCCAGATTGGCGTCGCCAATGGCGGCGTCGATATCGGCTTGACTGGTGACGATGACCCAGGCGCGTCCCTTGCATTGGGTACCCAGCTGCTCGGTGATGGTCTGCAGGCTGAGCATGAGCTGCGAGTTCGCGCCAATGAACTGGCCGACCTCGTCGACCAGAAAGATGACTTTGTGATTTGCCGGACGCGTTGCCAGGTAGTCTTTGACCACCTTGGCAAAGCTTTCGATATTGATGCGGTAATCGTCACGCGCTTTGTCAAACCAGAGGCCGGCTGACTCGGGGGTCATCTTGAGGGCGGGTGCCAATGCTGCGACGACGTCATCGCGCAGGAAGTCAACGGCGTCTCGCTCCTTTTCCCAGGTGCTGCCATTGGATGCGGCGAAGGCTAACTTGAAGGCATCGAATGCGCCCTTGGCGACCAAGTGACGCTCCATGTCGGCGATGTGGGGTGCGTCACCGGAGTAGCCCAGCTTTTCATTAAAGACACGCAAGAACACCTGCAGGATGGCATCGCGGTCGGTCTTGCTGTCGGCTTTGGCATCGATATTGAACAGGATGACATCGGCGGTGCCCTGCACTGCGCGCTGTATATCCGCCAGCAACATGGCGTCTTTGATTTTTTGATGGTCGAAGAATTGCGCGGCGTGGCGCTTCTCACCGTTCTGCGGGTTATGCGCTTCGATGTTTTCCAGCAGGTAGGACAGAATCTTGATGAAGTGCGATTTGCCTGAGCCGAAAAAGCCGGACACCCAAACACCCATGCGGTCGGTCACGACGGCGTCGTTCGGACTATCTATGGCTGCCAGGTAAGCGTCGAAGAACTTGCGCAGGTATTCGCTGATCTGCTTGGTGACAACGTACTCTTCCAGCTCTTGCCAGACACTGGCGGCGTCCATTTGGTCGGCTTTGATGACGCCGTTGATGGGACGGTTGATGGGCTTGAGGAAAAGTTCGCTGATGTTCATATTGTTATCTCGTCCCGATTGGCAAATTGCGGATGTCTGTGCTGGTTGCTGGTTGCTTGTTACTAGGTCGTTTCTGGCACCAGGCGGAAAGCACGGTAGTAGTGGTCTTCGGCCAGCGTGTTGAACAGGCGAAGCGAATGGCCGTCATAGCGGCCGGGGAAGAACATCAGCAGCGGCGTGTTGCCCATGATGGGATGCAGTGCGGACAGCAAGGTATGCGTGCGCAGCATCGGATAGACGGAACCGACACCGGTCAAAATCAACAAGTCGAGATTGGCGATGTCATGCTGGGATGCGATTTTTTGCGCAATCTTGTCTTCCTTGAGGACGGAACGTAACGCGGCCAGTGTGCTGTCGTCGCCTTTAGTGAGCTGCATCGCCATGGCTTTATCAAGCAGATTTCGTCCTTCCAGAATTCCTGTCACTAACTGGAGCAAGTCGATGGTGTCGGCACGTAAGGCTGGCATCTGCTTTGCCAGCGCGGGCAAAACGGTTCCATTAAGAAAGCTGCGCATGTCCAGCTCGCGGTCCGGCGGATAGTCAAAAATCCAGAATCCGATTTCGTTGCCCAAGCCTTTGCTGTCCAGGAAGTCACGCGAGGTCACCCTAGGCAGGATTTGGTTGAGGCGTTCGTCAAAGCTGAGGGTCATTTCACGCGCTCCAGACAGTCAAGGGCATAGGATTCGTCATGCGCGCGCAGGTAGCGCCGCACTTCGGGATGCAACGAGCGCGGGGTCAGCTTCATCGAGCGCGTGCTTTCGAGATATTTGGCTTCGGCAAGAATGCGGACGATGACCTGGAAGAGCTTGGCCCTGGTGGTGTCGGACCACTCCGCTACGGCGGGATCAAAGTGGGCGCATTCGACGAGGAAATCTTCCCAATCGGATGGAGCCAGGGCGGGCTCCAAACGGCGCTGGCGATCTGCGTAGACGCGGAGCATGAAATCGCCTAACAGGTGGCTATGCTTGACGGCGGCGGCCATCAGCAATTGGATGACTACTTCGCTGTCGCGGTCGGCGAGCATGTTCCAGGCTTGCGCGTCCAGGGTTGCCAAGCGACGGCGTAGCAAGGTCGCTTGCCGGCGTGCCGTTGCAGGCGTTTTCTTTTGCAGGATGTTTTCGGTCTCGATGGCGTGATGCCAGGTGGCCTGGTCAGGGCTTGAAAGGAGCAATGTGGCGATGCGTCGACTTTCCAGCGGGAATAGTGAGCCGGCGGAGATTTCTGCGTTGTACCGAGTCATGCGGCAGAAGGCATTTTCATTGTCGTTACCCGCTCCATGAGTGCCAGGATTTCTAGTTTTTGTTAAGCCTGTCAGGCTGAGAACATCCACTCAGTTGCGCCAGCAACTAGCTGGCGCAAACAACTAGTGCCAAGTAATTTAGTAATAGCGATAGTTACTGCGCGCAAAATGTGTCACAGGTTTCAAATTAACAACATCATCTGATGATGCCATTTCGATATCAGGACGACATTTGGCGGCTACCCATTTGGTGCCATTTCGAAATGTGCGTTGCCGGCACGTGGTGATCATCGCGCCCTGAGGCGCATGGCATGAGTCACAGGCAGAATTTTCCTGCTTGGAAATGAGTGTTTTTGAGATCGTTAGTGGCTGTATTTGTATGCAGTTATTGATGGCAGTAAAACGTAAGCTTTTTTCCGTTCCGCTTATGTTTTTTCGGTCTCGACTCTCAATCAATTACCCGTCCTGGCATTCCGGTAGATGGAATCGATCGAACTTAAGCTCATCGCTCATCTATTTTTCGCGGCATTCACCTTGCCTGCGACGGATTGCGCTGATGAAGTTCTAAACAACAACGACTATCTGGTGTGCAACCCGCTGGTGTAGTGGTCAAGTTATTTCGGACACCTCAATGGAAGTTTTTCTGCCATTCTTAGTTCGAAGGCGGCAGGCTGCCCAATAGGGAGTGCAAACACGTGCAATTGTAAAAGTCGACGATGCAGGCAGTAAGGTCCTTGCGGGCCTCTTCCTGGTTGGCATATCGCGTGCGCCAGACGCATTCCATTTTCAGACTCAGATTCAGGAAGAAGCGCTCGGCAACTGCTGCACACCAGGCCGACCCGTTTCAGCAAGGCCTGATATTCGATGCTGGCGTATCGACTTCCACGGTCCGTATGTACGATCAATCCCGGCGGCAGATTGCGACTGGCAATGGCCGCAGTCGATACGACTTCCCTGTGTAACTGTGTCCCGAGCTGGTGGCTCATTTCAGTTCCCGGGCAAAGAAGGCCGACGCTTTTTTAAGGATAGACACGTCGAGTCGTAATTCCCGGTTCTCGCGTTCCAGTGAACGAATGCGCTGCTGGTCCGACGTCAGCGGCTTGCCGATGCCCGGCTTGCCAAGCAGTTGCGAATCGTGTTGCACGACCCAGCGGCGAATCGCGGTCGGTCCGACATCCATGGTTTTACTGACATTGGAAATGCTCAATCCTTGATCTTTGATCATGCGCACGACTTCCAGCTTGAGCTCGATGTCGAAGTTTTCCTGCCGCGACCACAGATAGGTTGTCACTATTACTTACAATATTGACAGGTGGTTGGTATGTAAGTGCGTCCTGCCAAACGTTGGACAAAACGAATCCAACGAACACAGCGTTCACATTTCCACAAAGGACAATCCGTGAAAAAACCTTCATTCGTCATCGCTATGTTGCTGACTGGCTGCGCAGCGACGCCAGTTTATCCACCCCAAGTCTATGTACGTCCAACCACAGAGGCAGTCTATCTGGCACCGGCACCACAACCGGTCGTGAGCGTCTATGTCGAACCGCCGATTTATCAGCCGCCCCCGATTCGCGTGCAATGGGCACCACCACCAATGCTGGTGGAAACAGTGCCCTATCGGCCCTATCCAGATGCGATCTGGACGGGAGGCTACTGGGTCTGGCAGGGCAACTGGGTGTGGGCACACGGTCGCTGGGCCGCGCCGCCACAACCGGGTTACGGATGGGTAAATCCCTATTATGAAAACCGTGGCGGCTCGGTGGTGTTCGTGAATGGATTTTGGGCCGCACCAGGCGTGTCATTCGTCCCACCGGCACCCAATATCAACATCGCTGTTGCTCAAGTAACCGTGGGTGTGGCGGTCGGTATTCGACCTGTCGGGCCAGAAGGCGTGTTTGTGCCGGCACCACCGGGGTCGCGTTTGGGTTTGATTATTCCGGCACCGATCGGCACCGCACCTGCGGTCGTCGTCAGCGCCCCGCCAGTGGTGAATGAAGGGATGCGAATTCACGTCAACAACAATAGCAACAACACTTACAACAATAATTCGGTCACCAACAATGCCATCACCAATAACAATGTCACGAAGAATGTGACGAACATTAGAAACGTGACCAACGTCACCAACGTCACCATCGTCGCGCCGGCAAGTGCCACAGCAAGCGGACAAGCGGTGAACTCTTCCGTCCCTGCACAGGCACATCTGGCCGCATCGCTGCCGCCGGTGGTCAGGGCTGCGGCTCCCGAGCCAATCTCTGCACAGGCAATTCCGTCGTATGTTGCAGGACGGCCCCAGGCTGCGTTGCCACCACCACAAATGGTTCATGCAGAAATGACACAGGTCCATCAACACCCAACAACTCAAGAGCATCCAGCAGCATCCGTTCCACCTGTCGTGCTCAATAAAGCAGCCCCTCCAGTTGCTGCCCTTCCCCATCCGATGACACCGGATAATGAAGCCTTACACGAACACGGTAATACGAGACCTGTCTCGATGGTCCAGCCTCAGTCTTCGCCAAATCCTCTCCCAGTGTCCAGATCAGGCAAGCCAGCCACGCCGCCACAACTTTTCGACGCACAGCCTGCACCCGATCGACCAAGGCCTCCAGCGGCGAAAAATCAACCGGCACCACATCCTTCGAATCCTGTCGAGATGGACAACAAGGAAAAGATGTCGCCCACTTCGAGGCGTGGAGCCGAACGCCAACCGATTCATCGTGCAAAGCCTGGCGACGCAACCAAATCGAACAAGAGCGGTACCACTGCGGACGCTCACTCTCAGCAAAGCTACCGCTGATGCTTGCTGCATCGAGATGCCGCTGGTTGACTGCACCACCAGTAGCTTCAATACTGGAACTGCGTGTCGGTTTTTGGTAGGTGGTGCGGACATCGGCATAAATACGCAATAGGGGCGAGCGCACAAATTGGCAACCGGTCAGGTGATATTTCAAAGTGCTTAATAAGCGACGAATGGACCAACTGAGCCAGAAACACCTTTACTTTCGATGGCCGTGTAGACCGAACGGCCATAGAAAAATGGAAGTCCCCAATCAAAGCTGATCGAATCTGAATTCAGTCCAGCCAAAAATGCAGACACAGAATAAGTCGGGTTATTTGCAAAGAGCGTATGTGCATTTGCCACACCGAGCTTGATCGTATCAACGATTCAGTCGAAGTCGGACAATAAAAGCCGTTGCTGGCCGGGTCCAGGGAAAACGACCAGCGGCTGTCCGACAGCATGATCTACCGTGCCATCAAAACCATGTTTAGATCGGCTCGGGAAGCGGCTGCCGCACAGGCTCGGCGATGTGGCCTCCGCACTGACCAAGGCGTCGACACATTGGTTACAGTACACCTCACTGAGCACCAGATCGATGATGGCGTGCCCTTGTCGACTGTGCGCGACAACGCACAACACGCATGGATCGCCACGACCTGCGCCTACCTGTGGACCGATGACCGGGGTCGTCATGCTAAAACCAATAAAAACTCAATCCAGTGCGGACTTGCCCGTCCCGACTAATCAATACCCGTATTTCTGGCCAGCCATGTTGCCGAGAAAGCCGCCGCCGACGGCTCCGGCCACTGTCGCCAGTGTGCGGCCGCGGCCGCCACCTACCTGATTACCGATCAGGCCACCGACGACAGCGCCGGTGGCAATGCCAATAGGGCTGTTTGCGGCCTGTACCGGCTGCTGGTATGTCGGCTGGCGATTGTCGTTGCGGTAGTTATTGCTGTTCTGGGCATAGGTGGATTGGTGCGACGAGGTACGACGAATCGTCGCGGCAGGTTTTGTGGCTGGCGGCGCAACCGGTTCGACCTGATAGGCAGCGGCCATCGGTGCTGATACGGGTTGCATGTATTGCAGGCCTGCCGGTGTCTGGACCAGCACCGGTGCTGGTGCCGCTTGTGCCAAGGGAGAGGCAGAACTGTTCGAGTTCGGCAGCATGCCGCTGAGAGCTGCAACGCCGAGCAGGCTGACAAGAGTCACCGAGGCGGCAGCGCCTGCCAGCAGTGGGTGGATGCGTGTGGTTGCTTGGGTGGTTTCCATGGTGTGCTCCTGCGTTGCGGGTTAAGGAGCGTCCAGCATAACGACATGAACCCATTTTTAGACCCGTCAACTTGTATCCGCTGTGAAGAGATGTAAGCGACCGCCATTATTGGAAAGTGCAGCTTGGATTAGTTTGACTGAAACTGCCTGATATAAATCAGAGCCTGATTTGATGCGACGATGCTCACACCATGCCAATTTCTCGGTCAACACATAAAAATAGAATTAGAAAAAACACGAGTGCAACGTGAAGTTAAACCAATTATGGTCTCGGCCCTCAAGGAGGAGCGAGACCAGTTGCTTCTTCGACCCCACCTGACGAAACACTATGCGCCTTGCGCCTCGCGTACTCCGCCATAGGTCGTCAAATGGGAGCCAGCGAGCCATCCTGCATCGACTGGCAGGTTGATGCCGGTAATGGCAGACGCATCATCGGATAGCAGAAACGCCACCGTCCGTCCGACTTCTTCGGATTCGACCAGTCGGCCCAGCGCCGAACCGCCAACGAGTAGCCGGAGGTCGCGCTTGCCGCTCTTGATGTTGGCAAGGATGGGAGGCGTTGCGACATAGCCAGGCGAGACGGCATTGACCCGCACGCCTGCCCTGCCCCATTCCGCAGCGAGACATGCTGCCATGTGCACTACCGCGGCCTTGGATGGCGCATAGGCATGCAGTGGAGCCGTACGTGAAGCAGTGACCGAACCGGTGATCACGATGCCGCCACGACCACGCTTGACCATTAACGCGCCAGCACAGACGCACGACACATACACCCCGCGCAGGTTGACCGACATGATCCTGTCGAACTCGGCCAGCGATGAATCCTCGGGCCGACTGCCCGCCTGGATCAGGCCGGCGTTTGCGAAGAGGGCCTCAATCGGCCCGACCTTGGTTTCGATTAACGCAAATGCCGCTCGAGTCGCGACTTCGTCGGTGACGTCGAACGGCTCTGACTGGCCGCCGATCAACGTTGCGGTGTCCTGGCAGGCCTGCGCGTCAAGATCAGAAATCACAACGCGCCAGCCACGATCGGCAAGCACCTGCGCCGTCGCCTTGCCGATTCCGCCCGCACCGCCTGTCACGACCGCAACGCGGCCTTGTCCCTCGTCTCGCTCCATTATCGTCTCCTGTCATCATGATTAAAATCGCCAGCAACGCGCAAGACTTGGCGTGGCTTGGCTTGACGCCGCCCTGCTAGACGGCGAGATAGCGCTGCTTTATTGCATCGTTATTGCGCAGTTCGTCGATCGTCGCGCTGTAGACGATCTGTCCCTTGTCGATGACCGTTGCGTGGGTCGCTACGCCCAGACAAAAATGCATGTTCTGCTCGGCCAGTAGAATCGTGACGCCCATGTCGCGCAGGGTCCTGATCAGCTCACCGATGGCTTGCACGATGATTGGAGCAAGGCCCTCGCTGGGTTCATCCAGAAGAATCAGCTCAGGGTTTCCCATGAGCGTACGGGCAATGGTCAGCATTTGTTGCTCTCCGCCAGAGAGGTAGCCCGCATTGCGACTTTTCATCTTGGCTAGCAGCGGGAAGACCTCGTAGATGCGATCCCGGTTCCAGTAGTCTTTTCCCTGCGCGCCCTTCTTCGCACCGACGATCAGATTGTCGTCAACCGTGTGGTCCGGGAACACTTGCCGGTCCTCCGGAACGAAACCGATCCCTGCGCGGGCGATCCGAAAAGGCAGTCGGCCCGAGACGATCGCACCGGCAAAAAGAACCTTGCCCCGACAGGGCGGCGCAATACCGGCAATCATCTTGAAGGTCGTTGATTTGCCGGCGCCGTTGCGACCGAGCAGCGCGACGGTCTGGCCCTTTTTGACGTCAAGATTGACATCGAAAAGAATCTGGCTCGCGCCATAAAAAACATCCGCACCTTGAATTTGAAGCAGCGAGTCGGTCATCCGTTTTCTCCTGCTGCCTGGGCAAGGCGATGGTCACTTCCGAGATAGGCATCGATGACGTCCTGGTTCTGCCGGATCTCTTCGGCGGTTCCCTGAGCGAGCACCGCTCCGTACTTCAATACGTAGATCTTTTGCGCGATCTTGAAAACAATATCCATGTCATGTTCAATAAATAGGACGGTCATTTTTTTTGCCCGCCACAGATCCTGTACCTTGCCGATCATGCGCCAGCGTTCGTCGGGCCCCATCCCGGCTGTCGGCTCGTCGAGCAACAGCACGGTCGGTTTCATTGCCAGCGACAGGCCAATGTCGAGTAGCTTCTGGTCCCCGTGGGACAGGTTGCGCGACAGCGTGCCGGCCTGTATCTGCAACCCGAGCAACTCGATGATTTCCTCGACCGACTCCTTTGCCTCGGCCAGCGGAAAACGCCTGAGCAGCTTCCACGATTGCCGCTGGCGGGAGATGACGGCTGCAGTCAAGGCTTCTGTGACCGTCAGGCTAGGAAACAGGGCTGCGACCTGGAAGGCGCGTGCCATGCCGTGCCGAACCACTTCGACGCAGGACTTGCCGACGAGGTCCTGGCCGTCGAACATCACCTTGCCGGAATCAGGCCGGTAGGTGCCCGAAATCAGATTGAAGAAGGTCGTCTTGCCGGCACCGTTGGGGCCGATGATCGCGGTCAGCGAGCCGTCCGGGAAATCGATGGAGACGTCGCGCGTCGCATGGACACCGCCGAAGGTCTTGTCGAGATGTTGAATGGAGAGCATCAGCCTGCCCTCGTTTCGGTACTTGTTTCGGCTGGCGTAGCGTCAGGCTTGCCGGACAATTCCGGCCTGCCGTCCTTGCGACGTCGCAGCCAATCGACCACATAATCGCCGATACCTTGGCGAAGTCCGAGGACGATGATCAGAATAACGATACCAAGAACCAGACCGCTGTGTCCCGTGTAAATGGTCGCGAAATGTTCCAGCAGGCGCAGCAGCACCGCACCGACGATCGGCCCGAAGAACAGCTGCGTGCCACCCAGCATGATCATGAAAATTGCCTCGCCCGACGTGGTCCAGAAAGCGAAGTCCGGATAAGCGCCGGAGACGAACAACGCCAGCAGCACGCCTCCCATACTGGCCATGGCACCCGCCAGAACGAAGATGCCGAGCTTCATGCGTACAACGTTGACGCCCAGAAAAACAGCGCGGTTCGGGTTGTCGCGGATCAGGCGCAGCGTGTAGCCGAATGGCGACTGCCAGATCTGCCGCATCACGGCAACACAAACGACGAACACAACCACGCAGAACAGGTACAACGAGGTGCTGTCCTCCAGATCAATACCCAAAAACGGTGGGCGCGGTATGCCCCCGCGCAAGCCTTGGTCACCCCCAGTCAGGCTGACCCAGGTCAGAATGACCGAGTGGATGAACATCTGGAACGCGAGCGTGATGAACGAAAAATAGAGTTCCTTCAGCCGCACGCAGATGGCACCAATGACCAGCGACAGTACCGCTGTGCCAAGCACCGTCACGAGCATTGCCAGCGGAATCGAAAACCGTCCGGACTGCATCAACAGTCCGAACAGGTAGGCACCGGAAGCAAAGAAAGCGGCATGTCCGAATGACACCAGCCCTGTCAGCCCAACCAGAAGGTTAAGCGACATGGCCAGCAGCCCATAGGCCATGACGTACACCAAAAAATCACGCAGGGCCGGTTTCGTAAAGACGAATGGCAATGCAATGAGAATTCCGAGCATCATGAAAACGACGAGGATATCGCGGCGCAGTCCTGCTTGCATCACTGCACCGGCTTTCGTCCAAACAAGCCGGTTGGCTTGATGATCAGCACCAGCGCCATCAGGCCGAACATGATCCCGTCGACGAAGAGCGGAAAGCCGATCGCCCCGAATGCACGGATGAATCCGATCAGCAGCGCCGCCACCAGCGCACCGGTAATGGAACCCATGCCGCCGATGACCGTGACGATGAAGCTTTCGATCAGGATCGACAGGCCCATGCCGGGCGTCAGCGTCCGGGTCGGCGCAGCAAGCGCGCCGGCAACACCGGCAAGCAGGCTGCCAAATCCGAACACGGCTGCGTACAGCAGCGTCGTATTGACACCAAGAGCGCCGACCATTTGCGGATTGACGGCGAGAGCCCTGACGATCTTGCCTAGCCTGGTTTTTTCGATGACGAACCAGAGACAGGCACCAATGCTGAAACTGACGGCAATCATGAACACGTAATACGGCGGAATGAAGCCGCCGGCGAACTCGAATGGCGGTAAGGCAAATACCTCTGGCAACCCCATCATCTTGTACTCCGGTCCTGCAATGATCTTCACCAGATCATCGAAGATCAGGATCGTCGCGTAACAGACCAGCAACTGCATCAACACATCCTTGCCATACACCCGGCTCATGATAAAGCGCTCGAACAGCACACCGATGATGCCCACGCCAATGGCCCCGGCAAGGAAAGCGACCAGAAAACTCGCCGTGAGCTGGTACGCCGCATAGGCAAAATAGGCGCCCGCCATGTAAAAGGCGCCATGCGCAAAGTTGATCACACCAAGCACGCCAAAAATCAGCGACAGGCCCGATGCCACCATGAACAGCAGCATCCCGATGATCAACGCCGTTGACATTTGCGTGACGACACACGATCCGGATGCAACGCAGGAAAAAAGAGCTTCAAAATCCAATGGAACCTCCGGAAGTAAAAGTCAAGGTTTCGCTCAACTGGTAATTTCAATGAGAGAAAAATGTCCGTCGTTGATCCGACGGCCAGCATCCACGGAAAAAATCAGACGTAGCCTTTGCTTTTCTTCCATTGCAGTTCGAGTTCGATGATCTTTGACCATTCGGTATCGACGTGATCAACCACCCAGGGCGACTTGGCAATCGTCTTGCCCCATGCGACCGGATAATTGATGAGCGTGTGGTCGCTCTCGCGCATGGTCATCATGCCGAACAGCGTTTTCAGATTCATGCCGCCGATCTCTTTTGCCAGCGCGCCGGAATCGGTTTTCCCACCAGTACGACGCACCGCTTCGATGATGAAATTTGCCGCGACGAAGTTTTGCCAGCCCCAGTTGGTTGCCTCATGCTGCGCGATCTTCTCGAAGGAATCGGCGAATGCCTTGTTCTCCGGCAGCACCGGGAAGTCCCTGTTGTAGCGGTACGCCGTATGCAAGCCCTGTGGCAGATTCTTGATGGCGGCCAGGATAGGCGGATCACCCAGTCCGCCCGAGAAAAAGGCAGTGTTCTGGAACAACCGGTACATATTCGATTGCTCGATGAAGGCGACGACATCGCCACCCCACAAAGCGGAATAGACCGCCTGCGGCTTGACCTGAAGTATCTTGGTGATGCTCTCGGTGTAGTCCGGCGAAAACAGCTTCGGCCAGACCTGGTCGATCACCTCGATGGACGGGTCGAAGACCTTCGCATACTGCAGGAACTCCGCCGTATTTTCACGCCCATAGGCGTAATCGGGCGAGCAGGTCATCCATCGCTTCAACTTCTTTTCCTTGGAGATCATCGCGGCATAGGAACCGCCTGCGACGGCGTCGTGAATGCCTTGCCGGGCGCAACGAAATGCCGTCTTTACGGCCAGTTTCGGATCGGCGGTCAGCGACGACGTCTCCGAGCAGGTATGCAGACACAAGATGCCGAGGTCGCGGACGACTTCATGCACGGCAAACGATCCGGACGATGGCTCGGCGTCGATGATGATTTCGCAGCCGTCGTTGTTGATCAGGTCGCGCGTAATTTTTGCGGCTTCATCGGGCTTGCCCTTTGAATCACGCACGACCAGTTCAAACTTGCGCCCGCCGATACCACCCATCGCATTGATCTGGTTGAACGCGAGCTGCACGGCAGCCCGGCTAGAGGTGCCCATGATAGCGACACGGCCTGAGAGGATCGTCGACATACCGACCTTGATCACCTTTGCCTGCGCGCTGGCGATATGCGGGAAGCCCGCAACCAATGCTCCGGCGACGGCGCCCCCGATGAACTTGCGACGGTCAATGCCGTTTTTTGTATGGTCCATGATGCTGTCTCCTTGGTAGTTTTTATTACAGGCTATTGAACCTGTTGTGTGATCAAACGACGATCATCGTCGTCTTTCCGACTCCTCCTGCTCTTTCGGTGCCCCTGCGAAGGCCTCACGCAAGGCCATCGCAACGACATCCTGGAGATCCAGTGCCGCACGAACAACCTTTGTCATCGTGATCACGCCGTGAGGCTGATCGGAGAGCGACAGAAGCGTTACCCTGACACCCTGCCGTTCCAGGCATTCGGCATAGGCCAGACCTTCCGCCCTGAGCGGATCGTGACCGCAGACAACGACCAGCGCCGGCGGCGTCCCTGCAAGTGAATCCGCTTTCATGGGGGAGGCGCGCCAGTCGCTTCGGTCTGCAACCTGCACCAGGTAATGGTCACGGAAATACACCATCGTCGCGCCGGTAATGAGCATGCCGGCCGAGTTCGGCCCGTAGTCTTCCAGGCTCTGGTCCATGTCGACGGCGGGGTAAATCAGTGTCTGCTGGATCGGTAACGGGATGCGTCCGTCACGCCCCATCAGCGCCAGCACGGCGGCAAGACTGCCGCCGGCGCTGTCGCCACCAACGGCAATGCAGCAGGGATCGATCTTCAGCGCCACGGCGTCCTCGACAATTGCCATGTAGGCGGCCACGCAATCGTCGAGCGCGGCGGGAAAGGGACTTTCTGGCGCGAGTCGATAATCGATGGCGATGACACAGCAGTGCGCCTGATTGGCCAGGCGGCAGCAAAGTGCGTCATGCGAGTCGAGACTGCCAAGCATCCAGCCGCCGCCGTGCATGAAAAACAGACATGGCAGGACAGCCTCAAGCGACGCTTGCGCCGGCCGGTACAGACGCAGCCGGATGGGTCCGTCCGGACCCGCTACGGTAAGGTCGCGACGCTCGGAAACCGCTTCGGCCGCAAGCTGGTGGGTTGCGCGCCGGGAGGCATGTGCCAGTCGTGCCTCTGCGAGAGTCATGACCTCGAACGGCAGACTGCCGGCAGCCCTGCCCGCAGCAATCAGCGCCGCAATATCTGGATGTACGCTTGTCATCTACCCTCCTGTCATCCAATCGAATGCAACGGCTCACCGCAAACCGGCACCTTGGCCGGTTTGCGTGCAGCCGATCCTTGCCGTTCAGCTTCGTGCGAAGCCGCGGTAATTACTCTTCGTGATGTCGTTGCAGATGTCGGTGTAGCGGGCGAAGCCGCCGGCGTAGGGCATGAAGACCCGCGGTTTTCCTGGCACATTGGCGCCGAGGTACCAGGACGAACTGGCCATGGGCAGCAAGGTCGCGTTGGCTGCGGCGTTGACCTGCTCCACCCATTGTTCGGCGGCTTCCGGTTCGGCCTCGATGCGCGTCAGTCCCTGTGCACGCATGTCGCGGATGCAGGTCGTGATCCAGTCGACATGCTGCTCGATGGCGATCGGCATGTTGCACAGTACGGAAGGGCTGCCAGGCCCCGTGATCGTGAACAGGTTTGGAAATTTCGGCGTCTGCAGACCCAGGTAGGTGCGCGGTCCTGCCGCCCATGCCTCCTTGAGCGCGTAACCGTGACTGCCGGTGAGATTGAGGCGCAGCAGCGGGCCGGTGAACGCATCGAAGCCGGTTGCAAAAACGATGATGTCGAGTTCGTACTCCTGCTTCGTTGTCCGGATGCCCTTCTCGGTCACCTGCACGATCGGTTCGGCTTTCAGGTCGATCAGGGAGACGTTGTCTCGATTGAATGTCTCGAAGTAGCCCGAGTCAATGGGTGGGCGTTTGGTGGCAAAACCGTGGTCACGCGGTGTCAGCTTTTCGAGCAATTCCGGATTCTTGACGATTTCGGCAATTTTTTCGCGAATGAAATCCGATGCGGTCTCGTTAGCCTTGTTATCTGCCAGGATGTCCTTGAAGGATGCCCTGAACCGCAGCCCGCCGCGTTCCCAGGCCTTCTGATAAATCGCGCGGCGCTCTGCGTCAGTGACGGCGATGGCCGACAGCGACGACATGGTGAACGGATGACCGTTGGTGCCGCTGCGCGCACGACGCCAGACATCATCGTAGTTTTTGCGGGTCAGATCGACTTCTTCCGGCGTCACGGAACGATTGCGGGCGGGGATACTGTAGTTTGCAGTGCGCTGGAAAATGGTCAGGTGCTGCGATCGCCCGGCAAGTACCGGTGCCAGCTGGATGCCGGTCGAACCGGTACCAATCTGGCCGACCCGCTTGCCGGCAAAGTCAACGCCTTCAGGCGGCCAGTTGCCGGTGTGATACCAGTCCCCCTTGAAGTTCTCGAGGCCCTCGAACTTCGGCACGTTGGCCGCCGAGAGACAACCGACTGCGGTGATAAGAAACCGTGTCAGGAAGGTCT
The DNA here is from genome assembly GCF_035019065.1 of Actimicrobium sp. CCI2.3. Taxonomy (NCBI): domain Bacteria; kingdom Pseudomonadati; phylum Pseudomonadota; class Betaproteobacteria; order Burkholderiales; family Oxalobacteraceae; genus Actimicrobium; species Actimicrobium sp. CCI2.3. The sequence goes on along the minus strand of NZ_JASJWR010000004.1, from coordinate 58,648 downwards.
CGCCACCGACGGTTTCCACTTTCCACATCGTCGAGGCCTCATTGAAGGCGGCAGATTTCACTTCCGTGTCGAGCTGGATGTCGCGCTTGAGGTCGAGCCGGTCGGAGACAAAGTTCAGGTATTTCCGGATTTCCGTGTGTTCGGGATAGCGTTCGGACCAGCTCCACGCCTGTTCGATTTCCTTATTGAACGAGTAGCAGTAATAGTAGCTCTCGGAATCGCAGCGGGCACCCGGATAACGATTCCAGAACCAGGTACCGCCAATGCCGGCGCCCTTTTCCAGGACACGCACGTTCAGTCCCAGTTCGTCGCGAAGTTTGTGCAGTTGGTACAGGCCGGAGAATCCGGCACCGATGATGATTGCGTCAAACTCATGAGGCGGTGCGTTGAGCGTCGGCGTGATGATGGATTGCGTCGTCATTACTTGTCTCCTGTTATTTCTTTGCGGGACTCAGCGATCCCTTGTTAAAACAAGTGTATGACTTGTCAGGCTGCTGGCATACTTCCGTGTCTTCAAACCTTGTGTGAACTTGCGGCACAGGCAGGCTTGCTGGATATATCCCCGAACCAGCTGGCGCAATGCATTTTCAATGTTGCAGTGAACCACCGGCATAGGCAGAGGTAGAGGCAATGAGTCGTTACTTTGAAATGCAGGTTTTCGTTCGCGCCGCGGAAGACGGCAGCTTTTCGGCGGCCGCCCGCAATCTGGCACTGACGCCGTCGGCCGTCAGCAAGCTGATTGCACGCATGGAGGACAGGCTGGGCGTGCTCCTGTTTCGACGCACTTACCGCTCCATTCAGCTGACGCAGGAAGGCGAGGCGTTCTATCAGGCCGCGCTGACAGCGATTGAAGCGGTGGAATCGGCTGATGCAGCCGTTTTTTCCGGGATGGCGGCCCAGCAAACATTGCGCATCCGCTCAATGCCGATCATCGGTCAGACGGTCCTTGCCGCGAAAGTAGCAGAATTCAGCCTGCAACATCCGAATCTGAGCGTCGAAATGCTGCTGCGAATCGATTCGACCCACCTCCTCGATGACGGCGTCGACATTGCCATCCATGTCGGTCACATGAAGGATTCCTCGCTTGTTGCGATGCCCTTTTCAAGTACGCGATGGATCATCTGCGCGTCCCCCTCCTACCTGGCGCAGCACGGAACACCTTCTCACCCTGACGACCTTGCAAACCATGCCTGCGTCAATTTTGTCTCATCGATTGCAGCCAGCCTCTGGATGGTTCGCTCAGGCGAGCACATGGCAAAGCCGCTGCAGGTCAAGAGTCGCATCGTGTCGAATCAAGCGTCTGTTCTCATCGAATTCGCCCGCGCCGGACTCGGCATTGCCCGCCTCACTGAAGTGCAGGTCGCCGACGACCTTGCGCAAGGCCGCCTCATCGAGCTGTTTCCGAAACATCAATGTCATGAAGAAGATCCGATCATTGCGGTCTACCAGAGCCGGCGGCACCTGAGTAGCCGGATACGGGCGTTCATCGGTTTTCTTCGAACCGCCTTCCCCGATCCGCCTGCCTGGCGGCACTGGCGCAAGGGCGATAACAGTACGCTGCCGATGTCGTAGAAATGAACGTCACTCAATGTCGTTTCACTCACCTCGGCAATTTATCCTTTGAGATCAAATTCGTCGCCGGGGTGATAGTCGTAACAATGGTATTCGGACAAGGCCGTCAGGCTTACTTTTCGGAAGTATTTGCAGCAACATCCGACGACAATCCATGCTCTGATTACGCGGCAGTTATTTCAGCTATTTGGGCTACTCGACCAGCTATTTGCACACTCCCCCCATTTAAAAATTAACGCTTTTTTTAGCAGGCCCAGGCTTTGGCTTTGGCTTTGGCTTTGCTTGCTCAAGTTCGACAGGCTGCCGGCGCGCTACTGTTCCTGCACCAGATGGCGCGCCAGCGCACCACCATCGCCGCGCCAGAATTCGTGATCTGCCTGGCGCACCCGCTCGGCCGCATGCTCCATGTGTTCGGCCGCTGCGGCGCGGGCGGCGTCGGGATCGCCCGCCGCAATCGCGCTGACGATTTTTTCATGCTCGAGGCGGACCTGGTTGGAAAAGTCTTCGCGCCGGGCCTCGTTGGCGCGCGTCACCTTCACGGCTAATCGCGCCGGCTGGGCAAACATTTTGATGAATTTCACCCAGTACGGATTACCGGTCGCGACCGCAATACTCAGGTGAAAAAGTACATCTTCCTCGACCCCGCTGACGCCGGAGGCAACCGCCTCTTCGATACGCCGCAACGCCTGTTCGATATCGGCCAACTGTCCCGGCGAGCGCCGCAATGCCGCCAGCGCAGCGGTCTCCGACTCCAGTCCGCGCCGTACTTCGAGCAGGTTCAGTAGCGATTGCACCGATTGCTCGGTGAGTGCAGCGTTGCTATCTGCCAGCGCCTCCGGCGCGGCACACACATAGGTGCCGCTGCCCTTGCGCGTGCTCAGGATGCCATCGGCCTTGAGCAATGCAATCGCTTCGCGCACCACTGTCCGGCTGACCCCGAAGTGCACCGCCATCACCTGCTCCGACGGTAATCGGGTACCGGGCGCGAGCTGGTCTGCGCGAATTTTTTGAAGCAACTTGCCCGCCACGCGCGAGCCGAGCGTGCCGGCGACAAAGCCATCGCCTTCAGGTTCCGGGTCAGGCAAGGTAAAAGAAGTTGAATCCATGGTGTCCATTTCAGTTATCCGTACATAAAAAGCTTAACGCCAAATTGTACGTAACCATGCGCACCGAGCTGATAAATATACAGCTTGACGTTCAATTTTTAGACACATAACATACAAAAGAACAAATTTAATACAGCCTGCAATCGCAGTCCGCGATCATAAAAACCATGCAAGCACTTAACCCAACCCAAAAGAGGAGACAACTCAATGGCAATTTCCGGAATACGATCGCCCGGTCGTGACACGTCGGCTGCCGCCGGCAGCGATGCCAGCGTCGAAGAAGCCCGCATCTATCGCAAGGTCACCTGGCACATCGTGCCGTTTCTGATGCTGTGCTACATCGTGGCCTACCTGGACCGCGTCAATGTTGGCTTCGCCAAGCTGCAAATGCTCAACGACCTGCAATTCAGCGAAACTGTTTTCGGCCTCGGTGCCGGCGTCTTTTTCCTTGGCTATTTTCTGTTTGAAGTCCCGAGCAACATTATCTTGCATCGGGTCGGCGCGCGCATCTGGATCGCCCGCATCATGATCACCTGGGCGGTGATTTCAGGCTGTTTCATGTTCGTCACGACGCCGACTTCATTCTACGTAATGCGCTTCCTGCTCGGTCTAGCAGAAGCCGGATTTTTCCCCGGCATCATCCTGTACCTGACTTACTGGTATCCGGCCGCACGACGCTCACGCATGGTCTGTACCTTCATGACCGCGATCCCGCTGGCTGGCCTGATCGGTGGCCCGTTGTCCGGCTGGATCATGGAAGCCTTTGCCGGCGTTCAGGGTCTGACCGGCTGGCAGTGGCTGTTCGTGCTCGAAGCCATCCCTGCCGTCGTGCTGGGTATTGCCGTACTGATGTACCTCGACGATGGCATCCGCTCATCCAAGTGGCTGACCGAAGCGGAGAAGCGTGTCCTCGAAGCCGGCATCGCCGCCGACGCCAACGACAAGGTCCCGCATCCGAGCCTGAAAGCGCTGTTTTCGGATGGCCGCTTGTGGCTGATGGCGCTGATCTATTTTTGCTGCGTGATGGGCCAGTACGGCCTGACCTTCTGGATGCCGACACTGATCAAGACCGCCGGTATTCAGGGCGTGCTCAACATCGGTCTGTTCACCGCGATCCCGTATTCGGCTGCGGTGATCAGCATGCTGGTGCTCGGTCGCAGCTCGGACAAATACCGGGAACGTCGCTGGCACCTGGTGATCCCGATGCTGATGGGCGCGATCGGCCTGGTCGGTAGCGCGATGGCCGGCACCACCAACACCGGTATCGCCATCGTTTTCCTGTCGATCGCCGCAGCCGGTGTACTGGCTTCGGCACCGCTCTTCTGGAGCTTGCCAACGTCGTTCCTGCACGGCGTCGCCGCCGCTGCCGGTATCGCAGCAATCAATTCGGTCGGCAACCTGGCCGGCTTCGCCAGTCCGTACCTGATCGGCCTGATCAAGGACATGACGCAGTCGACCGACATCGGCCTCTACGTGCTGGCCGCAGTGCTGGTTGCCGGTGCCGGACTGGTGTTGAGCGTCCCTGCGAAGCTAGTCAGCAAATAAGCGGTTTTCCTTCTTCACAGCCCGGCCACGCCGTCACGGTTGGCCGGGCATTTTTTCTTCAGCAGGAGCAATTTACATGACAGAACAAATCAAGCGGGTCGGCATCGTCGGACTAGGCGCAATGGGCATGGGCATGGCGCGCTCGTTATTGCGGGGCGGCCTTGAAGTCCACGCCTACGACATCCGGCCGGAAGTCGTGCAGCAACTGGTGGCCGACGGTGCCCACACCGCCGCCACGCCAGCCGAACTGGCCGGCCGGGTCGAAGCACTCCTGATCGTCGTCGTCAACGCCGCGCAAACCGATCAGGTTCTGTTCGGCGAACACGGTGCTGCGGCCCATCTCGCACCCGGTGCGATCGTTATTGCCAGCGCCACGGTCGCACCCGAGTATGCCGAAACCCTGGGCACCAAGCTGCTGGCGATGGGCCTGCGCTTCATCGATGCGCCGATCTCCGGCGGCGCGGCCAAGGCCGCCTCGGGCCAGATGTCGGTCATGGCTGCCGGTGCGCCAGACACGTTTGCCGTCTGCACCGATCTGTTCGCGGCGATCTGCGCCAACTTGTATCGGCTAGGCGATCAGCCCGGCCAGGGCTCGAAAGTGAAGATGATCAACCAGCTTCTGGCCGGCGTGCATATCGCCGCCGCCGCCGAAGCAATGGCACTGGGCTTGCGCGCCGGCTGCGATCCCGATGCGCTGTACGAAGTTATCTCCAACAGCGCCGGCAGTTCATGGATGTTCCAGAACCGCGTGCCGCATATCCTCGCTGGTGACTACCGGCCGCTGTCGGCAGTGAATATTTTCGTCAAGGACCTCGGCATCGTGCTCGACTACGCAAAAAAGAGTGTGTTCCCGTTGCCACTGTCGGCTACCGCGCACCAGATGTTCATGCAGGCTTCGGCAGCCGGTTTTGGCGCTGAGGACGATTCGGCCGTCGTCAAGGTATTCCCTGGCATTACGCTGCCTGCAGCCAAAGCAGGGGGAGACTGACATGACCGTGTTACTGGGATGTATCGCTGACGACTTTACCGGCGCTACCGACCTTGCCGGCATGCTGGTGAAAGCCGGCATGCGCACCGTGCAACTGATCGGCGTGCCTGGCGGTCCGCCGCCGGACAACGTCGACGCCATCGTCATCGCGCTGAAGTCGCGCACCAACCCGGCGAGCGAGGCGGTGGATGAATCGCTGGCGGCGCTGCGCTGGCTGCAGCAAGCCGGCTGTCAGCAGTTTTATGCGAAGTATTGTTCGACCTTCGACTCTACGCCGCAGGGCAACATCGGGCCGGTGGCCGACGCACTGATGGACGCGCTCGGCACCGATTTCACGATTGCCTGTCCGGCCTTTCCAGCCAATGGCCGCACGATCTACAAGGGCTACCTGTTCGTCGGCAACGAACTCCTCAATGAGTCCGGCATGCGCAATCACCCGCTGACACCGATGCACGATGCCAGCCTGGTGCGCGTACTGCAGCAACAGGTCAGCGGCAAGGTCGGCCTGGCCGATTACAGCGTCGTCGCACAGGGCACGGATGCGATTGCCGCACGCTTCGACGAGCTGCGCGCGCAAGGCCATCGCTATGCAATCGTCGATGCGGTCTCGAATCAGGACTTGATGGCCATCGGCGCGGCCTGCGCCGACTTGCCGCTGGTCACCGGCGGCTCCGGCATCGCGCTGGGCTTGCCAGAAAATTTCCGCCGGCGCGGCTTGCTGGATGCGCACACCGTGGCTGACCGCCTGCCGGCCACCGGCGGACGGCGTGCCGTGATCGCCGGCAGCTGCTCAATGGCAACACAACAACAGGTCGCCGCCATGCGTGCCGTCGCGCCGGCATTCCATGTCGATCCGCTGCAACTGGCGCGCGGCGATGACGTTGTTGCCACCGCACTCGCCTGGGCGGAGGCAAACCTGGGTCAACAACCGATACTGGTGTACGCAACCGCGACGCCGGAAACCGTACGCGCGGTGCAAGTACAACTTGGCGTCGAACGCGCCGGCACGCTGGTTGAAGTCGCCCTCGCGGCCATCGCGCAAGGATTAGTGCGGCTAGGCGTCGGACAACTCATCGTCGCCGGTGGCGAAACCGCCGGCGCGGTGGTCAAGGCGCTCGGCATCAGCGGTCTGATCATTGGTCCGGAAATCGATCCGGGCGTGCCGTGGACCGCTGTGCTGCACGACCATCGGAGTGACAAGAGCAGCGCCACACCGCTGGCGCTGGCACTCAAGTCGGGCAACTTCGGCAGCGAGGATTTCTTCATCAAGGCCTGGGCCTGCCTGCCATGACGATCGCGATCCACACCCATACCGACGAAGCGCGCCAGCGCGAACTGATCGTCGAGTTCGGCCGCTCGCTGTACGAGCGTGGCCTGACCGCCGGCAGCAGCGGCAACCTGAGCGTGCGGCTAGCCGATGGCTGGCTGCTCACGCCAACCAATGTCAGCCTGGGTCGGCTCGATCCGGCACGGCTCTCGAAGCTCGACGATAACGGCACGCTAATGAGCGGCGAACCGCCATCGAAGGAAGCCTTCCTGCATCAGGCGATGTATCGCCAGCGCGGCAAGGCTGGCGCAATCGTTCATCTGCACTCGACCTATGCGGCTGCGGTGTCCTGCCTGTGCGGACTCGACCACGATGACTGTATCCCGCCACTGACGCCCTACTTTGTCATGAAAGTCGGCCGCTTGCCGCTGGTGCCGTATCACCGGCCAGGCGATCCGGCACTGGCTTCGGTGATCGGCAAGCTGGCCTGCAAGCACTCGGCCGTGCTACTGGCGAACCACGGACCGGTGGTGTCGGGCAGCACACTCGAAGCGGCCGTGTATGCCGCCGAAGAGCTGGAAGAAACCGCCAAACTGTTTTTGCTGCTGCGCGGCTTGCCGACCCGGCCGCTCGATGCAGAACAAATCAAGGACCTCAGCTCGACCTTCGGGCTCGACCTTTAACGCGATTATCAACACACTATTTTTTCAAGGACTGCCATGCCCCGATTTGCTGCCAACCTGACCATGATGTTCAATGAAGTCGCCTTCCCGCAGCGCTTTGCCGCGGCTGCCGCGGCCGGTTTCAAGGCCGTCGAATTCCTGTTCCCGTACGATCACAGCCCCGCTGAAGTCGCCGCGCTGCTGCAAGAAAACCAGCTGCAGAACGTGCTGTTCAATTTGCCGCCGGGCGACTGGGCTGCCGGCGAACGCGGCATCGCCTGCCTGCCAGGGCGCGCAGAAGAATTCCGCGCCGGCGTGGCACGGGGCATCGAGTACGCGCTGGCAATGGGTACGCCACGACTACACATGATGGCCGGCCTGGTGCCGGCCGGCGCTGACATGGCCATGCATCGCGAGCAATACCTGTCGAACCTGCGCCATGCGGCGGAGGAGCTCGGCAAGCACGGTCTGATGCTTCTGCTCGAACCGATCAATGGCCGTGACATGCCTGGCTATTTCCTGAGCGGACAAGCGCAGGCGCATGCATTACGCGAAGAATCGGGGGCGACCAACGTCAAGGTGCAGATGGATTTCTATCACGCGCAAATCGTCGAGGGTGACCTGGCGATGACGCTCAAGCAGCACGTCGACGGCATTGGCCACGTACAGATCGCCAGCGTCCCGAGCCGCAATGAACCGGATGACGGCGAAGTCAATTATCCGTACCTGTTCGCGCTACTCGATGAGCTCGGCTACGACGGCTGGATCGGTTGCGAGTACCGTCCGCGTGGCCGCACCGAAGACGGTCTGGCGTGGCTGAAGGCAGCGCAGGGAGTGCAATCATGAAGGTACTCATCACCGGCGGCGCCGGTTTTCTCGGCCAGCGTCTGGCTCTGCAATTACTCAACATCGGCCAGCTGACCGGCAGCGATGGAGCACGCCACAACATCGAACAACTGGTGCTGATCGATGTCGTGGCAGCGTATGACTTCGGCGATGCGCGGGTACGCGTGGTCACCGGCGATATCGCGAACGGCGCGTTACTGCGCGAGGTGATCGATACTGATACCCGTGCGATCTTCCATCTGGCGGCCATCGTCAGCTCGCATGCCGAAGCCGACTTCGACCTTGGCATGCGCATCAATCTCGACGCGCCGCGCCTGCTGCTGGAAGTCTGCCGCGAACGCGGACACCAACCGAAAGTGGTCTTCACCAGCTCGGTCGCGGTGTATGGTGGCGACCTGCCCGCGGTCGTGCTCGACACCACCGCACTGAATCCGCAATCGTCGTACGGCATGCAAAAAGCCATCGGCGAATTGCTGCTCAACGACTACAGCCGGCGCGGCTTTGTCGACGGCCGCGTGCTGCGATTGCCAACCATCAGCGTGCGTCCGGGGCTTCCGAACAAGGCCGCCTCGTCATTCGCCAGCGGCATCATCCGCGAACCACTCAACGGTGTCGCATCGGTCTGTCCGGTCTCACCCGATACCCGTCTGTGGCTGCTATCGCCACAACGTGCGATCGATGCGCTGATCGCCGGGCATGACTTGCCGGGTAGCGCGTTTGGCACCAGCCGCACGGTCAATTTGCCGGGTGTCTCGGTGAGCGTCGCCGGCATGCTGGCCGCGCTGGAAAAAGTCGCGGGTTCGGCACCGCTGGCGCACGTCACCTTTGCGCCGGATCCGACGGTAGAGCGCATCATCCGCAGCTGGCCAGGTTGCTGGGACGTGACGCGAGCACACGCAATGGGACTGGTCGGCGATACCGATTTCGACGCCATCGTGCGGGCCTACATCGCAGCCGAACTGCCGACGAACTGACAACGCACCGACCTTTGCCACCTGCTCCTTATCGTCCTGGGCTGGTGGCAAACCGAGCGCATGAAGATGGCCGAAAACTTTGAAGTACAGCAACACCCCAGATAGCGTGAAATCAAGATTCCGTGCGCTCTCCCGGAAAAACAAATCTGCGCAAAACCGGCAATGCTCTGTCATCATGCGGCCCGACACTCGGCCCGACACTCGGCGTACGCACTCGAGCCATCGGTCAGATTCTTACAGGAGACCTGCTTGAGCATCAATTTCCACCAGTTGCGCTGTTTTCACGCGGTTGCGCTGCACGGTAGCTTCACGGCGGCCGCACGCAGCCTGTTCATTGGTCAGCCCAGCATCACCACCCATGTCAAGGCTCTTGAACAGCGTTTCGGCATCGAACTGTTCTATCGCCATGGCCATATCGTCGAACTGACCCATACCGGGCACAAGCTGATGGTGATGACGATGCGTATCTTTACGCTGGAAGCGGAAACCGAGGAAACCTTGCGCGCCGCCGGCGGCCTGCTGGAAGGGAAAATTCGCATCAGTGCGTTCGATCCGGTGCAGGTCACGCGCATGGCGGCAGCCTTTGGCCTTCAGTATCCGGAAGTGATGGTTTCTGTCGCCTTTGGCAACATCGGCGAATTGCGCGACAACCTGCTGGAACTGAAAGCCGATGTCGCCATCCTGCCGCAACTGGGTGACCAGCGTTTCTTTACCATTCCCTATCGGCGGGCCCGGATTTCACTGCTGGTCGGTCTCGGCCACGCCTGGAGCGAGCGCCACGAAGTCCAGATCCGCGACCTCGAAGGCCAGCGCATCGTGACCCGCGAAAGTGCCTCCATGCAACGCAAGGTGTTCGATACCCATCTGGAAGAAGCCGGCGTCAGTGTGCGCCGGGTACTGGAAATCGACAGCCAGGAAGCGGTGCGCGAAGCCATTGCCTACGGCATGGGCATCGGCATCCTGCTCGATGTCGGCAATTTCAAGGACCCGCGTTTCCGGGTAATCGAAATCGCCGACACGCCGATGTTCATCGACATGGAAATCGGTTGCCTGGCAGAGCGCCGCGAAGCGCCCGTGATCAAGGCGTTTTTTGACGTGGTGCGGAGGATGCAGGATGGGGAAGAGTCAGTGAATTAACATCCTCCTCCCACATCAACCTTGCGGTCGCCGCTGACGCGGAAAGAAAACATATTGCTGTGCGAGCGATCCATTCGCCGCACCGGCTTCAAAAAATGCTACAGGCCCTGTGCCTGTGCCGCCGTCGTCTGCGCCGCCGTCGCCTGCACCTGTCCAGCAGACACTTCCAGCGCCACCATCTGCGCCTTGACGAACGCCGTTCGCACGTCGCCCTTCATGCTGTCGCTCTCGGTGAGTATCTGCACCAGGCGCTTGGTGATCGCCCGCCGCTGGAGTACCTCGTCTTCGACCGTTGCCCCCTGCGGCACGTCCAGCACGTTGCCGCTGCAATAGCTGTTAGGGGCGCCGCTCCAGGTCTTGAGCCAGTTGTAAAAACTCTCGGCGCTGGCGTTCGGATTGGTGCCACGCACGGCGTCACGCAGCATCTTGCGAAACAGGTAGACGCCGGCGTCGAACTTGGTCGGGTTTTCCAGTGCATGAACTGCGATGGGGCGCTGGGTGGTGATCGCTTCATAGTCGCCAGGCGCCTGTTGCGCATCCTTGTAGCAAGCACGCTCGCGATGGTTGGCCGGGATCGGTGGGAAGTCTTCCAGCTTGTAGTCGCCAAAACGTTCCGGACGGCGCATCGCAACCTGACCTTCAAGGAAATCGATGGTTTCATATCCGACCATCTCACGCACGCCGATGCCACGCGTGTCGATGCCCGGACCCATCACGCGCCAGCCGAGCATGACGCTGTTTTCATCATCGACCGGCACTGTCCAGCGAATGATATGGAAGCGGCTGAAGTGCTTTTTGGCGACGCCGCTTTCCGAGGTATAGGCATGCAGGCTCAGGTTCGGCAATGCCTGGTGCTGGACCCGTATGAACAGGCGATCCTTGTCAACCCGGCGCGCGCCAGCACAGGCCAGGCCCCGCCCCTCATGAATCGGCACAAAATGCATGTCCGGAGGCACCTCCATCGAGGCAGCGCCGACTTCATTAAAAGTCGTGCCCTGGAAGTTTTCATCGACCACGTTGGAGGAGTTATGCAAGGCGGTCGGATGAAAATTGTCGGCCGCATTGTCCTGCACCTGCAGCCAGTTCGCATGCTGGAAATTACTGTAGGGGACCAGTTCGTCGCCCGGCGCCACGGTAAAGTTTTCTTCCCACTCCGGGAACGGCGGCTCCAGATCCGGTGGACCCATGTAGGCAAATACCAGTCCGTTTCGCTCGAAGGCCTTGTAGGCACCTTGCTGGATCGAGCAGGCAAACCGTTCCGCTTCCTTTTCTTCGCCCTTCGGAAACGGTACATGAATGCAGGTGCCATCAACATCGAACACCATGCCGTGATAACAGCAGCGGATGCCGTGCTCCTGGATTGCGCCGTATTCGAGCGACGCGCCACGATGCACGCAATGCGCATGCAGCACGCCGATGGCACCGCTCTTGTCGCGAAAGGCCACCAGTTCCTCGGTCAGTATCTTCAGGAACAGCGGCGTGTCACCGAGCTGCGCTGACATGCAGACCGGATGCCAGAACCCACGCATGTATTCACCCATCGGCGTCCCTGGCCCGGTTTCGGTCAGTTCCGGATCGTGCCCCGGCACCTTGTTGGTGTAATAACCGCCGAAGGCGGTGAGCTTCTGCGGCTTGACGTTGGCATTGCGCTTGTCGTTATCTACTTTTGTGTCCATCTAGGTCTCCTCTGTCCGGTTCATCGAACCATCTGATGCGTTACAAATCAGGCTGGTCTCCAACATAAAGGCCGGGACGTTCGCTGTCGAATTCATTTTCGCCATGGGACCTATTGGCAACCCGGCATGAGGCCGTGCCGCATCAGACCCTATCGGCTGAATCAATAGAGACCATCTGATAATCCGATTAGACGAATCCGGCGGACGCCGTTTAGCATGAAAAAAACAAAGGGATACCCGATACATCCCGCTGATCCGGGGTACGGATGCCGTTGCAGGCACCGGGTAAAACTCATCACCATCAAGGAGACACAATGAACACCATGACCGATCCCGGCATGCGCCAGAACGCAGCGTCACCGGCCCACCTGACCCTTTTGGTCCGCCAGATCCGGTGCGAAGCCAATGGTATCAATTCCTATGAACTGGTCGACCCTAGCGGTGCCGAACTGCCGCAAGTCACCGCTGGTGCGCATGTCGACGTCCACCTTGACGGCGGCATCGTGCGTCAGTATTCGCTGGCAAACGACCCGGCAGAACGTCATCGCTACGTCATCGCGGTACTGCGCGATGACGCCGGGCGTGGTGGATCGAAGGCGGTCCATGCATCATTGAAAGTGCGCGACCTGATTACGGTTAGCCAGCCGCGTAATAATTTTGCGATTGCCAGCACCGCCACCCGACACCTGTTGCTGGCAGGTGGCATCGGTCTGACGCCACTCAAGGCAATGGCGCATCATTTCGAGCGTACCGGCGCCGACTATGCATTCCATTACTGCTGCAAGGGTGCCGACTTCGCGGCGTTTTCACAGGAGCTCGCGCCACTGATCGAATCCGGTCACCTGACCATGCATTTCGATGGCGGCAAAGCCGGTGCCGGTCTTGACCTTTGCGCGCTGCTCAAGATGCATACCGCAGGCACCCATCTTTACTACTGTGGCCCGACCGGCTTCATGGATGCCTGTGCCCGCGCCACCAGTCACTGGCCGGACGGCAGCGTGCATTTTGAACATTTCAAGGCCCCGGCAATTACCGGCAGCGCGGGCGCTTCCGCAGATTCCAATACCGATGATTTCCAGGTGCAGATCGCCAGCACCGGCGACGTGCTGCAGGTACCGGAATCAAAAAGCATTGTCGAGGTTCTGCGCCACGCGGGCATTGCGATCGAAACCTCCTGCGAAGCCGGCCTTTGCGGTACCTGCAAGGTTAGGTTCATCTCAGGTGACGTCGATCACCGGGATTTCATTCTCAGCGATGCAGAACATCGGGATCACCTGACCGTCTGCGTTTCACGCTGCAGCACTCGTGCTGGCAACAAGCTGCTGGTGCTCGATCTCTGAGCGAGACGTCGCACGCCCTACCTGGCCTGGCGTGGCATCGACAACCCGATATTCCCTTTCACCTCGCCATTAAGCGGCAGCACCGCTTGGTTGTGGCGTGGCCTTCCCACCCGAGTCTGGAGTAATCATGAATACCGTTGTTAAACAAAACGAACTGCGCAGGACCAGCGCCCACCCATCGAATAATTCAATCTACAAGCCGAAGCAGGCCGGCCTGATCTTTCCGACGATCCCGGATTTCGAGACCTTTGCGCAGGAGCGCCAGCATCGCAAGGAACGCCTGGTGGCAGCCTGCCGCGCGTTTGCGCTGCATGATCTCGATTACGGTTTTGCCGGCCACCTGACGATCCGTGATCCGGAATTTCCGGAACTGTATTGGACCAATCCGATGGCAGTCCATTTTTCACTGGTCAAGATGTCGAACCTGATCCTGGCCGACCATACCGGCAAGGTCGTCGAGGGCAAGTATGCCTTGAACCGTGCCGGCTTCGTACTGCACGCGGCGGTGCATGAAGCCAATCCCGACATCGTCGCCATGTGCCACGCTCACTCGGTCTACGGCACCGCATTTGCCGCGCTCGGACGTCCGCTTGATCCGATCACTCAGGACGCTGCTGCATTCTTTGAAGATCATGTCGTGATCCGGGATGAAGCCGGTGCCGTCGCAGTCGAAGAGAACGCCGGCCTGTCGGTGGCGGATTACTTCAAGAACGTCAAGGCGGCGATCCATCAAAACCATGGATTACTGACAGTCAGCCGCCACAGCATCGAGGCTGCGGCGTTCTGGTTCATCGCACTCGAACGCTGCTGCAAGCAGCAAATGCTGGTGGAAGCCACCGGCATCAAGCCGCTGATGGTGCCGCCGGCAGCAGCGCGTTATAGCCGAGAACACGTCGGCAGCGAATACATCGGCTGGCTGCACTTTCAACCGATCTACGAACAGTTGGTACACACCAGCCCCGACATGTTCGAATAAAAACTTCGTTACAGAAGACCGGGCAACAAGAAACAGGATGGCGGGCCGGACCCGTCATCCGCACCGGGCAATCCATAAAATAATAACTGGAGACAAACATGCAAAATACGGCAACCGGCGTACCGCCGCTGGTCAAGGATTTCGAGGAGGCGACCTACAGCAAGGTCACCTGGCGTCTGATCCCGTTCCTGTTCATCTGTTACGTGTTCGCTTATTTGGATCGGATCAACGTCGGCTTTGCCAAGCTGCAGATGCTGAGCGACCTGAAATTCAGCGAAAGCGTCTACGGCCTCGGGGCAGGCATCTTTTTCATTGGTTACTTCCTGTTTGAAGTACCGAGCAACATAGCGCTTCATCGTTTCGGTGCCCGCAAGTGGATCGCCCGCATCATGATTAGCTGGGGTGCAATCTCGGCCTGCATGATCTTTGTGACAACGCCGACCATGTTTTACGTGTTGCGTTTTTTCCTGGGCGTGGCAGAAGCCGGGTTTTTCCCGGGCATTATCCTGTACCTGACCTACTGGTATCCATCGGCACGGCGTGCCAAGATCACGGCACTGTTCATGACCGGCATCCCGATCGCCGGCCTGATAGGCGGCCCGCTATCGGGCTGGATTCTGAAACGGTTTGACCAGTTGTATGGCATGCCGGGCTGGCAATGGCTGTTCCTGATTGAAGCGATTCCATCGATCATCACCGGCATCATCGTCCTGTTTTATCTGAACGACAAAATCAGTGATGCCAAGTGGCTCAGTCCGGCGGAAAAATCGCTGCTGGAAAAAAATGTCGCCGCCGGTGAAAAAAACATCGAGTCGCACAGCGTATTTGGTGCCTTCAAGAACACCAAGGTCTGGGTCTTGTGTGCCTGTTATTTCGGCATCATCATGGGGCTGTACGGGATTTCTTTCTGGCTGCCGACGCTGATCAAGGCCTCCGGCGTTACCGACGCCCTCGACATCGGCTTGCTGACGATGATTCCGTATGGCGTCACTGCAATTGCCATGGTCCTGATGGGACGTAATTCGGATCGCATGTTCGAGCGGCGCTGGCATGTCGCGATCCCGGCCGTCGTCGGTGCCATCGGCCTGATCGTCAGCACTTTCTATCCGCAAAACACCGCACTGGTCGTGCTGGCACTGACGGTCGCCACCGGCGGCATCTTTTCGGCTCTCAGCCAGTTCTGGTCGATACCGCCGGCATTTCTGGGCGGAGCGGCAGCGGCAGCGGGAATTGCGCTGATCAATTCGGTCGGTAACCTTGCCGGCTTTGTCAGCACCTACATCGTCGGCTGGATCAAGGACATGACCCAAAGTACTGACATAGGGCTTTACGTCATCGCCACATCGCTTGTGATAGCTGCGGCGATCGTGCTGACCATGCCAAAAAAACTGGTGAACAAGTAAAAGCTCATCGTTGGCCGGAGTGACTTGAAGTTGTAGGACGTGGCAATAAAACCGCTGTCCAGCCTGGTGCTGCCGGACAGCGGGCTGTCGCGGATGGTGCACCGGTTTCCAGGCGCGGCACCACTACATATGTCGAAAGTCGAACGATCGACTAATTTGCTCGAATAATAGCCAATATTGAATCCGCCACAGAGCCAAGGCTCATAAGGCCTTTCAACAAACAGCGTCCAAAGTCGCGCTATTGCAAAATGGCTATACCAACCGGCAATCACTTTGCGCGCAAACTAGGTATGACGGCCTGCATTCCATCAAGGTCAACCAGAATTAACTGCGACTGAATTGGCAAGAAGCCGTCTATCGCGTCATTCCAGTACTCTTTCCACGTCGACAATGTTCACACCTTGGAGTTGACCGAGCCAGGCATCGAACCACGGTTTGTGTGAGGCCCCGACGATGGTAAGTACGCGAGCCCCTGGCCGCTCACGGAAGGTTTCGCGGATGTTAGCCACCATGCGTAGATTGCGGATTTCCCAACCGGCCACCCACATCTGCGGGTAGCCTTGTGGCGATGTTGCGTTCAAAGCCAGTCTGACGTTGGTTTCGGCTAATACCCGAAGATGTTCCGGTTCGTTGATGTAGCGGTATAGCGGCAGCAGATCGTGCGCCTGCGACAGGGCATGCTCTCGTTTTATGCGCTCTTTGAACTCCTCACTGCCCGTGCCCCAGGCCGCCTCAATCGACTGGCCAAACGCCTTGATGTCTGGCACATCGATCTTGTCACCGGTATGGTTGTCGACCGCGTGGACCCGCGGCAGACCCAGTCGCGCGGCCAGGCGCGCGGCCAACTGGAATTTCTCATCGTTGCGTTTCCCGTCCTGCACAAGCATCTCCACCAGCGCGGCGCTCAAGCTGTCGCCGGAGCGGCGCTCGGCATCGGGTAGTTGTAGCCACTGCACGTAGGCCGAGACGCGGTCGTTTGCCGCAAAAAACAGCCCCGCCAGATGGCGCCGCTGCGCCGCTGTCGGTTGCGCCGGCCAGGCTTTTAAGGTCATGTCCACTTCAACGATGGCGGCAGGAACGTCCAGCCCAGTGGCTTCCCTGGCCGCGTCGGTGGGCCCACAATAATCCGTGCCGTATTTTGCTGGATGGCGGGCAGCGAGATCGCATTCCTCGCCAGACTCTTCCTCGATGGTGATGATGTCGGGGCTGAACGTCGCCAACCGGTCGAGCACGCGATCAAGCGATACGGCATTGAAGTCTTTTGGCATCTCGCGCAGATGCACGGTCCCCAGCACTAGTATTTTTGACCGTGGCCCGACCATAGCGCGACCTAGCGCCGTCAGATCGACCTGAGCCTGTGCTGCCAACGGCAACGTCAACAGCAATCCCCGAATCCAGTTTTTCCAATTACCCATCGCTTGATGCTCCTCGCACTTTAAGAACAGCTTTCACGTGACGATCCACAGGAGCGCTTGAGCATTGGAGGGTCGACGATCTTGGGTGCCAGATCGGCTGTCCGGCCAGTTACCGGCGGGCCAGCTTGCTCACGCCGTAGTGACGCACGTCGCCCTTCTCGTCAATATCCATATCCGGAACACCCATGAAGTTGGTGCGGTACATCATCAGTGACGACCGCACCACTATATCGTTCTTCGCACTACGTTGCCGTTGCAGCTCAAAAGCCAGATCCGACAAGGAACGTCCGCTTTTCATGAGAATCTCCAATCAATAAAAAAGCGGAGACACCTCCCCGCACGGGGATTGTGTCCCCGCCGGGGTGATGGACACGGTGGCAATCACAGTATGTTTTCGGATCCCCGCAGGACCATTGCTGTCATTGACCACTTGGTCATGTTGATTGATGCAATCCAACCAAAGCTTATCGATGCAATGTCTGACAATAATCTGCGCCAAGGCTGGCATTCCGCACTTGTCGAAAGATACGATTTCAGGAGGGTATCCCGGATCTAAAATTTTATTGCACAAAAAAAATAATAAGATTACATTAAGTGGTAGTACCGGTAAGACCAGAAAGACGAACGAGGTAGGACCGGCTGAGACATCACTATTTCCAACTCTAGAAAGACGACCATGCAACGCATTCTTCTCGTTCCTCTATTTCTGGCATTTATCAGTGGCGCTACCCATGCTCAAGAGCCGATTGCCATCGGCATTAGCATCGCCCAATCCCCACCAGGCTCGGTCGTGCAGGGAGTGCAAGTCAAGGACGGCGTTGAAATCATTAAAGACATGATCAATGCACAAGGTGGTGTACTCGGACGGCCGATTAAACTGGTTTATGAAGACAATCAGGGAATCCCCGAAAAAGGGAGATCTGCAACTGAAAAACTCATCGTCAAGGACAAGGTTGTTGCCGTCACAGGCGGACATCAAAGCTCGGTATGTTTAGCTGAAATCGAAGTCGCCCATCGCTACAACGTGCCTTACATTAATACAAATTGCTGGTCGGACGACGTCCGAAAAAAAGGTTACCCCGAAGTCTTTAATCCAGGAAATTACAACACCAGAGTATCCACGGCAATGGCTGAAACAATTGTCGCCATGGGCGTAAAGCGCGTGGTCGCCTTTGCAGAAAATACCGATTATGGTATCGGCCAAGCCAAATTAATGGCGGAGATGATCAAGGCGAAGGCCCCGCAAGTCGACTTCAAATTTGAGACGCTGGATCGGACAGGTAAAGATTTCACTCCAGCGATACTCGCCCTGCGCGCAAATCCTCCCGACATGGTGGTCAATGTGATGTTGCCACCGGCTGCCTACATCCTGATGAACCAGCTCTATGAGCAACGCGTTGCACCAAGTCCCAAGACCTGGATGTATGACGGGGCCGGCCTCGCCGACTATCCGGATTTCTGGCAAAACGTCAAGGACTCCGGAAAGTACATGCTCTCGTTTGGTCTCTATCATCCAAAAATGCCGATGCCGAAAATTGGACAGGACGTTGCTGCAGAATATTTCAAACGCACTAAAGGCGAGCCTAATCGCCTCATTTTTCAGGCTGCCGATTCGCTACTGACCATTGTAGAAGCGATCAAACAAGGCAAGAGTGCCGATCCCGCAGTGATCACCAAAACGCTCAAAACAATGACCGTCGAGGGTGCTCGCGGCAACTTCACATTCTCCCAAACACCGGGCGTCACTTTCCAGCAATGGGCTGATATTCCATATGTCAATTATCAGCTCACGGAAGTCAATCAACCGGTTTCAAAAACCAATTTGATCCAGGGCCCGGGGCAAGCGCTCGATGTCAGCAAGCTGCAAAAACCCGCCAAATAAAAACGCCGCATCGCCTGGCCGGCAGCGGCCGGGCCGTTTAACCAAATTGGGCCTCATGTGAACAACTTGCGACAATCGTTAGTCGACTATGTCGACTGGCTTGGCTATGGCCACGGCGAACGGGTAGAAGCGTGGATTGAGCGACTCGGCATGAATATGCCGGAGCTGCAGCACTTCCGTGCACAGACGACTCCATCTTGTCCTGCCTATGTAGCCAGCCCAGCGGCCATGCCAGTGGCCGATGGCGTGCCGGACCGGGTACTGGCCATTAAAGTAACACCAGATCAGGAAATCCTGGACGCCATGGATCGTGCCAAGGAACTGGCGCACTGGAACATGTTCACGTGGTTGGCAGCTGAAATACCGCAACGGGAACCCGGCTTTTTGGGTGGAATGCTCGTGGCAATAAAAGATTTAATGACCATCGCGGACAGGCCGCTGAGCGGTGGATCTGCCGCATTGAACGATACGATTGCGCTACGTGATGCAGAAGTGGTCGCAAGATTGCGACGGGCAGGAGCTGCATTTATTGGCGCCACCAATCTGCATGAATTGGCTTATGGAATTACCAGCGACAACCCACGTTTCGGCAGAGTAGTCAATCCTGCCGCACCAGACAGAATCCCAGGTGGATCGAGTGGCGGGTCGGCAGCCGCCATTGCTGCCGGCATTGTCCACGGTGCCCTCGGAACCGATACGGCGGGCTCGATCCGGGTGCCAGCAGCATGTTGTGGCATCGTCGGTTTCAAACCGAGCTACGACGTCTTGCCAAGGAAAGGCGTGCTTGATCTCGCACCCACTCTGGACCATGTCGGTCCCATGGGGCGGACCGTGGCCGATACGGCAGCCCTGTTTGCTGCCCTTCTGGACTTGTCGGCAATGCCGGCTTGGCGCTATGACAGCCTGGCCGGACGCAGGATCGCCCGGCTTGCTGGCTACTTCGATCAGCCGCTAGCACCGTGTTTGAGAGAGATGTTAGCCGAAGCTATGGAAACGCTTTCTGAAGCTGGTGCAACCTGCTCGGTAACTCAAATCGACGGGATGAACTCTGCAGCGTCGATCCAGTTAAACACGATTTGTGCCGAAGCCAGCGCGACCCACAACGCGTTGTTGCAGCAGAACGGTGAAGCCATTGGCGAAGATGTCCGGGTCAGGCTTGAAATCGGAAATTTTCTGCCAGGGCACTGGTATCTCAAGGCGCAGAAAATGCGATCCCGGTTGGCTAACGATGTGGACGCGGCATTCGGCCAGGCCGACTTTTTGATTTGTCCAACAATGCGCACCGCGGCTCCCGCTATCGGAGCGACACACGTCGACATTGAGGGTCGCACTTATCCGCTGCATACCGCAGTGACGCAACTAACCATGCCATTCAACCTGACAGGACACCCTGCCATTTCCATTCCATGGAGCCACACTGAGGACGGCGCGCCGCTCGCCCTGCAGATCATCGGCAGACGAAGCGCCGACTGGCAGGTTCTGGCGATCGCCGAGTTGCTAGAAACACTTTCACCATGGACCAAACGGCAAACAGCCGACAACCTTGAAAGAGACCGTCATGCTGGCAATTGATCTGCTTGTTAATGGTTTGATCTTCGGATTGTTTTACGCACTGATGGCCGTCGGACTGGCCATGATTTTTGGCGTCTTGAAGGTAGTGAACTTTGCCCATGGCGAGTTCTACATGTTGGGTGCTTATGCCTACGTACTTGTGTCGCTTAAATTAGGTGTCTCGCCGTGGATCGCCTTACCCATCGCTGCGGCTGTAGGCGCTGCTGTCGGTTGGCTGGTGGAACGCACACTGATGCGTCCGTTATACAGCGGGTATGCAAGCTGGAGCATCATGAAGGATGAATATGCCGTTGTCGTCACCTTCGGTCTGTCGCTTCTGCTGATCAACCTTGTCGACAAAGTCGTCGGACCCTATCCGATGCGCGGCCCGGAGCTCATCGAGACCACCCGATTCTCTATCGGACCTATCATGCTCAACGGTCAAAAGCTGATTGCGGCAGGTATCTCGCTGGCGGTCCTCATCGGACTTGCCCTGTTCATCAAAAAGTCACTGTGGGGACGCCAAATCCAGGCGGTCGCACAAAATCGATTGGGTGCTTCGTTAGCAGGCATTGACGCTACACGCACCACCAGCATGATTTTTGCCATCGCGGGTTTGCTCGCGGCGTTATCGGGTGCTTTGCTAGCACCGGTCATCAATCCGTCTCCAGATATCGGCGCGTTTCCTGCAATCAAATCCTATGTCATCGTCGTGCTCGGTGGAATGGGTTCGATTTGGGGGGCAATGATTGCAGCCTTGTTGCTTGGTGTGTTCGAGGCATTCTTCGCGGTGTATGTGTCTTACGCCTATCGCGATGCGTTCGGATTGCTGCTCCTGATCCTGGTACTGATATTCAGACCGCAAGGTTTGTTCGGCGAGAAAGGACGGGAAGTATGAGCGCCCCTCGTAATCTGTGGGCCAACAGGCTACGCACGGATTTTCAGGCAGCGTTAGGCATGATCGTCGCACTGGCCTGTATCCCATTATTCGTGAGCTCGCCGTATTTGCTCGGCATCGTCATTGTCAGTATGTACTTCGCGATGCTGGCAATGGGATGGAATCTGCTAGCAGGATTCACCGGTCAGTTCTCCCTTGCTCCTGCCGCTTTCGCCATGCTTGGCGCCTACACGACAGGACTGCTTAATTTCCATTTAAAAACGCCGCTTGCGCTGGGCCTTCCGGCAGCCGTGCTGGCGACTGCTTTCATAGGATGGGTGCTGGGACGGCTAATTCTGCGTCTGCGCGGGCCCTATCTGGCGCTGACGACATTGTCGTTTGCCGAAATCGCACGCGTCGTCATCAGTAATTCGTATGAATTCACGAGAGGAGACCGAGGACTGAACGTACCAACGCTGATGCAAAGCAGGCTCGGTTACTACTATTTATTTCTGGCGGTGCTGGTCTTCATGTTGATTGGACTCTATCTGCTCATGCGCTCAAAAGTTGGACGTTTTTGGCTGGCAATCCGGGATGACTCAATCGGCGCGGAAACGCGCGGTATCGATGTGGTGCGATATAAAACCCTGGCCTTCGCCCTGTCATGCGCAATGTGCGGCTTTGCCGGTGCACTCTATGGCACATTCAGCCAACTTGTCAGTCCGGAACTCGGCCTTCTGTTGCAAACGGGACTGGTCATTTCGATGGTCGTTATCGGGGGTATCGGCACCCTGTCGGGGCCGATCCTCGGTGCGCTGTTGGTCTATCTTTCGTCGGAATGGTTGCGAGAAATTGGCGGCGTGCAGTTAATTGTTTTTTCTGCGCTCGTCATCCTGTTCGCACGGTTCTTTCGCACGGGAATATGGGGCCTGATTACCACCTGGCGTCCGCGTGAAAAGTCCAAATCTGATACTGCCACGGAGTCAACATGAGCCTGCTGATGACAAAGGAACTTTCACTTCATTTTGGCGGCGTCGCAGCAGTGGACGGTGTCAGCATTGACGTCGAAGAAGGTGAAATCCTCGGCTTGATCGGGCCTAATGGATCGGGCAAGACAACGGTACTCAACATGCTGTCGGGATTTCTCCGTCCCGATGCCGGTGACGTCATTTTTGCAGGTGAAAATGTAACGAGTCTGACAACGGTTCAACTGGCCCAGCGCGGCTTGCTACGGATGTTCCAGATGACACGTGTTTTCGGACGTGTCACAACGCTGGACAACATGCTGGTGGCGGGTATGGCCATGGGACTGAGCGAAAAGGAAGCCAATCAACGCGCTCAGGTGCTACTGAGCGAACTGGCCATGACACACGTCCAGTATCTCAATGCGGGCGAGTTATCAGGAGGTCAGCGAAAGCTTCTTGAGTTCGGCATGTGCTTCATTAAACCTCCGAGAATGGCGCTGCTGGATGAACCCTTTGCCGCCGTCCATCCGGTGATGCGGGAAGCCATGGCTAACTTCATACGGCGCCGACATGCCATGGGCCAGACATTTGTCCTCGTCAGCCACGACATGCCGATTGTTATCGAATTATGTCAGCGCTCCGTTTGCATGAATGCAGGCAAAGTCATTGCGGTGGGATCGACCCGCAGCGTGTTGGAAAGCACGCCGGTGATAGAAGCGTACCTTGGGGACTCCAGCCATGACTGAACTACTACTCAACGTCGAAAATGTAACAGCAGGCTATGCGCAGGACATCGACGTCTTGCGTGATGTTTCGCTACAAGTTCATGCCGGGAAAGTAAGTGGACTGATAGGCTTGAACGGTGCAGGAAAATCGACGGTGGTGAAAACAATCTGTGGTTTCTTAACGCCAAAAGCTGGAAAAGTCAGCTTTCTTGGTGAGTCCATCTCTGGGGTAGGACCGCACCAATTGATTGATCTTGGTATCTGCTGCATCCCGCAGGAATCCAGCCTGTTTCCCTATCTGACCGTCGAGGAAAATCTTCTGCTACCTCTGCAGGGGCGCAGGAAGAAATTCGCTGATGTCATTGCAGAGCGCTTTGAGGAAGTGCTGACCGCCTTCCCTGCCGTTCGCGAGAAACGACGAGCGCAAGCGGGTGACCTTTCCGGAGGACAGCAGAAACAGGTGGAGTTTGCCAAAGCCTGGATGCAAAACCCCCGCATGTGTCTGATCGATGAACCGAGCATCGGACTGTCGCCGATCATTGCCGAAGAAGTTTTTACGTGGATAGAAAAATTTACCCAATCCGGCATGGGGATTTTATTGATTGACCATAATGTAAGACGCGTTGTGCGGATGTCTGATCACGTCCATGTGTTAAGTCTTGGCCGGATTACTGCTGCGGGTAAAAAGGAAGAGTTTCAGGGAGATCTTCATGAACAGGTAAAGCAGTGGTTAGGGCTCATCTTTTAATGCGACATATCGAATGCATCAGCGTCACCACAAAAAACTTCGTCCGCTTCGGACTGGTCATCGACCCCGATAGCTGTGCACCCGAACTTATTAACGATGGAACGACAGAGCGATATCCGGAACTGGCCTGCTTTGACTCGGATAGTCAGGCCGGTGGTCCAGTCATCGGGATTTACATTGCAAAAGCACGCCACTTTCCATTGGAGATTACAAAGCTTGAATGCCATCAGCAGGCCAGCCAGGTTTTTATTCCAATGGGCATGCACCGCTTTATTATTATCGTAACAACAGGTCGAGACAATCCGGAGTGGGAAAATATCACCGCATTCATTACATCACCAGGTCAGGGAATCAGCTTGCATAAGGGAACCTGGCATCACGGCTTGATTGCCCTTAATGATGCGGATCGGTTCGCCGTCATTGAGGGACGTCATTTCAGAGAAGACACGCAAGAACACAGTGCGCCGCAAAAACTAGTACTGGATGCTCCCGACCAGGCAAAAATCACCCGCTAAGCATTGCTGCTTGAGTTGGATAGAAACGCTCGGCGCTATCACCAACTGTTTTCCGCAATCAAGGCCTGCTGGAGAAGCTACTGATTCAGCAAAATCGCAGCGTAATCCGTGTATTCAATAAATAAGGATGCAAATGTCAGACAACTCAGTAAGAAACGCTGCCAACGATGCTGTTGAGTTGACACAGACTCTGCTCCGCATGAACACGATTAATCCACCCGGCAATGAAGACCAGTGCACGATGTACTTGGCGGAACTGCTGTCAGCAGCCGGTTACGACTGTCGCCTGGTTGACTTCGCACCCCACCGCAGCACCCTTGTCGCGCGCATTGGCGGGCACCCTGACAAGCCACCCATTTGCTTCACCGGGCATGTCGATGTGGTTCCACTGGGCACAGCGCCATGGAGGTATGACCCGTTCGGCGCGGAAATTATGGGCGACAAACTTTACGGTCGGGGTTCCAGCGATATGAAAAGTGGTGTTGCAGCCTTCACCATCGCAGCGATCGCCGTGGCCGACGAGATCAAGGATAGCGCGGGCCTGACCCTGATCATTACGGCGGGCGAAGAGATCGGCTGCGAAGGCGCATTCCATCTGGCTGGCCTGAAAGATGTGGCCGAAATCATTGGCAAGGCTGGAGCACTCGTGGTGGCGGAACCAACCAGCAATGAACCTATGGTGGGACACAAGGGCGCGCTCTGGCTCAAAGCCAGTGCGACCGGCGTGACCGCCCACGGATCCATGCCCGAAGCCGGCGACAACGCCATTTACAAGATCGCACGCGCTGCATTGGCGATGGAAGAATTCAATTTTTCTACCCCGGCCCATACGCTCATGGGACAAGGGACACTCAACGTCGGAACGGCACGTGGTGGTTTGAATATCAACTCAGTGCCTGACGCTGCCGAAATGACCATTGATATTCGTACCGTTGCCGGACAGGATCACGGTCAGATATGGCAATGTCTGTGTAACCGCATGGGTTCGGGCATTGGCCTGCAAACCCTCCTGGATATTGACAGCGTTTTTACAGAACCTGATAACCCCTGGATACAAACAGTATTCGCACGCTGCCAGCCGTTGTTCGACAGTCCTCTCAAACCAAAGACCATCTCTTATTTCACTGATGCAGCAGCCTTGCGTGGGCCGCTAGGGATGCCGCCAACCGTCATTCTTGGGCCGGGAGAACTCGACATGGCGCACCAGACGGACGAATTTTGCTACGTTGCGCGGATCGGCGAAGCGGAAAAACTGTTCCGCCACATCATGTTGGACTGGAACAAATGATCAGAACTGCCTGACATTTATACTGCTCAGAATCAAATTGCATTTTTCTTGCGCACCCGATGGGCGCGTTTTTGCGCGTTGACGATGTGCGCTTTCATGTCACTACTAGCTGCTTCCGGATCTTTTTTCTTCAGCGAAGCGACGATACCGCGATGTTCAGCAACGACGGATCGGTGATTCGTCTCCGAAGTGTCAAGAAAAGCAATGTTCTTGCTCTCCGTCATGACCATATTGAACGTGTCAAGAATTTCCAGTAACAGCGGATTACCTGACAGTTCAGCCAGTTTGCGGTGGAATTGGCTGTCAGCCGCGCTCATTGCAGCCAGATTGCCGTCATCCACTGCGGCTTCGAGTTGATCGACCAGCGTATCCAGACTGTTGATTTTTTTCAGCGGCACTTTCACTGCAATCAGCTGTACCGACAAGGATTCGAGCGCGGCACGCACCGCATAAACGTCTTCGAGTGTGTACTGCGAGGCGAAACGCCAACGTGCTTCTGATTCATCCGGCTGGACAACAAACGTGCCTCGCCCTGCTTCGACGCTGATGAAGCCCAATCCTTCCAGTGCCGAGATGGCCTCGCGGATTGCCTGCCTTCCAACCCCCAGTTCTTGCGCCAGCACGCGTTGCCCGGGCAACGCCTGACCGACTGGATAGGTACCGGCTTTGATACCTTCCTGAATGATTTCTACAGTGCGCTGCGTTGCGGTCTGCTTAGCGTGTTTCATGGTTTATCTTTTTACGACGAAAATGGAATAACGAAATCTAAAAATACTGGTGGGAGATAAGTTTAAATAAGTGTACCGTACAGGTATGACCGGTAGTACCATATTTTACAACGGATGCAGGAATTTTTCAGCATCTCTGATGTAACGCACAGGCATGACGCTAATGACTGTCCAATCCGGTTTTATACGATCATCAACAATTCCGGTCGACACACCGCAAACCAAATATTTTTAGACCTTTCGTGAATGGGTTATTAATAATGAAACTATGTAGATATGGCCACATTGGCAAAGAGCGGCCTGGACTGATCGGCCCTGACGGCGAACTGCGAGATTTGTCCGGCGTGATCACAGACCTGACTCCGGAACAGCTTTGCCCAGACAAACTAGCCGCACTGGCTAAGATCGATCCCCGTTCGCTTCCCTTGGTCGAGGGTACGCCACGATTGGGAGCACCGGTGCATCACATCGGGAAATTCATCGCCATCGGTCTGAACTATCGCGATCACGCAGAAGAAGCCGGCTTGTCGATCCCGACAGAACCGATCATTTTCATGAAAGCTACCAGCTGCATCAGCGGGCACGACGACGATATTATCGCGCCGATAGGCTCAACCAAACTCGACTGGGAAGTCGAACTTGGCATCATCATCGGCTCACAGGCACGTCATGTTTCAGAGGCTGATGCACTCGATTATGTAGCGGGATATTGCGTGGCGAATGATGTGTCCGAACGAGCGTTCCAGTTTCAGTCATCCCAATGGGACAAGGGCAAAGGTTGTGACTCCTTCGGACCGCTAGGCCCTTGGCTTGTCACGAAAGATGAAGTCAATGATCCGCAGAACCTTGATTTATGGCTGGATGTGAATGGCAAGCGGATGCAGACAGGAAATACAGCAAAGATGATTTTTAGTGTTCGACAAATCATCTCCTATTGCAGTCGATTCATGACGCTGCAGCCTGGCGATGTCATCATCACCGGCACGCCACCGGGTGTTGGAATGGGCTTCAAACCGGAACCAGTGTGGCTAAAGCCCGGCGACATCGTCGAACTGGGAATTGCTGGTCTTGGTTCACAACGCCAGCACGTTGTGGCAATGGCGGTAGTTGTCCATGGTTGAGTCCCTCTAGAAAAACCACATTGAGCTTCATTCAAACGTGAAGATAGCGCGACGCTCGCATCACAACTACGTTGCCGTGGCAGGGACCCGCGTTTTGGCCACGACTGATGTCATCGAGCCACCCAATGAGCGATTGAAAAATGTCCATCATTACCAGCATTGAAGATCTCCGCATCCTCGCCAAAAAACGTGTGCCACGCATGTTTTATGACTATGTCGACTCCGGGTCCTGGACAGAATCAACATACCGCGCCAATACAAGCGATTTCTCTGCTATTAAATTCAGGCAAAAAGTCGCGATCGATATCGCCAACAGAACACTTGAATCGAGCATGGCAGAACAGTTGGTGTCGATGCCCGTTGCTCTTGCGCCAACTGGGCTGGCAGGCATGCAGCATGCCGATGGCGAAATTCTGGCAGCCAGAGCGGCGGAGCGTTTCGGGATACCTTTCACCTTGTCGACAGTCAGTATTTGCTCGATCGAAGATGTTGCTGCACACACGAGCAAACCCTTCTGGTTTCAACTGTACATCATGCGCAATCGTCAATTCATCGTGCAATTACTGGAGCGTGCAAAAGCGGCGAATTGTTCTGCATTAGTGCTGACACTGGATTTGCAAATCCAGGGGCAGCGACACAAGGACTTGAAGAACCGCCTTTCGGCACCGCCCCGACTGACGATGGCCAATGTGCAGAACATGATGACAAAGCCGCGTTGGTGCCTAGGCATGCTGCGCACCAAGCGTCACGGCTTTGGCAACATCATCGGGCATGTCGATGGTATTTCGAACATGACTTCCTTTGCGACCTGGGTTGCTGATCAATTCGACCCATCGCTGTCTTGGGATGATGTCAAGTGGTTAAGACGGCTCTGGCGGGGAAAATTGATTCTCAAGGGAATTATGGACGTCGATGATGCGCGCATGGCCGCCGATTGCGGTGCCGATGCGGTGATCGTTTCCAATCATGGTGGTCGCCAACTTGACAGTGCGCCGTCGGCAATTTCTGTACTACCCGATATCGTCGCGTCAGTTGGTCATCGTATCGAGGTACACATGGATAGTGGCATCCGCACAGGTCAGGATATTCTCAAGGCATTGGCCTTGGGGGCAAAAGGCGTCTATGTTGGTCGCTCCTATCTTTATGGCCTGGGTGCAATGGGTGAAGAAGGCGTGACCAGGAGCCTCACTATCTTGCGCAATGAACTGGATTTAACGATGGCATTTTGCGGCGTTTCGGATGTAAAAAAAGTTACTCAGGATATTCTGATGCCGGGTACGTTTCCGGTCAGCAGGACATGTTAAAGACCCTTGGAGATTGCCATGCAGGACAACAAAATCACCTTCAGTAGTTTCGAGCTACCGGCAGGCAAGTCAGTAAGTGCCGGCAACATCAGCGCAGAGGAACAACAAGTCCGCATCGATCTGGCCGCAGCCTATCGTTTGTGCGCGTTATTTGGTTGGGATGATTTGATCTACAGTCATATCTCGGCGCGCGTTCCAGGACCGGAACATCATTTCCTCATCAATCCGCTCGGTCTGGCATTCGATGAAATCACGGCCTCTAATCTCGTCAAAATTGACCTCGACGGTAATTTGATCGGTGACAGCATTTATCGTCCCAACGCGGCTGGTTTTGTCATACATGGCGGCATACACATGGCGCGAAAAGATGCGGGAGCGATCCTGCACCTCCATACCGAGGCAGGTATGGCGCTGTCAATGTGTCAGGATGGACTGTTGCCGCTGACTCAGCATGCAATGCGTTTCCATGGCCGCATTGGTTACCATGATTACGAAGGTATTGCCCTATCGACGGAAGAGCGCGATCGCATCATCATCAATTTGGAACAGCATGCGGCGCTCATCTTTCGTAATCACGGTACGCTGACGATCGAAAAAACAGTTGGCCATGCTTTCGTTGAAATGTTCTATCTGGAAAAATCGGCACGTAGCCAGATGCTGGCGCTGGCAAGTGGTCAACGTCTATCAATGCCCACAGCAGAAGTCGTCGCGCTAACAAACGCACAGTGGGTCAATGATCTTAATAACCCTGTTTCGCGTGAATGGCCTTCATTGTTGCGTAAGCTGGATCGACTTGATCGTTCGTATCGCGACTAATACATCGTCACAGAAAATATGAATTTTTATTTGATCAGAAAGGCGCAACAGGGGTCCGTACCGCCTCATGGTGGCATCGTTCAGGGCACGGGATGGGCCTCCCATCCGGTCGTCACTGAGGCCGCCAAGGGCTATATTTTTCTCCATGGCAATATAGTTTCCTGATGACAAGATTTAGAATCGTCAAGACTGTCAGTCACGCTCGACGCTCGTTAGTTGTTCGCGATGGGCCTGGGAATATGCTAGATGCGCGTCGCCGGCGGGTGCATGGAAAGGATAAATGAACGAAAAAGGGCCAAGATCGCTTGGGTACGCCAGAAGAAAATTTAATTGAGGCATAGAAATGGAAAGACAAGAAAAGGAAAAAATAGCCGTTTCACATCTACGACCCTACACGGATGGAGGTGCCACAGTGCTATCGAGATCATCCCCAGTCGCACGCACATTAAAGAAGTGCGATCGACATTACTCAACCGGGACGATGCAAATTAGTTTGCTGTTCTGATTAAAATGTGCCTGAACTAAAAGCTATTCGTATCCGTTGGGTGGTCTTGGTCTGCTAGTCGCTAATTCAAGTCCGGGTCCGGGCCCGGAAGAAAAAAATAAGCATTAAATCACAGGGTTACACGCTTCGGCCTGTGGCCCTTTTTACGTCGCCCGCTCAACCTTATTAAGGTTCAGTGGGCGGGCGCGGCGTTCAAGACAGGTAATCTTTCTTAGCGAAATCGTCACAATTTTAGTTGATGCTTAGCCATTTTTTCGTTGGCTTTGGCGTGATTGTTGATGTTGATGCCAAGTTAACCTAGGCAGCCGAAAATCTCTGCCCTACTCATACGCTTCAGAAACCTCGACCCAACACGGGATTGAAGACATTCGATGTGGGGCAGTCAAATTCAGCCCGGTAAGTCAAAGTCGAGTAAGCGCCAACAGTCGTAGTCCGCATTGATCTACGGGAAACCTTGGAACGATCAAGTTCATAAACAAAGATACGCTCGCCACCCGGCGGGCAACACCACTCTTGAAAGCGATCATGTCCATCAAATCACTCGCAATCGTCTCCGCGCTTGCGCTGAGCACCTTCGCCACCAACGTCCATTGATCGCAAATCAATTGATAGAAAAAGAACTGGAGGACGGAAGTCTTATCGCTTCCGCCAAGGTCGGCCACCCTAACCAGGTCTTGCCGATCGTGCATTATTGGATACCACATATCCGCATAATTAGTCCCGAGAGATTGCAAAGCGAGATGGAGCAGGAATTGCGGAACTACGCAGTCAATTTCAAATAGCGCTGGTTTTGACCCAATCGCGAGCAATGACTCTGATGCCCGTAGTTGAGGCAATTGAAAAGCGCTATTTCTATAAATTTATGTAACGACGTAACAAGTTCTAGAGAGTGTGTTTTGCAACAATTCGATTAAACATAGGGAGAGCAATAACATGGCAAAAATTAAATTTAACAAACTTGAAAATTTTGGATTTTGGCTCGGACTGATTCCTTTTGCCGGTGCATTGGTAGCATGCTCACCCGTATCGTCCGGCTCTGCAGAGGCATGCGCGGCCTTGAATTCAACCATTGATCGTAATATCGTAGAAATTGCAGTGTCAGATACGGAGGGAGAGGGGAAAGACACGAGTGCCATGCAGCAAGGAGCGCGCTTTGCTCAAAACAATAATCGATTGTCTACTATTATTCTGAATCTCCAATTGCAGGCTCAAAACAAATGTCCGCCACGTCAAGTACCAATAGACGCGTCAATCTACTCAAAGCAAGCATCGGACTGCTATCTGGCAAGGATGGAACAGAGTATAGAAAATTATGGTTCAGATGAAGGCAAAAAGAAAACAATAAAAACAAAAGCCACTTTAGCTTGCGACTTCAAGATTTGGAACACGCAAGTGGCTAAATAAATCGTCATTATCGTTTATTTATTTTGATATTTGACTCCTAAATTAGTTTACTCTTCCAAGCATTTTATATGCCATTATTGACATTACTTTTTCGACGTTTTTTATTTTGAATGGCGTCGAAGTCTTACTAGGGACGCAATCAAGTTTATCTGATACAAAGAGCACAGAGCCTCGCAAATATCTTAGTAAACTGGATGGCCAATCGGCTGCTAAATGTGTCGTAAAAAATATTGATGAACGCCTCTCCTTTATGAATGTAGTCGTGTCACCTGATGCTCCGCGACCGGGTGTTATTGAAATACATGCCCGTTCTGAAGCTGGATTTGCCGCAATCGTAGAAGTCTCACCGAAGGAAGGAGAAAGCTTGGTTACTACGTGGATATCTAATCACTAGCCCGATAAAAGAACAATTACGAATCGAATTACTGAAGACTGTTGAGATGGAATAGTAGCAATGGTTGGAGTATGAAGTAAAACATCTTCAATGCTCCCATTATGTGCCTTGTTCATTTGACTTTTACCTCATCAACCACACTGAAAGAAATAGCTTTGATTTGGATATTTTTGATTCTCGCTGCACTTGGTACATCATTATTTAATTTTGGTGCCGCCTCAGCAAAGGTAGTGATTCTCTTGTTGTCATTGAAGGTTGCTCTGGTAGTTATTGTAATTCTCGTCGGACGACTGCTGTGGAATCGGTACAAAAAGAAATAAATTCGCTGCTGATGTAACAGAGCCAAAACTTGTCAATTCAGACCAAGCCTGCTCACCATTAGGTGCGTGGGCTTTTTTTTATTAAAAAATAATCTACCCAATTCAGACTCTACCTATCCCTACTAACATAAGGACTTTCATGGCTTCATTCAATGCACTTTATCCCAATTTCACCATTATCATCAATTGGAAGGCCAAAGGATTCGGCTGTGCCAAAGCTTGCTCATACTGGGCAGTCTCTAAACTGAAGTGCAACACCCAACTTGTCGCAACTGACGCAAGGCGATCTCGACGCCATTGCTTACCCGATGAATACCTGCTCTCGCAAAGTGCTCGGCTATCGAAGCCCGCTCGAAGTCTATGGCGAGATCATCAACAATATGAAACAGGCCGAATCGTCTACGACCCATTAACGTGTTGCACTTGTTTATTGACTCCGCCATGCCTTCTTGTGGGCTTGTTTTCGGCGTATCTAATCACTATCACAACGTGAGCTTAAAAAGCTTTTTTGCCAAATCAATACCAGCGATAGTCATTTTCATGATGGATGCTCCTTTCATTGAAAGATGATGCCGCTCCTGTTTTGACACCTCGATGTCTTCTTGAAAGAGGGCGTCCATTCCATTAATGCCGCGAGCTGGACCATTTTCGATTGCAAGGAGCTACAACTACACCTAGCGAAAATGGAATTTAAACCACGCTGCTTTTTACATGGAACCGTTTCCCGCATTCCGTCCACCTATGACTCGTTCCAACTATCACCCAGTCCTGTTGACGTTCGCGATCAGAGTTTTTCCAACTCAAATGTGACCCAATAGAAGATCAAGGTAAGGGAGCTCAGGTATCACCCACTTTTTAGGACATCCATGAAACCAATAGATTCAAGCCATATCAGTCCCGCGCAAAATACCGCTGCGCTCGCTGCACTAACGACCGATGTTACAACACCCGCCGTAGCCCGTTTTACGGCTCCCACGAATACAAATACTGTCATTGAAAGCACAGGAGGTCGGAAAAAATCTAACGCCAGCATGATTGATGGTGACACCTCAAGCCGGTGGCTTCATCAAAATCTTTCGCGGCTAACCATTGAAGAAAAGCATCTGAAGAGTCAACAGCAGATAGCAGGCTCCTTCCGAGATGTAACTGGAGATATTCTAAAAACAATTCACAGTTTTCTGAACTCAAAAGAGCGTGTGAACCATTCACAAACATGCAAGCCAATATTGGAAGAGTATCGGAGGAATCAAGAAGCGGCAGCAGGTTCTTTCAGAGAATTTCCTAAAAATAATCTGCAATTAATTGATAGCTACCTTAACTCGAAAGATAGTAAAAACCTGTCGCAGACTTGCACGTTGATAGCATCCCTGAAATTAATAGCTCGTCAATACCGATATCCCACGCTCGATGAAATACGAGAGATGATTAGTGATCCAAAAGCTAAAGGAAAAAAATTTTCTGGCGAAATTCAACTACCCCCGTTGATTAATGATAACGAATTAACTTCATTGATCAATCAAGGATTGATGTCAAAAATCACAAAATTAGATTTATCAAATTGTATGGGGATAACAAATACAGGGTTATCACATTTGAAAAAATGTAAGTCCCTGAGATCATTGGATTTGAGTGGCTGCACCAGTCTTACCGATAATCCATTTTCGCCCCTAATAAATCTGAAATTGGAACATCTCTGCCTGAGATCTTGTATAGGCATGCGTACCCACTTGGGAATGATAAGTCTTGCCTTTCTGCCGTTAAGATCATTGGATTTATCAAACTGCACATTACTCACCAGGTTTGGGGTTAATATTGGCGGGCGAACAACCTTTAGAAATAGAAGAAGATTCGAATCATTAGAATCGCTCAATTTGAGTGGATGCGCACATTTTGACAATCAAGCAATGACTAACTTAGGTCAGATGCCATTAAAAATACTGGACATTTCTGGATGCCATCTTATTGATGATAATGCTTTGGGAGTTTTGCACCAATTACCATTGACATCATTAAATATATCCGCATGTCCTCTCATTACCGATGTTGGACGGGCTTCTTTAAATGCAATGCACATAGCAAAATTGACGACCTAACTTGTGAGATGTCTGTAGTGTTAATTTTGGACGAGGATGCACGTAAAGCTAATTTCGTGGCGTATCAATAATCAAAGCGTGTGACCAAACCGGTGCTCAACTTAACTTCCTTCGCGTCTGCACAACATACACTGATCGCGATCGAACTCATGCACGTGATATATAAAGGTCAAATGATCCTTGCTGACGGCGTTTGGATAACTTGCGCAATACAGTTATACGCCATGGCAGAGTAAATCTACCCAGTTTCAGGGGTACTGCCTCCACTCTCCAGTACTCCGGATTTTTTAAATTAATGCGGCAGAACCTATTAAGAAAGGGTACCCGCGTCGTACTTATTGATGGCTTGCCGGGCAAAATCCAATCGTTCTTGAAGTCGAGCCCGCAAATCTGATTCCAAAATATTCTCATCTTGCTCATGAATCGGTTTGTAAACACCCACGATGTCATCGATATGCGCTGTCAAATGATCATCCGTCATATCAGCGATTTTCCTGACGGTAGCAACAAACTCCTTGAAGGGCTTTGATTCAACAGAGAAGTCGCCGCCAACGTCTTCGAGTCTTACTTTTAAATTTTCTGGAGTTAACATTTTTTCCGGCGGCACATCCAATTTTTCGTTAT
This sequence comes from Actimicrobium sp. CCI2.3, assembly GCF_035019065.1. NCBI lineage: Bacteria > Pseudomonadati > Pseudomonadota > Betaproteobacteria > Burkholderiales > Oxalobacteraceae > Actimicrobium > Actimicrobium sp. CCI2.3. Next base: position 23,881 of record NZ_JASJWR010000004.1, on the reverse strand, counting down.
TCCTGGTGATGGATCCTGGTGTACTTTCAAAAGACAACGATGAACCGTGATCGATCTTCACAATTCTCACTGTGTTCCGGTTGTCGGTTGCAACAACACCAAAATTACCAGAATTCGTATCTCGCTCTGCCAAAAACCACGTAGCAGCGGCGAGCTTACCAAGGTCAACAACCTCCATATTTGAATAATCAAACTCTACATCGTTGGAGTCCTTATTACTTCCAGCAATATTAGGAGGGAGCACAGCCGCCCCTCCTTTTTGAATCGACACAGTGGGTCGATGCCAGCTCGTATCATCGGGCCTCCAATCTTTATTCCAGGGTTCAATTGGGAACGTGCCTATCTTTTTTTCGATCTTTGAAAAATCCTGGAAGTTTGGCTGAATCTTCAAGCCCACCTTGAGCTCTCCGGTTGCCGATTTGAACAGACGACTTTTTGGAGAAAAGTCGTCTCCAAAAAAACGTTGATAGGCCAAACCTGCTGTGACATCTGCCAGAGCATAGTGCAGCTTTACCAGAGCAGGCAGCCTCTCCGCATTTTTAGGATCTCCACCGATAAAATGAACTTTGTTGTATCGAACCATATGCTTTAGCTGCGAGCTATTTTGGCCTACTGTGGGCTTGACATAATAAGAGGTGGCCTCCGTTCGACCGCGTTCAGTTAGCGACTTCAAAGGAAGCTTCTTGACAATCGATGAAACATCTACAAGCATTCCGGTTGTGAATGGATGATCTTCGGTATCAATGACTTGAATTGCGTCAATCTGAAGGGGCGTCCGAGCTTTCCAGAGTTTGCTGGATTGGCTTTCCGCAGATGTGGCAGGCACCGCCTCCGTCTCACCCTTGACTGAAACCGGGCTGTTTTTCTCAGTGCCTGACCTCTGCGATGCTTGCCTTCGCAGCCTATTCTCCGTAGCACCACCGCGAGCAATTGGCACCCGGCTTGAGCCTGAGTTTGGATTGACCGCTTGCGTCGTGTCTGAATGCGAAGAACGGTCTGTCGTTGGATGAGGTGGCGCATCGGTCGCCTCAAGAGTTGCTCTCAGGGACGTAGAAGGTCTTGAACCAGGACGAGTTAATTCCATTTTAGATTTATTCCCGTTGAGATCACCGATCAAATAATTCCGAGTCTTTGATAATCTACTAACAGCTCAAACTAACGTACCTCGTACTGTGAGTGTCAAAACCCAGGTGATAAGTTCGGCATTTTCCCAACACCTGTCCGGCCAATGGATATTGCCGGCGCTAACCGAATGCCTGTTCGCGCCACGGCCAGCAATTATCGTCAACGCGTCCTGATCGCGTCACGTCGGGTTGCACCGAGAATCGACCACACTTTTCAGCGTCAAGCCATCTTGCCGTTTCACGCAAACCCCAACCCGGTTGCGTTTGAGGAGGACGCGTTTCGCCTACTATTTCTGCAACCTCAATGCTGTAGCGATGACGACGGAGCGCATCCCGACATGCCCGTTCATGAAGCATTCCGGCTAGGAGCCTGTCGGACTTAGGGAATCGAAGCGAAAAAATAGCTGGGCGAGGACAGATTTTGCCGATTTCGCAGTGCCAATAGCGAGCTATTGGCCAAGAAAGCGGTGAAATATGGACCGTCCAGGTATTTTTGCAGCCGATTCTCCCTAAGTCCGATAGGCTCCTATGCTACGGCAGGCCCGCCACGTCCTTGAGAAACTGGACTCGCTCGCTGGTCGACTCGATGCTCTGGGCAATGAGTCCCAGGAAAGTATCCCGGTTGCTGCATTTTGACAAAGCGCGCCGAATGACGATTTTTGCAATTGCACCGATGGCGCGTGTGAGGAGTGTTTCGACCGCCGCAATGAATGCCGAGTCCAGCGGCACCGTCGACATCGTGCTGCCCAGTGCCGTCGCGACTGCAGCCGCACTGCCGGAGGACGAGGCACTGGCCATCATCGTGCTGCCGGGCGATTTTTTCTTCAGCGCAGCAACGACGTCGAGCAATTCGGCACGACCCGATTCGGACGGCACATGCGCCAGCAGCAAACCGGCCAGCGTATCGATACCGTCAGCCCGGGTTCCGGCTTTCTTGAGCAGTAATCTGGCAATCGGACCGATCTGGGTAGGATGCAATAACCGAAGGGCATTGCAGCGAGCGGGCCGCCGCAAGTCGTTAGTCTTGGCGACGGTGACCGAGGCATTCGGTGCAATGCCCTGCGGTTATTGCCCCTACGGGATCAACGTAATAGGCTCACCCCAATCGCCGTTGAGCTTTCCCGCAAACGTCCTTGTCGGCGGCAACCCGCGCCACACATGCAGCGACGGCGCGACTCCGGTCGAGCCGTCGCTCCACCATATGCCCTGCCCGGCTAGCGCAGCATTGGCGAGCGCGTGCGCCAATGCCGCTAGCGGCAATGCATCCACACTGGCAATCGGCATGGGCAACGTTAGTTGATTGCGCGAATGCGGCAGGAATGATTGTTTTTGGTGTGTTTGACGCTGGTCTGAGCGACCTTTGTTAATTATCAGAAGTGCAGTAGAAGAAGGTGTTCCACCGGGAACTATTCCATCGCCCTCGTTCGTGCTTTGCTCCATGCGAGGGCCACCGCATCAGCCTGGCTGATGCGGTACAGAGCAACTTACCGCCTGTCGAATTTGAATTTGATTGGCGACAACAGCAACCGCGAAGCGGTGATTGATTTGCCTGTCAGGTGCTATCCAGCACCTGACAGATCGCGCGGATGGTCTCAGCCAGCCCGATAAATGGCGCAGAGTTTATTGCCATCCGGATCGCGCACATAGGCCAGGTGCATGGGTCCCATCGTGCCGCCATCGCGCAGACCCGGCGGGTCTTCCGCAGTCTGGCCGCCATGCGCGATTGCCGTATCGTGGAATTGCTGTACTTGCTCAGCCGAAGTGCAGGTGAAGCCTATCGTCGCACCGTTCGCCGGAGTCGCTTTTTCTCCGTTGATCGGCTCGCTGATACAGAAGGTGTTTCCCTGGTGCCGGTAAAAGAGCCGGTGATGACCCGTCGAAGCCTTATTACGAAGCGGCTCGCGTGCGCCGAACATGCCGAGGACGGCATCGTAAAACTTTTTTGACTGTTCGATGTTATTCGTACCGACCATGATGTGACTGAACATAGCGTCTCCTTATACCGAAGCGGATCTCCGGGTTGTGCCCAGGATCATAATGCAAATACGGCATTGCCCCAACATCGCCGGTCACCGCCGGTCACCGCCTGCACCCAACCAGATAGCAACCTAGGCAAACAGCCCCGACGTGCGCATCAATGCCTCGACCGAACCCAGCGCACCTTCAAGGTAACCGCCTTCGTCCGGTGCGACTTCGCTACCAACGACATGCAACTGCATGCTGTGCAACTGCGGCAGCCACACTGACAAGTCAAGCTCGGGATGCCTTGGCGGCTCGCCGATATCCTCCGCGCTGACGATCCACGCTTCCCGGGCCCAGTCCTTCAGATAAGACACGTCCGGTGTGGCGGCCTGTGCGCCGAACACGCTGACGAGCTGGCGCAGGCAGGCATCCTGCAACGTCTGCGTTGTGTGCTGGCTCCGCACTTCAGCCGGCACGCCGATAAAACCGAACAGCGCAAAACCGGTGTCGGCCGTGGCCGACGCATCATGGATTTCCACCATCGGACCGACCCGGCTGAAGGCCTGGCCGGACAAGCCGTCCTCTCGCCAGAAAGGTGCCGGATAGACCGCCACGAACTTGGCCTGCGAAGCCATCCAGGTCGGCGTCGCCATTAACGCTGCAGGCAGCCCGGTCGGCAGGCACTGCGCCAGTCCGTCAATCTGCAGCAGCTTGCGGGGTGGCGCGGCCAGCACCAGATGCTGCGCCCGAAACTGCCGCTGCGCGCCTGTGGCATCGTCAGATGTCACACACCAGCCGTCATCGCCGCGCGCGACACCCGTGATCGGACAGCCGCGATGCACGCGCGCCGGATCTAGCCGCGCCGTCAGCGCCGCAATCAACGACTGCGTTCCGCCTTCCACGCGGTACGACAGCATGCCTTCTCCTTCACCGCTGCGTTGCACCGGCTGTACGCTGCTCTGCTGATACAGCACATCACCGTCGACATGCTGCGCAAAGACCGCGCATTCCAGTTCGGCACACAGTCGTCGCATTCGCTGCTGGTGCGGCCAGAACCAGGTCGGTCCCAGATCGACGCCGAATCCGGCATCGGCCGCAACCGGCTGCGACAAAATACGGCCGCCGAAGCGCGTCTGCGCCTCCAGCAACAAATACGGACTACCGGCCTGCTCCAGCCGCAGCGCGGCTACCATGCCAGCCAGCCCGCCGCCGATAATGAGAATGGGCGTGTCTTGAATCGTCGAAGTAATGACTGCCTCCTGGTTCGTAGTGGGAAATACGCGAACGACAAGTTGGCGTGTTCGCGCGCGGGCTGTATTTTACCGTCAGCCTGCCTTTCAATCAGACGGCAACCCGTGAACCACGTCGAACAGTCGTCCCAGCAACGCCAGCGGAAAAATCCGGGACGGTCGCTGGAAGCAAGGCATCCACATCGATAATGCGCGTGGGGCCCCCTCAATATGGCTCGCTTGCGGCGAGGCATTCTGCTTGTTGAGTCAAGTCGCACCACGCCAAAAGCAGCATGAGCTAAGACAATCCTGCAAAAACGTGACCGACACCTGCATGCGTACTTGCACGATAATCTGCCAGCCACACCGGCAAGTTGGCTCACGCAACAAAGGACATGCAATGACGATCACCGATCTCCCGTTCCGGGCAACTACCGCGCAAGCCTGCCACTGGCTGACGCAACAAACCCGCGAGCCGTGGCACCTGCCACGCCTGCTCGAGAACGGCCTGATCCCCTATGTCTGGCTCGATTACGATGCCAGCCAGCCAGAACTGTTCGGCGACGCCAACGGCGGCTACCCGGCACCCATTTTTTTTGAAGGCGACACACGCAGATTGGCTGCTGGCAGCGATGACGTGTTGATCACAATCACAAAAGACGTCTACCGTATCGTTGCGCAACTGCCGCCACCGGGCATACGCCGGGAGTTGCACGAACTGCGTTTCCTGAAAAAGGACCTGGAACGGCTGGCCGGCAAGCTCGAACGCGCTGCCGCAGCCGCCCTGCTGCCACCATCGGACCCCGTCGTCAGCGAGGGCGTGCAGGAATCGCAGGCTGGCATCAGCAAGGATCAGGTCTTGATCGCCTTTGCCACGCTGCTCAAAATCAACCTGGAACAAGCGCTTGACGGTGCCGGTGGCATATTCGGTGACGAAGGGGCGCGTGTCAAAACCGGCACCAAAAAATCAAGAAACAAGACGCTCTGGAATCCGGTCACGCTGGCATTGGGATTGAACGATGTGTATCGGGTGCCGATGCCGCAGTTGAAGCGGGCGTTTGGTAGTCATGATTTTTTGCGAGAGTGGGAAGGGGATTGGAAAAGGACGTTGGTGTTATTGGGAAAATGAAGGATCGATGAATACCGGTATTCATCGAACACACTCGGCCATTGATACGCCGGTTCAATCTCGTCAAGGATGACAGCGACCTCCAAAAAGTAGGGTGCAATAACCGCAGGGCATTGCACCGGATGGCACCACAGAGTCAGTCACCTTATTGCGACGACAGGCCGAACGGGACTCCCCCTTCCTTGGCATTCAGAGAGATTGCGCTATGACGCCGCATTGATGCGCCCCAATATTTGCCAACCGACCGCACGAGACGCAAGCCTTGGCGATGGCGACCAGTGCATTCGGTGCAATGCCCTTCGGTTATTGCACTTTACTAGACTCAAAGACCAGAGAAGACCGACCGAAACCCTCTTTACCCTCGTTTTGAACGTCGTTCGGGTCAAATAGACTACGCCCAGCGAAAAAAACGAAATAATTTTTTATCGATCTGGAAAAATTCTTAAGAAAATTTATAAGCGATTGATTTTATGTAGTTTTCTAAAAAAAATCGACGCCATGGCAGTGAAAAAATTGTATTAAAGTTTTATGAAATCCAGCCGAAGGGGCGAACAGGAAAAAAGGGCTGTACCGGGTGAGCGCACTAATTATCGTTGCCCACATTAAACTTTTTGGACCACCTACCGATAAAGATTACAACAGCGGTTTGCATCCCTCCCACAGAGGGGAAACCAAAGTTGACCGGGCCTTCAAATAGCCAGCAGTCATCGACCCCTTAACTCAGGAGCATTATCATGGCCTCATTCATCAATACCAACCTTGCATCATTGAATGCACAACGCAACCTGACCACATCGCAATCGGGTCTGACTACTTCGCTGCAACGGTTGTCGTCAGGTCTGCGGATCAACTCCGCAAAAGACGACGCCGCCGGCCTTGCCATCTCGGAGCGTCTGACTTCACAGATCAATGGTTCAGATCAAGCTGGCCGCAATGCGAACGACGGCATCTCGCTGGCGCAAACCGCTGAGGGCGACCTGGCACAGATCGGTAATAACTTGCAGCGTATTCGTGAACTGGCTGTCCAGTCAGCCAACGGCTCGAACTCGGCATCGGATCGCGCTTCGATCAACAACGAAGCCAAATCGCTGGCTGCTGAAATCGACCGCGTCGCTCAAAATTCTTCGTTCAACGGCAACAAGTTGCTTGACGGCTCGTTCGTTGCACAAGGTTTCCAGATCGGTGCGAATGGAACGACAAATGACCAAGTAGTCATTAACTCAATTTCCAGCGCACGGACCTCCCAACTGGGTGGCGTTGGTACCAGCTTCAAAGCCACAGTCAACGGCACTGCAGTTACGGCAGCCTTGGCGGCCGGCGATCTGACACTGAATGGTGCTCAAGTAGGTGCCTCCCAGCTTGGCACAGCGGCTGGTCAAAGCACAGCCAGCGCGTTCTCAGTAGCAGCCGCCATCAACGGGGTGACTGCCAGCTCAGGCGTAACGGCTACTGCCAACACCACTTCGTTGACAGCGACTGCGACCAATTTCGGTTCGGTTGCGGCAAATAGTTTCGCGATTAATGGTGTCAATGTAGGTGACGTTGCGGCCGGTACTACGGCTGCTGGCCAGGGCGCAAACATTGCAGCTGCAATTAATGCGGTTTCGACCCAGAGCGGCGTTACCGCTGCAGCTGACGCTGTCACTGGCGCAGTATCCCTGTCGGCCATAGACGGTCGCGACATTGCAGTCAGCTCGGCTTACTCACAAAACGTATCAGCAGTAGCAACTGCCCTAAACACCACTCTGGCATCCAAAATCGGCTTTACCGTCGGGACTGGCACGACGGCAACAGCAGGAACTGGTGCAGTAGCTTCGACAGCACTAGCGGTTGGTTCAACTTACACAACGGCAGCAACCCAAGGAACCATTGCTGCGAATACGATAAGTATTACCACGGCTTCCGGCACCTACGCACTTGGCGCGGTCGATCTCACTGGCACTGCCAATCAAAATGCTACTAATCTGTCAAACGCTATTAATAAGGCTACAGGTGCAGCAGTTACGACCGTTGGTACAAACGTAGTGACTGCTGCCATTGCCTTCACGGTCGCACTGACCGGCATCGCTGCAGACACAGCAACCGCAACTGCCAATACCGCAACCGCAGTAGCTCAGTTTGGTACTTCTAGCCTCGCCGGTGTAATCGGCAAGCAAGCGTTCACACCCTCAGCGACAGTGGCTGCAACTGCAGCAACTACGCACGGTACAGTATCGCTGAACAGCACGAGCGCCAGCGGCATTGTGTACGCAGGTAATTCCGCAACTTCAGCAGGATTGTCTGCTTCTGGCTCACAAGCAGCAGCGGTCTCGTCGACTGTCTCGAGCATCGCTTCAATCGACTTGTCCACAGCAGCCGGCGCAACAGCAGCACTGACGGCCATCGACGGTGCCCTGGCAGGTATCAGCAGCTCCCGCGCCTCACTCGGTGCGGTACAAAACCGGTTTGCTTCGGTTGTGTCCAGCCTGCAAACCACGTCAGAAAACTTGAGCGCCTCCCGTAGCCGGATTCAGGACACCGACTTTGCTTCGGAAACCGCCAAGCTGACCCGTGGCCAGATTTTGCAACAAGCTGGTACGGCGATGCTGGCGCAGGCCAATTCGTTGCCAAACGGTGTACTCTCGTTGTTACGTTAAGTCGCTGAGAGCACGTAAAAAATAGCGGTCATTCGTGACCGCGCTTTCAGGGCGGAAACCGGGGAACCGCTTTCCGTCTTCTCACTGTGAAGGGGAAAAAAATGGACATCACCGGACTATCGAGCGTGCGATTCACAGCGCCAGTCAGTGTCGATCAAACCCGACTGGCAGCGCCGCAAGTATCCAACGTCTCGACTCCGGTCGTGGCGGATAATGGCATGAATGTGACGGCGACGAACACTGTAAAACCGGTGCCGCCTAGCGACAGCGAGATCAAGCAATCGATCAAGGAAGTGAACAAATATCTGAAAGAGACGCTGAACGGCATCGAATTCAGCCAGGACAAGGATACCGGCCAGACACTGGTCAAGATTGTCGATACCACCAGCGGCAAGGTGATCCGGCAAATTCCGACCGCACAAGCTGTCGAGATCTCCAAAGACATTAGCAAGCTGCAAGGCTTGCTGATCAAAGACAAGGCATAACCTCGGACGAGAGCAGACACCATGAGCATTTCCGCACCCGGCATTGGATCAAGTCTCGACGTCAATTCGATTGTCAGCCAGCTGATCGCGATCGATAGCCAACCGCTGACGACGTTAACCAAGAAACAAGCCAGTTTCCAGGCCAAGCTTTCAGCCATGGGCAGTGTCAAGAGTTCCCTCTCGTCCTTCCAGAGCGCTGTCAGCGGGCTCTCGAATATCACCAAGTTCCAGGCTGCGACTGTCAGTTCGTCGGATGCGACCGTTGCCTCGGCCAGCGGCAGTTCGATTGCCGTCCCGGGAACTTATTCCTTGCAGGTGACCAGTCTGGCGCAAGCACAAAAGCTGGTCGCACCCGGGCAAGTTACTACCAATACGGCCGTTGGCAGCGGTACCCTGACCTTCGATTTCGGCACGATTAGTGGCGGGTCATCGGCCAGCGGAAAATACACGGGGTCGAGTTTTACTAGCAACGCCGCCGGCGTCAAAACCGTCACGATTGATCCGGGCAACAACACGCTGGCCGGCATCCGCGATGCGATCAACGGTGCAAGCATCGGCGTGACGGCAACCATTCTCAATGATGGCGGCACCTCACCGTATCGACTGGTACTCACCCAGACAAACTCTGGTGTGAGCAACAGCATGAAAATTGCGGTCAGCGGCGACGCCGGCCTGTCGGGATTGCTCGGACAAGATCCTGCCGGCACCCAAGCAATGACCGAGAACCAGACCGCCGCCAATGCCTTATTTTCAGTCGACGGTATTGCTGTGTCGAAAAACTCGAACACGGTCACCGATGTACTTCCGGGCGTGACGCTTAATTTGCTTGGCAAGACTGCTGTCGGTGCCAGCACCAGCCTGACCGTGGCCCGAGACACAGCAGCCATCACTGCTTCAGTGACGGAGTTTGTCAGTGCATTTAACAAGATCACGGAAACACTCAACACTGTCTCGGCCTTCGATACGACGACCAACACGGCAGCCGTGCTGAACGGCGACTCGTCTATCCGCGCTATCCAGACCCAGATTCGCAACGTGCTGAATGCGCCGGTAGCAGGTGGCAACAGCGCGTATTCGATCCTGTCCGAGATCGGTGTCTCGCTACAAAAAACCGGTGAGCTGACGCTTGACAGCACCAAGCTCACGGCAGCAGTCAAGGACCACTATGCCGATATCGCAGGCCTGTTTGCCGCGGTCGGTAAAACTACAGACAGCCAGATCACCTACACGGCGGCAACCACTAACACCAAGCCGGGTGCCTATGCAGTGAACATATTGCAGCTTGCAACACAGGGCAGCGCCGTCGGACTGAGCGCTGTTACCGGTGCCGGCAGCGCAAAAACTACCGGCTCAGCCGTCGCCAATCTCCTCGTCGATGGTAGCAATGACTCACTGACCGTCTTGCTCAATGGCGTCAGCGCGAGTATCTCGTTGACCCAAAAAACCTACTCCACCGCCGCCGACCTGGCCGCCGAAGTGCAGACCCGCATCAATGCCGCATCCGCATTCACGAACGCCGGTGCCAGCGCCACGGTCACTAACAACGCCGGCGTGCTGACCATCTCGTCGAACAAGACCGGCTCGGCATCGGCCGCCAGCGTCACTGGCGGCAATGGCAAAACCAGTCTGATGGGATCTGCCCCGACGATCACAGCCGGCTTCGATACCGCGATCACGACCGGATTGAACGACACGCTCGACGTGCAACTCAACGGCGTAAATAAGACCATCACGCTCGCCGCTGGCAATTACAGTTTTGCATCGCTGGCAGTCGAATTGCAGGGCAAGATCAATGGCGCAACCGAATTCTCGTCGCTCGGCAGTGCTGTCAAGGTGACCCAAAATGCCGGCGTACTGTCGATCCTGTCGAATACCTACGGCGCCAACTCCTTTGCGACTATTACCACCGGCACGGCCATGGCGGCCTTGTTTGGCGGGTCGCCAACGACGACTCGCGGACTCGATGTCAAAGGCACCATCAATGGCGCAGCTGCAGTGGGCATTGGCCAATTGCTCACAGGTGCGACCGGTGACGCTTCGGAAGGACTGACCCTGGTCGCCGAAGGCGTCGCACTGGGTGCGCGTGGCACGATCAATTACTCGCAGGGCTATGCCTTCCAGCTCAATACACTGCTAACCGGAATGCTCGGTGCAAATGGACCTGTGACATCGCGCACGGACGGTCTTTCGGAATCAATCAAATCGAATACCAAGAGTCAGACCGCACTGAAGGCGACGATTGCCGCCAATGAGAAACGCTATCGCGCCCAATATACCGCGCTCGACAGCGTCATCAGCAAGCTCAACACCACGAGCACCTATCTGACCCAGCAACTGGCTGCAATCGCCAAGAATTCTTAACGGAGAAATGCCATGTTCGGAAAATCTTCACGCGGTGCCAACGCCTACGCCAACGTCAGCATGGAAACCGGCGTGACGTCTGCCTCACCGCACAAGCTGATTGTGATGCTGTTCGACGGCGCGCTGGTCGCCGTCGCTACCGCAGAACAGCAAATGAAAGACGGGAACATTCAGGCCAAAGGCAAGTCCATCTCGAAAGCAATCTCGATTATCGACAACGGTTTGCGCGCCAGCCTTGACAAAAAAGTCGGTGGCCAGATCGCTGAAAGCCTTGATGCGCTGTACGCCTACATGAGCAATCGCCTGCTGATCGCCAACCTGAAAAACCAGCCGGAGATCCTGAAGGAGGTGCACACCTTGCTGATGGACCTGAAGTCGGCCTGGGATGCGATCGGACAGCAAGCAGAGGCGGCACCGGCGGCGGCACCGATCAAGGCCGCACCCGACTTGTCGACCTATGCACCAACCTTGATGAAAGCCTGACTGACTATGAATAGCCAAGAAGTCTTGTCACTGTACGAAACGGTGGCCGTGATCACCGACCAGATGCTGGTCGCCGCGCGAAAACGCGACTGGGAAGAACTGGTGGTGCTGGAGTCGCGCGTGGCCGGGCATGTCAGTTCGCTGAAAACTGGCGAAGAGCCGACCGCACTGACCGGCCCCACACGACTGCGCAAAGTCCAGATCATCCAGAAAATCCTGGCCCATGACCGGCTGATCCGCGACATCACCGAACCGTGGATGGCGGAACTGGCCATCCTGATGAACAGCTCCGGTACCGAGCGCAAGCTGTCTCAGGCTTATGGCGGGAAGTTCGCCGGCTAGGCATGGTGGCACCGATCGACATCGTGGGAACCCGATCGCTGGTTCCGCTCGCGTCGCTGTACCCGCTAGGGGCGATCGGCGATGTGCGCGAAGAAGCCAGCGCTCGCCTGGCGCAACTGGCTGTTGGTCAAAAAATTCAGGGCACGGTGCAAACGCTGCTCGATGACGGATCGTTCATCGTCAAGCTGGCCGATACGGCCGTGCACACTAATTTGCCACAGGGCACCAAGGTGGGAGACCAACTGCAATTGACGCTGGTCGGCACCCAACCGCGAGCGACGTTTTTGCTGGAGGGCGAACCAGGTGCCGCCCCCGCCACCTTCAGTCCGACCGCCCGCCTGATCGACAGTCTGCAACAACAAGCGACCTCTACTGCCCTGCTCGGCAAAACGCCGCTGGTGAGTACCGGTGCGACGCCGCCGGCACAGATCGCCACCGCCTTGCAGACTGCGCTGACGACTAGCGGGATTTTTTACGAGTCGCATGTGCAGCAGTGGGCCAACGGCGAACGGCCGCTCGCTGACGTCCTGCGCGAACCGCAAAACATCAACGCCCGCAGCGCTGTCCCGGCTGCGGCTTCGGCTGCGGATACAGGACTCAACCCCGACACCGCCCGCATCGTCAACCTGCAACTCAATACCCTCGACATACCCCGCGTGCAATGGCAAGGCGAAGTCTGGCCGGGCCAGCAGATGCAATGGGAAGTGAGCGAGCAAGCGCACCAGCAGAAGCCCGATAAGGCAGCGGAAGCGCCCGAGCGCAGCTGGCAGAGCGTGGTCCGCTTCGACCTGCCAACGCTGGGCCAGATCGCCGCCACCATCACGCTGATTGGTGATCATGTGCAAGTGCAGGTGCGCACTGCCAACCCGGACAGCGCGCAGACCTTGCGACTGCATGGCGCGCACTTGTCGCAAGCACTCGAAGCGGCCGGGTCGAAGCTGGACCTGCTGACCGTCAAGCAGGATGAGCAAGCCGGATGAATATGCGTCATGACTAAACCCGACTCTCCACTCAGGAATGCCGTTGCGCTGGCTTACCAGAACGGCGATGCCGCACCCAAAATCGTCGCCAAGGGACGCGGGCTGATTGCCGCGCAAATCATCGAGCGCGCCAAAGAAAACGGCGTTTTTGTGCATGAGTCGAAAGAGCTGGTCGCCCTGCTGATGCAGGTTGATCTCGACGATCAGATCCCGCCGGCACTTTATCGGGCAATTGCCGAACTTCTGGCATGGCTTTATCACATTGAAGCTACGAAATTGACTGACGGCAATGTATGATCGTCGCTTTACGATTTTTCATTATTCGAATTAGCCGATGCCTATATCCCAAGACGAATACGGAGACGAGGATCTTGACCTCAGCCCGTTCAAGGTCCATTCACGGCGTGAAATCCTGGCGTTGATGCGCGCACTGTGCGAGCAACGCCAACTGGTGCGAATGCTCGTCGGCGGCTCCGGTGAAGCCAGCGTTACTTCAATCTTGCATGTCGACGAAGATGACAACGCGGTAATCCTCGACGTGCCAGCCAATGCCGCAATCACCCGACATGTACTCGGCAGTAAAAATATTTCCTTTGAAACCGTACTCGAACGCATCCGCATCCTGTTCTTCGCGACCGACATTACGGAGTGCAGCTACGGTGACCTGCCGGCCCTGCGCATCGCACTACCGACCAGTATGATCCGGCTGCAGCGGCGCGAATACTATCGCGTAGCGACACCGCTCGCGACGCCCTTGCGCTGCACGATACAGATTATCGATGGCGAGACGGTGCAACCGGTCACGCTGTCGCTACTCAATGTCAGCGGCGGCGGGATTACGATCATTGATGACAAGCATCAACTCGACCATACGATTGGTCGCATCTACCGGGGTTGCCAGATTTACCTGCCGGGCAGCACGGTGGTGACCACCGCGCTGGAGATCCGTAATTCAGTCGACCTGCGCATGGAAAACGGCAAGCACAGTCGCCGCCTGGGTTGCCTGTTCCATGATTTGCCAAAAGCCATGCTGGCCGTCATCCAGCGTTACATCACCCGCCTTGAGCGCGAACAGAATGCGCGTAACAGCGGCCTGCGCTAACGCTACGCTCTGACACGCGCGCTTATTTGGCGGGCGCGGCCGGCTCGATCGTGATGGTGGTGGTTTCGCGTATCAGGCCGCCGTCACGCACGCTGCCACTGACAACGCCGTCACCATGAATGCGCCGTTCGCAATCCCGCTTGTCGTCCGGCGGCAGCGTGGCGCAACGACGCAGGGCATTGGCGTCATACGCCGCATTGCCATCATCGAGCTGATGGCCACGCGCTGCATCGCGGGCGGCAGCGGCTTCTTTCAGGCACGTCGCTTCGGACTGATTGGACTGGCCAGTGAGGCAAAGCGTCCGGTCAGATTGATACGCTGCGTCGATGGTGGTTGTTTTTGTATCGGCTGCAACGGCATTGCCGCCCAAGCCAGCTACCAGCGCGACGGCACTCAGGTAAAAAGAAATCTTCAACATCATCTCTCCCTAGTCGAAATTAGCAACGTAAATGGCCGCATCAGGCCAGTCTGTTCGCTAACAAACATAAGCAAACCGATAGTCGCCAGCCGGCGCGACCTTGCTGACAGCCGATGCGGCGCGTACCATGCGCACACATAAAAATATTTGACAGGAAATGCCATGGACGACCGCTTGACTACCGATGAATACGACGCACTGACCCAGATCGGCAAGGCTGCCCGCGGTGAACGCCCGAGCGCCTGCGTCGCCCGCAACTCGAAGAAACTCAACGGCCTGAAATTCATCAGCCACGCCCGCGACGGCCAACTGACGCTGACCGAAAAAGGCCAGCAAACGCTATTCCTGAAACAATGCATCGAAGGCTTGCGCGCCGTCTCGACCGACGCGCTGGCGCACCTCTCGGCCGATGTCGCGCTATTCCTCGGCAAAAAGGGCCACATCACCCACGCCGACGACGGCACCTTTGCCATCACGCAGCGCGGGCAAGAATCGCTGGCGGATATTGATGCGGCTAGCAAGTATTAAAGGGTAGGCAGTCGGTGTGATGCCCTGCGAAGAATCGCAGTTGTAATCTCGTAGGGTGCAATAACCGCAGAGCATTGCACCAAGCGCCCCACATCAACCCGCGACCGCACGCATCGCCATCAACCCAACCGCCAGCACTGCCCCGACAATCCCGGACGCCAGACACAACCAGCGCGCCTTGCGCCAGTTCGCATCGACCCGCCGCACCAGCTGACCATTCTGTTCGGCCAGATCGCGGATCAATGCCGATGAGGCGATCATTTGTTCGTTGAGCGCTAGCACGGCCGCTTCGGTCGCGGCAAGACGCGCGTCGACCAATGCCGCTGGCGTCATCGCCTGCGTCGCTGAGGCATTCACCGATACCGGCGGGACAGATTTCTTACCCACCGAATTCCATAATTTTTTAGCGCCTTCGGCCACCTTGGGTGCGTTGCTGATCACATCTGCCCACGGGACTGCCTGAAGTACGGTAAACCAGCCGATGGCCATACGGAGATTCCTTTCAGTGTTTGAGTTGACCCTGACCGTACCACAAGCGCATGCATCACAAGATGACGTGCAACTCGATTGCGTCCAAACCAATCGTGTCACCAAGTCGTATAGATGTCACGATGAGGTCATGTTGACTACCTACACTCCGAAGCTCCGGTGTCATGACGACACTCACCCTCCTGGAGCCTCCAATGCAGATCCCGTCGCTGTTAAAAACCCTGCCCGCCCTGCTTTGCCTGTTCAGTATCAGCGCCTTTGCCGAAACCAGTCTGACCGTCTACACCGCACTCGAAGCCGACCAGCTCAAAGCCTATCAAGCCAAATTTGAATCCGAATATCCCGACATCAAACTGCGCTGGGTGCGCGATTCGACCGGCATCATCACCGCCAAATTGCTCGCTGAAAAAGCCGCGCCGCAAGCCGATGTCGTCATGGGTGTCGCCGCGACTTCGTTGCTGGTACTGGAAAAAGAAGGCATGTTGCAAGCCTATGCACCCAAGGGTGTCGAGAAACTTAACCAGCGTTTTGTCGATGATACCAAGCCGCCAAGCTGGGTCGGCATGGATGTCTGGGGCGCGACCATTTGCTTCAATACCGTTGAAGCCGCCAAGCAGGGCCTGACCAAACCGGAGAGCTGGAAAGACCTGCTCAAGGCCGAGTACAAGGGCAAGATCGTGATGCCAAATCCCGCCTCCAGCGGCACCGGCTACTTCGATGTCAGCGGCTGGCTGGCCACCTTTGGCGAGAAAGACGGCTGGGCCTACATGGATTCGCTGCACAACAATATCGCCCAGTACACGCACTCCGGCTCAAAGCCCTGCAAGCAAGCTGCTGCCGGCGAATTCCCGATCGGTATCGCCTTTGAATACCGCGCCGCCAAGCTCAAGGAATCCGGTGCGCCGATCGATCTGGTGTTCCCGAAAGAAGGTCTGGGCTGGGATGTCGAAGCCACCGCCATCATGAAGGGCACCAAGAATCTGGATGCCGCACGCAAGCTGGCGGACTGGTCTGCCTCGAAGTCCGGCAACGAACAGTTCGCCAGCAACTTCGCCATCGTCGCCTATCCCGGCGTGGCCAAACCGAACCCGCTGATCCCGGCCAATTACGAGCAACTGCTGATCAAGCAAGACCTGAAATGGGCAGCGACCAATCGTGACCGCATTCTGACCGAATGGACCCGTCGTTACGACGGCAAGTCCGAGCCAAAGCCAGCAAAGTAATCGATGACGACGCGCCTCACGCTAACTGACATCGCGGCACTCTTCGAGCACGCCGGTGGCAGTCTGTACGGCGGCGAGGCCATCACCCAGCGCGACCACGCACTGCAATGTGCGTGGTTGTCCGGGCAGGCAGGCGATGACGATGCACTGGTCGTCGCCTGCCTGCTGCATGATCTCGGCCACATGCTGTTCGAACAAACTGATCAGGACCTCGCCGATGGCAAGGATGATCTGCACCAATACAAGATCGTGCCTTACCTGCGCGGCTTGCTGCCCGCCGAAGTGATTGATGCCATCCGCTTGCATGTCGATGCCAAGCGCTATCTGTGTTTTACCGAAGCACCCTATTTTGCCGCGCTGTCCGATGCGTCGCGCCTGAGCCTGGCGCTGCAAGGCGGCGTGATGGACGCCGCGGCCGCCGCGACTTTTGCCAGCCATCCGCATGCCGCACGCGCCGTCGCACTGCGCCGTCATGACGAAGCGGCCAAGGTCGTCGGCCTCGTCGTCCCGCCCTTTGCCCATTACCTGCCCCGCCTCATTGCCCTGTCCGAAAGAGCTGCCGCCTCATGACCACACCCATCGACGACCACTGGCTGCGTATCGCCGGAGTCGGCAAACAGTTCGGCGCGTTCACCGCGCTGCAAGAGATTGATCTCGATGTCCGCAAGGGCGAATTCGTTTGCTTGCTGGGACCTTCCGGTTGCGGCAAGACGACGCTGTTGCGCATCATCGCCGGCCTTGAAAAACAGGACGGCGGCACCATCCTCATGGGCAGTCGCGACATCGGCCGGTTGCCACCGGCGCAGCGCAATTACGGCATCGTGTTCCAGTCGTATGCGCTGTTTCCCAACCTGACGGTCGCGCAAAATATTGGCTACGCGCTGCGCACCGGCCGCACTGAAAAAAATCGCCGCGTCGACGAGTTGCTCGATCTGGTAGGCCTGACCGGTACCGAAGACCGCTACCCGGCGCAGCTATCAGGCGGTCAGCAACAGCGCGTGGCACTGGCGCGTGCGCTGGCGACATCGCCGAGTTTGCTGCTGCTGGACGAGCCGCTGTCCGCGCTCGACGCCAAGGTGCGTGAACGCTTGCGACAAGAACTGCGCAACCTGCAACGCAAGCTCGGCATCACCACCATCATGGTCACGCATGACCAGGATGAGGCGATGGAAATCGCCGATACCGTCGTCGTCATGAGCCAGGGCCGCATCGAACAGCGCGGTAGCGCCGAGCAGATTTATCGCAATCCGGCCTCGCGTTTTGTCGCTGATTTTGTTGGTCGCGCCAACTGGTTGCCGCTGCAACGCGGTAGTGATGGACACGCGATGCTGTCCGGTTTGCCACTCGACATGACACTCGCCGCAGAGCAGGCAACGCTCTTTTGCCGTCCCGAAGATGTGCGCATCGAGACCCGATGGCATGCCGGTTCGACCTCGATGATGGCTGTCGTTGATGCGGTCGAATTCCATCGCGGCATTCGCCGTGCCACGCTGTCACTGTGCGTTGATCGCGGGCTGTCGATCTTTGCCGATGTCGGTCCGAATGACACCGGCTACGATTCGCTCGAAGCCGGACGGCGCGTGCCACTGACGCTGCTGCCGGACAAAGTGCGGCTGTTCACCCGGCCTTGCCAATGAGTGTCTTGCGTAGTCGCGACGATAGGGTAGCCCTCGGCCTGATCGGAGTGATCGCCGTGCTGATGCTGGCCTTTCTTGCGTGGCCATTGCTCAGCCTGTTCGGCATGACCACCCAGGCGCGCGACGGCAGCTATGCCGGACTGGCCAACTGGACTGCCCTGCTGGCCGAACCGCGCCTGCACATGGCCACCGCCAACAGCCTGCTGGTTGCGTTCGGTACGGTGTCCATCGTGCTGCCGCTGGCACTGGCATTTGCCTTTGCACTGACCCGCACCCGCCTGCCCGGTCGCCGTCTCCTGCGCGTCATCGCGCTGGCACCGATGCTGGCCCCGTCGCTGATGCCGGCGATCTCGCTGGTCTACCTGTTCGGTAATCAGGGACTGCTCAAAAGCTGGCTAGGCGATGCGTCGATCTATGGCCCGATCGGTATCGTGCTGGGCGAAGTGTTTTATACCTTTCCGCATGCGCTGCTCATTTTGCTGGCGGCACTGAGCGTGGCCGATGCGCGTTTGTATGAAGCGGCCGAGACGATGGGAGCGAGCAAGCTGCGTCGCTTTCTGACGGTGACTTTGCCCACGGCCCGGTATGGCGTGGTAGCCGCCGCGATGGTGGTGTTCACGCTGGTGGTGACCGACTTCGGCGTGCCCAAAGTCATCGGCGGACAAACCAACGTGCTGGCACTCGAAGCCTACAAGCAAGTCATCGGCCAGCAAAATTTCAGCAAGGGCGCGATCATCGGCGTGCTGTTGCTGCTGCCAGCGATACTCAGTTTTCTGGTCGAACGCTGGCTCTCGAAGCGTCAGTCGGGCCAGCTCAGCGGACGCTCGGTGGTGTATCAGCCCGGTCGCAATCGCTGGCGCGATGGCGTGCTCGGCATGCTGTGCATCGCCATCTCGGTGTTCTTGCTGGCGCTGCTCGGGGTCGGTTGCTACGCCGCGTTCGTCAAGATGTGGCCGTACAACATGAGCCTGACGCTGGCCCATTTCGACTTCCAGCATCTCGATGGCGGTGGCTGGCAATCCTTCCGTAACAGTGCGCGCATGGCCGCGCTGGTCACCGTGTTCGGCACCGCGTTCATTTTCCTGACCGCCTACCTGCTTGAAAAATCACCGGTCCCGCGCAGCCTGGGCGCCACCATTCGCAGCCTCGCGCTGCTGCCGATGGCAGTGCCGGGACTGGTGCTGGGACTCGGTTACGTGCTGTTTTTTAATGCACCCGACAATCCGCTCAGGAGCTTGTACGGCACGATGACCTTGCTGGTGATCGCCACCATCGCGCATTTTTACACCACCGCCCACCTGACACTGACGACCTCGCTGCGCCAGATCGACAACGAAATCGAAGCAGTCGCACGCAGCCTGCAGCGACCGTGGTGGCATACCTTCCGGCGCGTGACCTTGCCGATCAATTTGCCGGCCTTGCTCGATGTGGCACGCTACCTGTTCGTCTCGTCGATGACGACAGTGAGCTGCGTGATTTTTCTGTACACGCCCGAAACCGAACTCGCTGCCGTGGCGATCCTGAACATGGATGACGCGGGTGACACCGCCGCCGCAGCGGCCATGGCGACCTTGATCGTGGCCTCGTCGCTAGTCGTCACCTTGCTGATGAACGCCGTCGGCTGGTGGCTGAACCGGCGCGCGCAAGCCTGGCGCGCCCCCTGAATTTTTTGACCGACCAAGGAACAACCCGATGCGCGATCCCCTGCTACTGACCCCCGGCCCGCTCACTACCAGCCTGGCCACCAAGACTGCGATGCTGCATGACTGGGGCTCGTGGGACAGCAGTTTCAATACCTTGACCGCCGATGTGCGCCGTCGTTTGCTGGCCATTGTTGATGGTGCCGATGACTTTACTTGTGTGCCGCTGCAAGGCTCCGGTACCTTTGCCGTCGAAGCCGTGATCGGCACCCTGCTCCCGCGTGACGGCACATTGCTGTGCCTGATCAATGGTGCGTACGGCAAGCGTATCGCCCAATTGACCGAAGTGATGGGCCGCCGGGTCAGCGTGCTGGATTTCGGCGAAGTTGCGCCGGTTGATCCGGTGAGGGTGGCCAGTGCGTTGGCTGCTGATCCGTCAATCACCCACGTCGCCGTGGTGTATTGCGAGACCAGTACCGGCATCCTCAATCCGATGGTCGCCATTTCGGAGATCGTCGCCGCCGCTGGCAAATCACTGATCATCGATGCGATGAGCGCGTTCGGCGCACTGCCGATGCCGGTACAAATGCTGACCTATGACGCGGTAATCGCCTCCGGCAACAAGTGCCTCGAAGGCGTGCCGGGGATGGGCTTTGCGATCCTGCGCACAGCCGTGCTGGAACAATGCGCCGGTCGTGCGCATTCGCTGTCGCTGGACCTGCATGCGCAATGGCGCTACATGGAACAGACCGGCCAGTGGCGCTACACGCCTCCAACCCACGTGATGGCCGCGCTCGCCGTGGCACTCGATCAGTTTGAACACGAAGGCGGCCAACCGGCCCGGCTGGCACGCTATGAAGACAATTGCCGCACGCTGGTTGATGGCCTGGAAGCGCTCGGCCTGCACATTTTTTTAGCACCCGAAGTTCAGGCACCGATCATCGTCACCGTCCATGCGCCGGCCCATCCGAACTGGAACTTCAGTACCTTTTACGCACTGGCCAAGGCCCGCGGCGTGGTGCTGTATCCGGGCAAACTGACGCATGCTGAAACCTTCCGCGTCGGCTGTATCGGTGCGATCGGCAGTGCCGACATGCTCATCGCTGTCGACGTCATTGCCGACGCGCTGCGCCAGATGCAGATCACGCCAGCAGCATTGAAGTCGTATCGGGGACCCGTGCAAGCCGTCGTCTTCGACTGGGCCGGGACGCTGGTCGACTTCGGTTCGTTCGCCCCGACCCAGGTGCTGATCGATGCCTTTGCCGGCTTCAGCATCACCGTCTCGATGGCCGAAGCACGCTTGCCGATGGGACTGGCCAAGTGGGATCACATTCAGGCGCTGGGCCGGCAGGACGGTGTTGCGCAACGCTGGCAACAACAGCACGGCAGACCGATGTCGGATGCCGATGTCGACACGCTGTATGCCACGTTCCTGCCCTTGCAGATCGAACGCGTGGCCGCCTATTCCGATCCGATTCCGGGTGCGATCGACGTGCTCGCCGCGCTGCGTGCGCGCGCCATCCGTATCGGTTCGTGCTCCGGTTATCCGCGTGTCGTGATGGACAAATTACTGCCGCACGCCGCCTCGATGGGCGTGCATGTGGATCATGCCGTCGCCACCGATGACCTCGCTGCCGGTGGTCGGCCGGGGCCGTGGATGGCACTGGCCAATGTGCTCGAACTCGGCATCGCCGATGTGCGTGCGTGCATCAAGATTGATGACACCGTGCCCGGTATCACCGAGGGTCGCGCGGCGGGAATGTGGACGGTCGGGCTGTCGTTGTCAGGCAATGAAACCGGCTTGTCGCTGGCCGAACTCGACACCTTGCCGCCCGCCGAACTGGCCCGCTATCGCGATGTCGCCAGCGCCAAACTGATGGACGCCGGAGCGCACTATGTGATCGATTCGATCGCCGGATTGCCGGCCGTTGTCGATGCGATTGAAGCGCGTCTGGCACGCGGCGAACAGCCGTGACAGCACGTCATCGCACCGCCATCATCGGTGCCGGCATTGTCGGGCTGGCGCATGCGTGGGCAGCCAGTTTGCGCGGTGATGCGGTCACCGTCTACGAACGCGACCAGCATGCCAACGGTGCCTCGGTACGCAATTTCGGACTCGGGCTGGTGCTCGGCCAACCGGCCGGCGAACTGGTCGACCTGGCGCAACAAACGCGGGCGTTGTGGCTGGCATTTTTTGCCGAGACCGGTTGCTGGCACAAGGCCAAAGGCAGTCTTGTAGTCGCCCGCAGCGTCACTGAACTGCGTGTTCTTGAAGCCTTTCAGTCCGTGCGTGGCGAGCCGTACGGCACCCGTTTGCTGAGCCGCGCCGAGATCGCCGACCAGCAGCTTGCCGGTGTCGGTGGTTTGTTCAGCCCTGCTGAAATCGCGATGGATGCACGCCAGACCATCACCCTGCTGACGCGCTGGCTGGCCGAACGACACGGCGTCGTGTTCGAGTTTGGCGTGCTGGTTCACGACATTGATTTGCCACACCTCGCCACCAGTCGCGGCCCGCACGAAGCCGACGAAGTCGTGCTCTGTTCGGGGCATGATGTGCAGACGCTCTACCCGCAGCATTTTTCCGCACTCGGCATTCGTCGCTGCGCGTTGCAAATGCAGCGCGTCGCCCATCCCGGCATCACACTGGGACCGACCTTGATGACGGGTTTGTCGACGCTGCATTACGGCGCCTTCACCGAATGCGCGGCGCTGGCCGAACCGCTGGCGGCGCTGCGGCAGGAAGTCGCGCAGCAGCAACCGGCGCTGCTCGAGCATGGCATCCACCTGATCGTCCAGCAGGTTGGCGACGACGGCGACCTGATCATCGGCGACTCGCACGTGATCGGCGAGACGCTGGTGCCCTTCAACGAAGTCGCTGTCGATACGATCATCCTCGATCTGGCGCAACAGCTACTGCAACGTCCGCTGCAGGTGCGCGAACGCTGGCAAGGCATCTACGCCAGCGGCCGCCGTGCTTACGAAGTACTCCATCCGGCACCGCACGTGCAAGCCGTCGTCATCACCAGTGGCATCGGCATGAGCATCGCCTTTGCGCTGGCCCGTCGGCAACTGGCGCACTGAATCGTGCACAACCCATCCGAGCCACTCGTGCGCAGTGCCGGCGTCACCATGTGGCGTCAGATCGAACAGGCCTTGCGGGCCGATATTTTGTCGGGCGAGTTGCAGCACCGGCTGCCTAACGAAACCGCGCTGGCAGAACGCTTTTGCGTCAACCGCCACACGGTGCGGCAAGCAGTAAAAGCGCTGGCCGATCACGGCCTGGTCGACATCCGGCATGGCAGCGGCACCTTCGTGCGCGACGACATGCTCGACTATCAGGTAGGACGGCGCAGCCGGCTGGCCCACAGCGTCGCGGGTGCACGCCGGATCGGCACCAGCCGCGTGCTGTCATGGGATGCGATGCCGGCCACGCCGGAGATTGGTCAATTGCTCGACTTGTCTGCCGGCGCAGAAGTGCTGTGCGTCGAATCGCTCGACATCGTCGACAGCAAAATCATCGGCGTGTGTTCGCAGTATTTTCCGTTACCGCGCTTTGCCGGACTCGGGGCGTTGTATGCACAAAGTGGCGTGACGCATCTGGCGCTGGCGCAATTCGGCGTGGTGCAATTCCAGCGGCGCATGAGCCGGGTTACCGCGCGCTTGCCGGACAAGCTGCTGGCCCAGCAACTCGGGCAAGCGGTCAGCCTGCCTATTCTGCATGTGGATACGGTTTATGTTGATGGTGATGGGGTTGCTATCGAATATGGTATTTCGCGGTTTTGTAGTGCTGCGGTGCAGGTGGTGATTGAGCCGGATTAGGGTGGCGGGAGTAACGAAGGGGGCCGCACTCAGCGTATCGGTGGTGCACTCGGTGCAATGCCCTATGGTTATTGCACCCTACGCGAGAGGCCGTGGATGGTTGGTCATGGCGCAGCCGGTTCTACCAAAATCGTAGGGTGCAATAACCGCAGGGCATTGCACCGGTTGAGTTCAACGTATTGACGCCGATCGGCGGTACATTCGGTGCAATGCCCTTTGGTTATTGCACCCTACGCGAGAGGCCGTGGATGGTTGGTCATGGCGCAGCCGGTTCTACCAAAATCGTAGGGTGCA
>NZ_JASJWR010000003.1:0-215293 GCF_035019065.1 Actimicrobium sp. CCI2.3 | reverse complement strand
CGTTCGACTTGCATGTGTAAGGCATGCCGCCAGCGTTCAATCTGAGCCAGGATCAAACTCTTCAGTTTAATCTCTGTGTTTTATGTCATCTCTGACATGGTCATTGCTGACCGGTCGCTCACTCAAAATACTGACAGGATCAATCTTGCGATCTTTCCTATATTTCTTCGTGAGCACTTGCTATATGTAAAGACTCCGTAGCAACCTAAGTCACTACAGTGCACTTCCACCAAGTGCCCACACTTATCAACTGTTAATTGTTAAAGAACTTCCTGCACTCCGAACTGCACTTCGATTAACTTCACCGACCGTGCCGTGTTTCGCGCTGCTGACAAAGCGTTTTGTTTGTCTGCGCTTCGATGTCGCCGAAGCAGGAGGCGAACTATAGCCATTACCAACCTCGCTTGCAAGCTTTCCGGGTAAATAATTTAGTTGATTCGCCAAGCCGCGCACCCATGCTCCAAAACACCCGGCAAAACTTATTGCCGACCCAATTTGCAAGATGAGAACAAGCGACACGATCTGGGAAAAATTCGACAGGGTGATTTTGAAATACTGCGTTCTCGAGCAATAACATGAGGTGGCGCAAAACAACGTGGTAGGTCTATGCTAACCTCACTCATCAAAAATTACACACAACTTGGAATCATGTCGTCAACACGATCCCTCCGCCCACTGAACGCAAGAATGACCAATTTCAAGACCATTACCGCGCTGGTAGTGGCCTTGTTATTTGCGCAGTGGCTAGGGCAAATGCACAGGGTAGAGCATAACGGGGTGACGACCGCGAGCGCCAGCCTGTCGGCGGACACGTCTTTTATCTTTCAACTGGTCGCTCACCTGGGTGACTCAAGTCACTCTTGCGCCGCCTTTGATGCCGCAACACTGTCCGCCGGAATCTGTACCGCCTCGGTAGCGATACCGGTCTTGCCTAACCTGCATGCACTCGCACTGTGGATCGCCTTCGCTTCAAGATCTACTCCGTTCACCGCACACTTCCACTCCCGCGCACCACCGATTCCTGATTTGTCTTACTGAGCAAATTTTGCGTGTCGACGGGCCAATGCCCTTATCGAGCACGCTTTTAAGCCATCCATTCAGGAATCACCATGCACGCTCAACGCACTTTATTGGCAGGCGCAGTTTTGTCTGCACTTGCCACACTTTCCTACGCCCAAACTACCGAGCCAAAAATCCAGTCGGTCGTCGTCACCGCAAGTCCTTTTTCTTCCAATGATGGAGATCAGATATTGTCTCCAGCCAAAGTCCTCGCCGGTGACGAACTACGCGACAAACTTGGAGGGTCCTTGGGTGACACCCTTTCCGGCGAACTCGGCGTATCCACATCCGCGTTTGGAGCCGGAGCGTCAAGGCCCATCATTCGGGGCCTCGACGGTTCCAGAGTAAAAATCCTGCAAAACGGCATGGCCGTGTCGGATGTCTCAGGACTATCGAATGACCATGCCGTCGCCACCGATGGACCTACTGCCAAACAAATTGAAATCCTGCGCGGGCCGGCAGCGTTACTGTACGGGTCCGGCGCAATTGGCGGACTGGTCAATGTTGTCAACGAACGGATCCCGACCACATTGGCAACCGTACCCACAGGACAAGCCGAAGTTCGCTACGGCACGGTTGACCAGGCAAAAAATGCGTCGGTCTCGGCCGACGCCGCCGTCGGACCGATTGGACTGCACGTCGACGGTAGCGTGCGCAACGCCAACGATTACAGCATTCCCGGCAACCGTCTTCAGGGGGATTCGACAAGTGCCATCGGCACCTTGCCCTTGTCATTTGCACGGCAGAACAGTGTTGGTGTTGGCGCTTCTTATATCCAAAGCTGGGGACATGTCGGGATATCCGCTGCAGAGGTAAGCAATCTGTACGGAATTCCTACGCTCGAAGGTGCGCAAATCGATCAGAAACAACGTCGCTACGACATCGATACATTGGTCAACGCACCGTTTTCCGGGTTCGACAGCTTCAAGTTCAAAATGGGCTACACCGATTACAAACACAGTGAGCTCAACCTGGCGAATGTCCCCCAGACCAACTTCGCCAACCGCGCACTGGAAACCCGGGCGGAGTTGACGCACGCACCGATTGCCGGATTCCATGGCACGTTCGGGGTCCAGACCGACAACACTAATTTTTCAGCATTGAATGCGGGCAGCGGCGGTCCCGATACGGTGCCGGTCACGCGCTCGACATCGACTGCCGCATTTCTGGTGGAAGAACGCGAATTCGGACCAGTGCGCATGAATGCAGGTCTGCGCCTTGAGTCAGTCAAGCGCGCGCCGGTCAGCAATATTGCACGCAGTTTCGACCTGGCTTCTTACGCACTCGGTGGATTGTGGACCTTCCTGCCTGGATACGGTGCCGGCGCAACAGGTTCGATCGCCCAACGTGCACCCACCGCAGACGAGTTGTACTCCGCCGGCCCGCATGATTCGACAGCCACCTTTGACATCGGCAACCCCAACTTTGCCAAAGAGTCCTCGCGCAACATCGAGCTGACACTGCAAAAAAATACCGGATTGATCCGCTGGAAAACAAATGTATTCCAGACCAAAGCAAAGAATTTTGTCTATGGTCAGATTGCTGGCAATCTGGTCAACGACGAAGGCAATCCGGGCGGCACATTGAAGGAGCGCATCTTCAGTCAGGCTGCGGCAACGATTCGCGGGGCAGAGGCCGAAATCACCTATAACGCCCACGGTAACGGCGTCTCCTTGCGCGCCTTCGCCGACACATCGCGCGGGTCACTTGATGAGGCCGGCAGTCTGCCACTGCAACCAGCGTCCCGCTTCGGTGCCGATATCGGTTACAAAACCGGTGCGTGGCGCAGCGGTGCGTCGGTGATCCGTGCGCAATCGCAGAACCGGCTCGCCACGTTTGAAACGACCGACACGCCTGCCTACACGCTGCTCGATGCCAATTTGTCGTACACCTGGAAGGTCGGCGACAGTGATGTCACCTGGTTTGCCAATGTCAAAAATCTGCTCAACCAGGACATCCGTCTGTCAACCTCTATCCTGAAAGAGGTGGCACCGCTACCTGGTCGCAACCTGATCGTGGGCTTGCGGACGCAGTTCTAAGCCGGACTATTTGTGACGGGAACTGGCGTCTTTTTCAGAGCCCTCCCGTCACAATGATGTGGCACACGCCGACCCGCGTTGTGGCTAGCTAAATAGAAGCACATAGCCCAGCGCCATCGCGACACCCAGAAATGGTATCGCGTACCAGTGAAATTCCAGCCATGCCTTGCGCTCGCCGCACATCCGCAACGCAATCAGATTGGCCATTGAGCCGATCACCAAACCGAAACCACCTACATTGACACCATAGGCAATGACGCGCCAGTCGCGAGAATAGTCGACCAGCGCAATCGCGGCAGGAACATTGCTGATCAACTGTGACGCAGCGATCGCCGCCAGATACACATGACGCGGTTGCTCCAGTCCAAGCGACTGCATCGCATCCCGAACGATGGCCAGCCCCGATAGCAAACGCAGGTCGATAAACATCAGCACGAATACCAGCAGCAAACCCCAATCGATACGCGTCAACACGGCGCGACGCAACAGCAGATAAACCAGTAGCACAATCATCGCCGCCAGTTCGGCGTGACGCAGATCGGTCAGCAGCAAGAACGGCGCATACAACACCAGCGAGCACCAGAACAAGCGACTATCGAGCGGCGCAACCTGCCCAGCTTGACCCGGTTTGATCGGGTGGCTGCGAAATAATGCCCATGTCAGCATCAGCAACAACGCCATCAGCATCACGACCAACGGCAACATCTGCAGTACGAACTCGATGAAGGACACGCCCGAAAGTTGCCATAAAAAGAGATTTTGCGGATTACCAATCGGTGTCAGTGCTGAACCGGCATTGACCGCCAGCGCTTCAAGAATCACGAGCCGGCTAAGCGGCATGCCGGTGAGCCGACAGACGCCAAGCGTCAGCGGAACCACGACGAACAAAGCCACATCATTGGTCAGCACCATCGACAACAATGCAGCCGTCATCACGAGACAGAGTGCGACCGCACGCTCGCTGGTCATGCGTGCAGTGAGCCAGCGCCCGGCGTGGTCCAGTGCGCCACTGAGCTCCAGTCCCTTTGTCAGTGCCAGCAAGCCGGTCAGGGCGGCAATCGTAGGCCAGTCAACCAGCGCCGGATAACTGGCAATCAGATCGGGCGACCAGACACTGAGCACCACCAGCACTGCCAGCAAGAGCAGAAAAAATCCATCCTTGAAGAGATTTTTCACGCCAGCACCAACCAGACCGAATCGCGCCAGTCCCTGCTTTCCGTCTGTCGATTGATCCGTGCTGGCCATGCCGCTCCTTGATACGATGGTAAATTTTGCGAAGCATACCTGAGCCACGCTCCTTGTCATAATGTGCGCATGCTTTACCGCGCAGGAATGGGCTGGCATAAAATGCGGGCTTGGTGCTTCCTGCCTTTCTTTTTTCTGATCGTGATCCGCAATGCCAACACCCATCCCCGCCACGCAATTGGCTTCTGATCCTGCCTTACTCCACTGGATAGAAAACGACCTGCCCTGCTCGGCACAGTGGCGTTCCGAAAGTGGCATGCCCAGCCCCCGACGTGTGGTCATCGCCGATGACCGCACGAACGCCGATGCCGCCTACCGACTGGCCTGTGAAGGTACCGCCATGCTGTGGCGTGGCGACTTCCAGAATGCCCGTCAACTGCTGCAGGCCATGGCGCGTCGGTGTGACCGGAAAACGCACAAGACCGCCAACACCCCGCTCGAGGCCTTCAATTTTCATCGTCAGGCACAGTCCCAGCGCGCCCGCACATTGGCCATGCTACTGATGCCATTCGACAGTGACCACACGCTGCCGCTGCGCCGGGCACCCGATGTTCAAGCAGCATGCAACGAAGCCTATGGCATCGCCAGGGAACCCTATGTGGTATCGCTGCGGGAATTGCTGGGACTGATCGGCGCGCACGAATGGCGCAAATCCGGAGTGGAAATTGCCGCGCTGGACAACCGGATCCATCCGCACTACGGCGTCTTCGCTCCGGTACGCGGCGAATATGTCGGGCTGGTTGCGGAGACGCCGTTACCCTCGAAAAAAATGGCCTTCGACATCGGCACCGGAACCGGCGTGCTCGCGGCAGTACTGGCACAGCGCGGCATGCAGCATGTCATCGGCACCGACCAGGACTCGCGTGCCCTGGCCTGTGCGCAGGAAAACATCACCCGCCTCGGTCTGGATGCGACGATCGACGTGATCCGCGCCGACCTGTTTCCACCTGGCCGTGCCGACCTGATCGTCTGCAATCCACCGTGGCTTCCGGCCCGGCCCAGCTCGCCCATCGAATATGCGATGTACGATCCGGACAGCCGCATGCTGCGCGGTTTCCTGGCTGGACTGACGGCGCATCTTGAAGTCAATGGAGAAGGTTGGCTGATCCTGTCGGATCTGGCCGAGCACCTGGGTTTGCGTTCACGATCCGAATTGCTGGAATGGATAGCAGCAGCAGGACTGACCGTACTCGGACGCAAGGACGTCCGGCCGATTCACCCGCGTGCGAGCGACGCGAGCGACCCACTGCATGCCGCCCGCAGTGCCGAACTCACCTCGCTGTGGCGACTCGGTGCCAGCAAGGCCGGCACCGTCTAATATCTCAACCGCGGGCGATCAAGCCCGCAATGTGTGCTAGCGATTCCTCGACCTGATCCACCAGAATCAGGCACAGGTCTCCCGGGGCGAGACGTTCAAGGGCTTTGTCGATCGCGACAAATTCACCCTGGATTTCATCAATGACGGTAGTGCGCGCCGCTCCCGCCAGGCCAGCTCGCAGCAGCGCCACGACCTCGCCATCGGCACGCCCGCGCTGGCACTGATCCTGATACAACAAGACGTCATCAAATGCCGCCCCCAGGATTTCGGTTTGCTGACGAATGTCTTCATCGCGCCGGTCGCCAGCACCACTAATGACGACCGAGCGGCGTTTCGACGGCATGCATTCAACCGCCTGCACCAGCGCCAGGATGGCATCGGGATTGTGGCCATAGTCCGCAATGAGTGTCGCGCCACGGTACGCGAACACATTGAAACGTCCAGGCGCATTGTCGCTGTCGTTGGCAAATGATTTCAGACCGGCACGCATGACGTCCCAGTCCAGACCGACACCCCAACCGGCAGCCACCGACGCCATCACGTTCTCGACTTGAAAGCCGATGGAGCCGCCGTGTGTGATCGGGATCTGGGATAACGCGATCCGGTGTTCGATCTCGCCTTCGGCCGCCACCAGCATGTCATTGTCGATGAAGACAACACGGCGTCCCTGGGCCCGATGCGTGGCCATCACCGGGTGACGGCGATCGCTACCGAAGAACGTCACCGAACCCGTGCAATTACCTGCCATGCGGGCGACGATCGGATCTGTCGCGTTCAGAACGGCAACCCCGGTGCTGGCCACATTCTGGACAATCACGCGTTTGAGAACGGCCAGGTCTTCAACCGTAGTGATGTAGTTCAGACCAAGATGGTCGCCGGTACCGATATTGGTCACCACCGCCACCTGACAGCGATCGAACGCCAGTCCTTCACGCAGCACGCCACCGCGGGCCGTTTCAAACACGGCGGCATCGACATCGGGATGCAACAGCACATTGCGGGCGCTGCGGGGACCACTACAGTCACCGCTATCAATGCGCCGGCCTTGAATGTAGACACCGTCGGTATTGGTCATGCCGACGCGCAAACCGCTCTGCGCCATCAAGTGGGCAATCAGACGAACGGTGGTGGTTTTGCCGTTGGTGCCGGTAACAGCCACGACCGGAATTCGGCCATCGTCACCGCGCTTGAACATCTCTGCAATGATGGCATCGCCAACCGGACGGCCCTTGCCGAAGGACGGCGACAAATGCATCCGCAAGCCAGGTGCGGCATTGACTTCAACCACACCACCGCCCTGCTCTTCCATCGGTTTCAGAACGTTATCGCAGACGATATCGACGCCGCAAATATCGAGTCCGACCATACGCGCAGCAGCGATCGCGCGCGCGGCAAATTCGGGATGGACATCGTCGGTGACATCGGTGGCCGAACCACCGGTCGACAAGTTGGCGTTGTTACGCAAGACCACGCGCCGGCCTTTTGGCGGTACGGATTCGGCGTCATAGCCTTGTTTGGCGAGACTGGCCAACGCAATGTCATCGAAGCGAATTTTGGTCAGCGAGGTCGCATGTCCTGAACCGCGACGCGGATCCAGATTGACCTGGTCGACCAGCTGG
This sequence comes from Actimicrobium sp. CCI2.3, assembly GCF_035019065.1. Lineage (NCBI taxonomy): Bacteria > Pseudomonadati > Pseudomonadota > Betaproteobacteria > Burkholderiales > Oxalobacteraceae > Actimicrobium > Actimicrobium sp. CCI2.3. The sequence goes on along the minus strand of NZ_JASJWR010000003.1, from coordinate 208,013 downwards.
CGGACGGACATCAGCCCGTCACCGACGACCTGCGGTGGATCGCGGCGCGCTGCAGCGACGAGTTTGTCGCCCACCACCAGCAAGCGAAAATCGTTACCGGGCAAGTAGCGCTCGACCAGAATCGCATCACGAAACTCCGTCGCCGTTGCGTACGCGGCAGCGAGCTGCTCGCGGCTTGTAACATTGACCGTGACGCCCTTACCCTGATTGCCATCGAGCGGCTTGACGACAACAGGCAGGCCGATTTCAAGTGCGGCAGCCCATGCATCATCGACATCACGGACCGCGCGTCCGTTTGGCACGGGAACGCCAGCGGCACTTAATAATTTTTTGGTGAGATCCTTGTCCTGAGCAATCGATTCGGCAATCGCACTGGTGGTATCCATCTCGGCGGCCTGAATGCGACGCTGGCGACTACCCCAGCCAAACAAGACAAGACTTCCATCAGTGAGACGACGGAAAGGAATATTGCGGGCAACGGCAGCTTCGACAATCGCGCCGGTGCTTGGTCCCAGACGGAAAGTTTCATCGAGCTCGCGCAACTGATGGAGCGCATCGGCGAGATCAAAATCGGTGTCCTTGAGTGCCGCTTCGCACAGTGCCTGGGCCAGCGTCATCGCCAATCGGCCGACCGCTTCTTCGCTGTATTCGACCACGACCTGGTAAGTGCCAGGCTCCAGTGTCTGTGTAGTACGACTGAAAGTCACGGGACAACCGGCCTGGGCCTGCAAACCCAGCGCTGCCAGTTCGAGCACACGGGCCAGCACGACTTCGTCCTGATGGCCGCTCGGCTGTAACTGATCCATGGCCGGAAACAGCGCGCGCAGGCGCACTTCAAAATCAGGCAAAGCATCAATCGAGCACTCTTGCTCGTTACACACGACGATCGCCTGGATCGCGGTGTGCTGACTCCAGAGATTCGGACCGCGTAAAGCCCGGATTCTTGAAACTTCCATAAAGCAGATTTCCTGTCCTTGATTAAGGCTGACGTCGAGGCGTCAATCTCAGTAGTTGGTCTGGTGGGGATTCGATTCAAACGTTCTCAAGCCACCACCGATGAGTTCAGGGCTGATACCCAGTGCCCATGCCGCGGCGACTGCCGCAAGAATCACTTCCGGTTGTGCCGCCTTGCGCGCTTTAAGTGATGACAATGACAACAAAGCCATTTCTTCGGACCCGACGGAAAGTACAACGTTTCCATCACGCAAAAAGATGACGCGTCCGCCAGATTTCTTATGAGAAATAATTGTCGCCAATTCCGGACTCAGACCGTAGAAGACCACTTCGCCATCGCACAGCGGTGCCATATCGACCACGCGCGGGTCGCCGGCATTCAGGACGGCCGCGCCGCCAGGCAGAATGACATCAACCTGGGTACGTAATATCGCGCTCATCTGATCAGGTTCAGTGATGTAAAACTCGCCGAGTTCTGCATGACCATCGAGGTCGGTCACGACACCGACAGCGCATCGATCGTAAGCCAGTCCTTCGGACAGGATCGCACGGGCCGAGTTTTCAAACACCGCAGCTTCCACCGAACGATTGATCAACAAGCGCTGGCCGGCTTCCCAGTTGACACTACCGGCCTTGACGATTTTCCGGCTGTCCAGATACAAGCCCTCGGCACAAGCGAGGCCAACATTCTTGCCGCTGATCTGAATAATCCATGCCACCAGACGTGCGATCAGCGTCGTACCCTTGGTGCCGGCGATACCGACGAGCGGTATCCGGCCACTGTCTTGCGGTGCAAACAAGTGATTAACAATCGCCGCACCGACATCGCGCGGCATGCCACTGGCTGGCTTCAAGTGCGACAGCAAGCCCGGCCCGGCATTGACTTCAATGATTGCGCCACGCTGCGACGATAGCGGTCGGGAAATATCCTGCGCTACCAGATCGATACCGGCCACGTCCAGACCGACAATACGCGCAGCCAGTGCGGCCATCTCGGCCACTTCCGGGTGCACCTTGTCGGTGACGTCAAAGGCCACATTACCGTTACGCTGGATCAGTGCCCGCTGCCCTTGCGCAAGCACGTCGAACGGAGTCAATCCCTGACGTTCCAGTTCGAGGAGTATTTCTGCACTGGTGTCCGGCTTGATTGTGTTGAGCGGGAACTCCTCGGTTTCGCCACGTCGGGGATCGGCGTTGAGTTGCTCGTTGACCAGTTCGACGATCGTGCCACGGCCATCGCCAATCACCCAGGCCGCTTCGCCCGCCGCAGCGGCGACGACTTTGCCGCCGACTACCAGCAGCCGATGTTCGTTCCCGGGAATGAATTGTTCAACAATGACCGTACCGCCGTTGGCCTGGTACGCCAGTTCATAGGCTGCTTCGACCACGGCCTGATTATCCAGGTCGAGCGACACGCCACGTCCGTGATTGCCGTCATAAGGCTTTATTGCCACCGGCAAGCCGATTTCTTCGGCGGCTTCCCACGCTTCAGCAGCACTGTTGACCATGCGGCCTTCCGGAACCGGCACGCCACACGCACTCAACAACACCTTGGTCAGATCCTTGTCGCGGGAAATGCTTTCCGCCACGGCACTGGTCTGATCAGTCTCTGCCGTCCAGATCCGTCGCTGGTGAATGCCGTAACCCAGCTGGACCAGATTGCCATCGGTCAGACGCGACGACGGAATCTGACGCGCAGTGGCCGCATCGACAATGTGAGCGGTGCTCGGTCCGAGGCAACGGGTGTCGACCATGTCGCTCAATACTGCCAGCGTGGCCGGCAAATCGTACGGACGGTCTTCGATGAGCGCCATCACCAGGTCGCGTCCGGCCGCCAGCGCGGCACGGCCAACCTGTTCTTCGCGGGTTCGGAAAGCGACCTTGTAAATTCCGCGCTGCGATGTTTCGCGCGCCTTGCCAAAACCGGTTTGCATGCCCGCCAGCGTTTGCAGCTCGAGAACAACATGCTCCAGTATGTGCGCCGCATAGGTGCCGTCGCGCAAGCGCTGCAGAAACCCACCACGCACACCCACGCCGCAGCGATGCTCTATCAGTCCCGGCAACAAGGTGCTGAGCCGCTCGTACAACCCCGGAATCAGGTTGGAAGGAAAATCTTCCAGCGCACCGATGTCGACCCAGACTTCAATACACGGTCGGTAGGTCCAAATGCTAGGTCCGCGCAAATGCGTCACGCGAAGCACTTCAATATCTTTCTTTTGGGTCATCTGTCTTGGTCAGGTTGCCAGTGCGCTGCGGTCAGCGAAAACTACACCGGATGCGTCGGACGCAACGCACATTTTTCGCTTGGTTAGACGGCGCAGTCAAATGCTGCCACCGGCATGGGCAAATCAGGAATTCATTGCGGTATACTGCCAGCCGCATTGTTCTCCGTCTGATTGGTCAAGTTTCCATCAGATTATCGCCCGCGACAGAATACCGCAAATAAGTGGCGTCGTAACCCGTAACAAACGGGAAAACGGGCATTTTATTGCTACCAAGATAAATTTCGGTCGGCTTTTGCCTGACCATTCCATCCTTTTTTCGGGGAGGCCGGCGTCATTGCGCTGCCTTTCCGACCCGGAGTTTCCGCACGATGAACACAGTTGCTTCACTGATCGACACACCCCACCAGGATATTCCGGCTGCATGGCGCACGGAGACACTGGCCCAATTACTACCGGGCGAAGTGATGGTGGCGGCAGTCGAAGTCGATCTCGATGCCCGCCTGCGTTTTGCCAAGGGACTAGTGGTAGTCACCGACCAGCGCGTGCTCGCCCGCGCACCCGGCGAATCCGACTGGCGCCACTGGCGCTTTCATGCCGGCCTGCACCTGATTCACCACGATCACGCCGGCGTGGGTCACCTCGACATTGCCGACGAAACGGGCCGGCTGGCCAGCTGGCGTTTTACCCTTGGTCAGAATTTGCTGGCAATGCGGCTCATCGACCAGTTCGCGGCGCAGCGCGACAGCCATGTCAGCGGTGTCGCCGTTGATATCGAGGACCTGAGCGTCTGTCCGAGCTGCAAGGCACCGCTGGAACCGGACCAGGACGTCTGCCCGATCTGCACGAAAGTCATCCACACCCCGCCATCGACCTGGACACTGTTCCGGCTCTGGCGCTTTGCCAAGCCTTATCGCGGCCAGCTACTGCTCGGTTTTATTTTGACACTACTCGGAACGGCGGCCCACATGATCCCGCCCTACCTGACCATTCCGCTGATGGACAACGTGCTGATTCCGTACCAGAACGGCCAGCAGATCGACCAGAAACTGGTGACCATCTACCTGCTGGGATTATTCGGTTCAGCCCTTGTTGCGTGGGCGCTCAGCTGGGCCAAAACCTACGTGCTGGCACTGGTGTCGGAGCGCATCGGTGCCGACCTGCGCACCTCGACCTATGACCATCTGCTGCGCCTGTCGCTGGAATATTTCGGTGGCAAACGCACCGGCGACCTGATGTCGCGCATCGGCAGCGAAAGCGACCGCATCTGCGTGTTCCTGTCGCTGCACCTGCTCGACTTCGCCACCGATGTGCTGATGATCATCATGACCGCAGCGATCCTGTTTTCGATCAACCCGTGGCTGGCACTCGTGACGCTGCTGCCGCTGCCTTTCATTGCATGGATGATTCATATCGTGCGCGACCGCCTGCGCACCGGCTTTGAAAAAATTGACCGGGTCTGGTCCGAGGTAACCAACGTGCTGGCCGATACCATTCCCGGCATCCGCGTGGTCAAGGCCTTTGCGCAAGAGCAGCGCGAAGCAAACCGCTTCAAGGAAGCCAACAAGCACAACCTGGCCGTCAACGACCGACTCAATAAAATCTGGTCGCTGTTTTCACCGACGGTGTCGCTGCTGACCGAAATGGGTTTGCTGGTGGTGTGGGGCTTCGGCATCTGGCAAGTCTCGCGTGGCGAAATCACGGTCGGCGTGCTGACCGCCTTCATCGCTTACATCAGCCGCTTTTATGGCCGACTGGATTCGATGAGCCGCATCGTCTCGGTCACCCAGAAATCGGCCTCGGCCGCCAAGCGCATCTTCGACATCCTCGATCATGTATCGAGCGTTCCCGAGCCAGCCAATCCGGTCAAGGTCGGCCGCGTTGAAGGCAGCATCGACTTGCGCGATGTCGGTTTTCGCTACGGCAATCGCTCGGTCAACCGCAACATCAACCTGAGCATCAAGCCGGGCGAAATGATCGGACTGGTCGGCCACAGCGGTTCCGGCAAGAGCACGCTGGTCAATTTGATCTGCCGTTTTTACGATGTCACCGAAGGCGCCATTCTGGTCGACGGCATCGACATCCGCTCGTATGCGGTCGCTGATTTCAGACGCAATATCGGACTGGTCCTGCAAGAGCCATTCCTGTTCTTCGGCACCATCAGCGACAACATCGCGTATGGCAAACCGGATGCCAGCCGCGCTGACATCATCGCTGCGGCCCGCGCCGCGCATGCTCACGAATTTATCCTGCGGCTGCCGCAAGGCTACGATTCGATGGTCGGCGAACGCGGCCAGGGCTTGTCCGGTGGCGAACGCCAGCGCATCTCGATTGCCCGTGCACTGCTGATCAATCCGCGCATTCTGATCCTCGACGAAGCCACCTCATCGGTCGACTCCGAAACCGAAAAAGAAATCCAGAAGGCGCTCGACAATCTGGTTCATGGCCGCACCACGATCGCCATCGCCCACCGGTTATCGACGCTGCACAAAGCCGACCGGCTGGTGGTGCTTGATCGCGGCGAAGTCGTCGAGGTCGGCAGTCACGATGACTTGATGGCGCGCGAAGGTGCGTATTTCCGGCTCTATGAAGCACAAGCGCGCAATGCCGCCAACACGATGGGAGAAGCCGCATGAATGAACCCTTGCCAACCACCTTCAGCCTGAGTCGCAATGCATTCGGCAAGCTGGTGCTCGTCGATGCCGCCGGTCAGACGCATGAAGGCGTCGCGCCAGTGCGGGCCTTCCCGATCCAGGCCCCCGACGACGGCATCGCACTGGTCAGCACCGATGGCCGCGAAGTCGGCTGGATCGACCGGCTCGATACGCTGCCAGCAGCGATCCGCACCCTCGTCGAAGACGAACTGAGCGGACGCGAATTCATGCCCGAAATCAGCGCCATCCTCGAAGTGAGCAGCTATGCCACGCCGTGCACCTGGTCGGTTGAGACTGATCGCGGCGCGACCCGTTTTGTGTTGCGCGGCGAAGAAGATATCCGCCGCGTCGATGCTGCATCGCTGCTGATCTCCGATAGCCACGGCATCCATTTCCTTATTCGCGACATGCACACGATGGACAAGCTGTCGCGCAAAATTCTTGATCGGTTCCTGTAATGACTGCTGCTTCCACTTCCAATTCTTTTTCCACGCTGGCGCTCTCGCCATCGATGCTGGCCAATCTCGACTCGCTCGGCTATCACGAAATGACGCCAATCCAGGCCAAGAGCCTGCCGGTGATCCTCGACCGGCGCGACCTGATCGCGCAAGCCAAGACCGGTAGCGGCAAGACCGCTGCGTTTGGCATCGGCATTTTGCAACGTCTCAATCCGACCTGGTTTGCGATTCAGGCGCTGGTCATTTGCCCGACCCGCGAACTGGCCGATCAGGTCTCGAACGAATTGCGCCGACTGGCCCGTTTTGCCGACAACACCAAAATCCTGACCTTGTGCGGCGGTGCACCGATGCGCCCGCAAATTGCTTCGCTCGAACATGGCGCGCATATCATCGTCGGCACGCCAGGCCGACTGCGCGACCACATCGGGCGCGGCAGCATCGACCTGTCAACCGTGCAGACGCTGGTGCTCGACGAAGCCGACCGCATGGTCGACATGGGCTTTTACGAAGAAATTTCCGGCATCGTCTCGGCCTGTCCGGCGCGGCGCCAGACGCTGCTTTTTTCAGCCACCTATCCGGACGACATCCGCAAATCGAGTGCGCCGTTCCTGCGCGACCCGACCGAAATTACGGTAGAGGCACAGCATGATGACAACCGCATCGAGCAGCGTTTTTATGAAGTCGGCTACGACGACCGCAATGATGCCGTCGGCCGCCTGCTCAACAATTACAAACCGGCCTCGGCGCTAGCCTTCTGCAATACCAAGATCCATTGCCGCGAACTCGCCGATGAATTGCGGGCGCAAGGTTTCAGTGCGATGGCCTTGTACGGTGAACTCGAACAGCGCGAGCGCGACGAAATCCTGGTGCTGTTTGCCAACGGCAGCTGTTCGGTACTGGTCGCTACTGACGTGGCGGCGCGCGGACTCGATATCCAGAGTCTCGAAATGGTGATCAATGTCGATGTCTCGAAAGATACCGAAGTGCATATCCACCGGGTTGGTCGAACTGGTCGCGGCGCGGCACGCGGACTGGCGCTCAGCCTGTGCGCCCCGAATGAAAAGAAGTGGGTAAAACTGATCGAGGACTACCAGCACGGACCGGTCAGCTGGTTCGACCTGGCCGACCTCGAAGTCGCCCCCGGCCCGGCACTGGAAGCACCGATGGTGACGCTGTTGATCATGGGCGGCAAAAAAGACAAGCTACGCCCGGGCGATCTGCTGGGTGCGCTGACCGGCGACGCCGGGCTGACCAAGGAACAGGTCGGCAAGATCAATGTGTTTGAATTCATGACCTACGTGGCGCTGGACCGGCGCATTGCGAAAAAGGCGTTTGCCAAACTTGAAAGCGGCAATATCAAGGGGCGCAATTTCAAGATGCGATTTATTTGAGTTTGTCGGCAAGTCAGTCGCGTGGCACGACGAGATCGACTCCACGCGAACGAAACAGCCCAAATAATCGTCGGGTGCAATAACCACGTCAAATCGCCGACAGCGCAGACGTGGCCGCCGTCGACCTGACGGTGCGGCAGTTACTCCAGCTCCTCCAGCCGTATCCGCGTCACTTTCCCGATCACCGTCGCCAGCGCCTCGATCCGGGCGATGGCGACATCGACGCACTTCTCCTGGGTCTGGTGCGTCAGCATGATGATGTCGGTCTGGGTCTCGCCTTCGGCCGGTTCTTTTTGCAGCATCGCGTCGATCGAGATGTCCGAATCGGCCAGGATGCGCGTGACCGCCGCGAGTACGCCAAGCTTGTCGGCCACATGCATGCGCAGGTAATAGCTGGTCGTGATCTCGGACATCGGCAGGATCGGCGTGTCGGTCATCGCATCTGGCTGGAACGCCAGATGCGGTACCCGATGGCCCGGCTCGGCCGTGAACAGGCGCGTGATGTCGACCAGGTCGGCGATGACAGCCGAAGCAGTTGGTTCGGCACCGGCACCCTTGCCGTAATACAGCGTCGCACCGACCGCATCGCCCTGCACCACCACCGCATTCATCGCACCTTCGACATTGGCGATCAGACGCTTGGCCGGGATCAGCGTCGGGTGGACGCGTAACTCGATACCCAGCGGCGTGCGCTTGGTGATGCCCAGCAGCTTGATCCGGTAGCCGAGCTGTTCGGCGTAGCTGATGTCGATCGCCTGCAAATGCGTGATGCCTTCGACGTGGGCCTTGTCGAACTGCACCGGAATACCGAACGCGATCGACGCCATCAGCGTGACCTTGTGCGCCGCGTCGATGCCTTCGATGTCGAAGGTCGGGTCGGCTTCGGCATAGCCGAGCTGCTGGGCTTCGAGCAGCGCGGTATTGAAGTCGATGCCCTTCTCGCGCATCTCGGAGAGGATGAAATTGGTGGTGCCGTTGATGATGCCGGCGATCCACTGGATACGGTTGGCCGTGAGGCCTTCACGCAGTGACTTGATGATCGGAATGCCGCCGGCGACGGCCGCTTCAAACGCGACGATGACACCTTTTTCCTGCGCCGCCTTGAAGATCTCGTTGCCATGCAGCGCCAGCAAGGCCTTGTTGGCGGTCACCACATGCTTGCCGTTGGCGATGGCTTGCAGGACCAGGCTTTTGGCAATACCGTAGCCGCCGATCAGCTCGATGACGATGTCAATCTCGGGATGGTTGACGATCAGGCTGGCATCGTCGACGACTTCACATTCATTGTTGGTCATCGCGCGGGCGCGCTCGACATTGAGGTCGGCCACCATCGTGATTTCGATGCGGCGACCGGCACGCCGGCTAATTTCTTCGGCATTGCGCTTGAGAACATTGAAAGTGCCGGCACCGACGGTGCCGATGCCAAGCAAACCTACTTTGATGGATTTCATAATTGTGCTCATGGTGCTGCCGGCGCCATCGCCGGCCTTGTTGGATTAGGAAGTGCCGTGGCTTTTTCGATAGCCGTCGAGGAAACGCGCAATGCGTCCCATCGCGTCCGTCAGGTCATCGGTATTGGGTAGAAAAACGACCCGGAAATGGTCGGGCGTCGGGCAGTTGAAACCGGTGCCCTGTACGATCAGTACACGCTCCTCGGCCAGCAACTGGTAAGCAAAATCCTGATCATTGGCAATCGGATACATTGCCGGATCAAGACGCGGGAACATGTACAGCGCCGACTTCGGCTTGACGCAGGTCACGCCCGGTATGGCTGTCAGCAACTTGTGCGCCAGATCGCGCTGGCGCAGCAAGCGCCCGCCCGGACCGACCAGGTCGTTGATGCTCTGGTAACCGCCCAGCGCAGTCTGGATCGCATACTGCCCCGGCGCGTTCGCGCACAGGCGCATCGAGGTCAGCATGTTGAGGCCCTCAATGTAATCGCGGGCATGTTTTTTCTGGCCCGAGACGACCATCCAGCCGGCACGGTAGCCGCAGGAACGATAGTTTTTCGACAGACCGTTGAAGGTGATGAACAGCACGTCGTCAGCCAGCGAGGCCAGTGACGTATGCGTGGCACCGTCGTAGAGCACCTTGTCGTAAATCTCGTCGGCAAAAATGATCAACTGATGCTGGCGTGCCAGCTCGACGATCTGCAGCAGCAGCGCGTCGGGATACAGCGCACCGGTAGGATTGTTCGGATTGATGACGACGATGGCGCGGGTGTTGGCGTTGATCTTGCGCTTGATGTCTTCGATATCGGGAAACCAGCCGGCCTGCTCGTCGCAGATGTAATGCACCGGATTGCCGCCCGACAGGCTGACCGCTGCCGTCCACAGCGGATAATCCGGCGCTGGCACCAGCACTTCGTCGCCGGTATTGAGTAGCGCATTCATGCTCATGACGATCAGCTCGGACGCGCCATTACCCAGGTACACATCCTCGATGGTCACGCCGGCGATGTTCTTTTGCTGCGTGTAGTGCATGATCGCCTTGCGCGGCGCGAACAAGCCTTTGGAATCGGTATAGCCCGACGCGTTCTGCATGTTGCGAATCATGTCCTGCACGATTTCATCGGGGGCATCGAAACCGAACACGGCCAGATTGCCGATGTTGAGCTTGATGATCTTGTGGCCTTCGTCTTCCATCTGCTTGGCTTTTTCCAGCACGGGACCACGGATGTCATAACAGACGTCTGCCAGTTTTCTGGATTTCTGAATCGGTCGCACGATAACGGTTCCTTCAACGGGTGACAGTGTTTGTTGCATTGCGAAAAAAAGCTATTTTGCCGAATGCGCCGTCATTTATCAATCCTTAACACCGGACTATCCGGACATTGGGTGCAGCGGCAAGCACACAGCGGCACATTTATGCCACGACTGCCGCTACAATGCACCCTCCGAACGTTAACCTTCCGCCGGGGCTGCACCGCATGAAGCTTCACCACACTACCACCCAGCAATATCAGACCGTGACTTCGTACGATGCCGATGGCGTCGATATCAACATGAGTCACCACACGACCAGCTTGCTGGTTATGCCCGAAATGGCACCCATCGACTGGCCGGTGTCGGCCTTCGAGGCGCTCACGACCGAACACTTTGATCACATCAATTCGCTGCAGCCGGATGTCGTCATCCTTGGCACCGGATTACATCAGCGTTTTATTCATCCGCGCCTGAGTGCGTCGCTGACCGAGCGCCGCATCGGTGTCGAATGCATGGATAACAAGGCCGCCTGCCGCACCTACAATATCCTGATGGCAGAAGGCCGCAAGGTGGCGCTGGCACTGATTTTTGAAGCGCCTGCCCACTGATGACCGATCTGTACAAGTCCCGTGCGTTTGTCTGGACCCTTGCGCTGCTGTTTTGCATCATCTGGTTTTATGCGCTCGACGCGCGCATCCTGGTGCCGACCGATGAAGGTCGCTACGCCGAAATGGCGCGCGAAATGGTGGCCACCGGTGACTGGGTCACGACCCGCCTGAACGGCATCAAGTATTTTGAAAAGCCGCCATTGCAAGTCTGGGTGACGGCGCTGACCTTCGAGCTGTTCGGCCTCGGTGAATGGCAAGCGCGTTTCTGGACTGGCCTGTGCGGGCTGATCGGCATTGCCGCTGTCGCTTGCACCGGCCGTAAAGTATTTGGCGGCCGGGTCGGTTTCGATGCGGCGCTGGTGCTTGCCTCGAGTCTGCTGTGGGCGATGCTGGGCCACATCAACACGCTCGATATGGGCTTGTCGGCAATGATGACATTGGCGCTGTGCGGCCTGCTGGTGGCGCAGCACAATGACGCTTCGCGCGCCGAGCAACGCAACGGCATGCTGGTGTGCTGGGCCGGCATGGCGCTGGCGGTGATGTCGAAGGGACTGATCGGTGTTGTCTTGCCGGGTGCCGTGCTGTTTATCTACACCTTTGTGTCGCGCGACTGGATGATCTGGAAACGGTTGCATGCGGGCTGGGGCCTGGTGGTCTTTTTTGTCATCACGACGCCGTGGTTTGTGCTGGTGTCGCTCGACAATCCGGAATTCCTGCAATTCTTTTTTATCCACGAGCACTTCCAGCGTTTCTTCAGCAAGATCCATCACCGCGCCGGTCCTCTCTATTATTTCGTGCCACTGCTACTACTCGGTATGGTGCCGTGGCTGGGCATGCTGGCGCAGGGTCTCTGGCAAGGCGTGCGCCAACGCGGCAGCGGCTTCCAGCCTGAAAAAATGCTGCTGGTCTGGGCTGCGTTCATCTTTTTCTTTTTCAGCGTGTCGAGTTCCAAATTGCCATCCTACATTCTGCCGATCTTTCCGGCCATTGCCTTGCTGATTGGCTGTTATTTGCGCCACGTCACGCAACGCGTACTGGCCATCAACGGCGGCATCCTGCTCCTGATCGGACTGATTGGTCTGGCACTGGCCCACCGCATCCCGCAGCTGACCGACTCGGCTTTCGAGATACCGCTCTACACCGCGTATGTGCCGTGGGTCGCCGCTGGCGCCGCCATCGCTGCCGTCGGCGGGGTGCTGGCCTTGCTGGCACGCCGCCATACCGAACGCTCGGTGCTGATAATCGCCATCGCCGGATTTCTGGCCGGCCAATGCCTGATGCTCGGTCATGATCCGCTCGGACGCTTTGCCGCAGGCATCGACCTGGTGCCGGCAGTGAGCGCCGAGATGACACCGCAGACGCACATGTATCTGGTCAACCGTTACGAGCAGGCGCTGCCGTTCTATCTGGAGCGGACGATGACACTGGTCGCCCATCCTGACGAAATGGAGTTCGGCCTGAGCCAGCAACCGGAATTGTGGATTCCCGAACTGAGCGTCTTCATCGCGCAATGGACCAGCCGCTACGGCACCAGCGCACGCGAGATCGCGATCATGCAACCTGACACCTATCGCGACCTCAAGCAAAAAAACGTACCGATGCGTGTCATCGCCAGCGATCCGCGCCGGGTCATTGTTTCCAACCAGCCCCAGCCCTGATCGCCCCTGCATGATGAATCTTCCCACCTTCGGTTTTATCCTGACCGGCATCTGTCTCAATGCCATTGCGCAATTGCTGCTCAAGGCTGGTACCAACGCGGTCGGTGCCATCCATCTGACCGCCGAGAACTGGTTCCCGACCGGCGTCAAGCTGGCCACGCAATTGCCTATACTCGGTGGCCTGACCTGTTATGTGGTGTCGGTGCTGGTCTGGATTATCGGGCTCTCGCGCGTGGATGTGACGATCGCCTATCCGATGCTCTCGCTGGGCTACATCATCAATGCCGTGGGGGCGTGGTATTTCCTCGGCGAGATGGTGTCAATGCAGCGAATCCTCGGCATCGGCGTGATCATCGTTGGCGTGATCCTGCTGGCACGTTCGTAGTAGTCGTTTCACCTTGGCGCCTGGCTTGCCGGCGCAACCCGTTTTTATAGGCACTCGCATACCATGACCTCTCCCGTGACCCCGCCGTTCCTGCCTTTTTCGAGGCCCACCATTGATGAAGCCACCATTGCCGCCGTGGGCGATGTGCTGCGTTCAGGCTGGCTCACCAGCGGACCCAAAGTCCAGGCCTTCGAAGCACAACTCTCGGCCTACTTCGGCGGGCGACTGGTACGCACGTTCAATTCCGGCACCTGCACGATGGAGATCGCGCTGCGCATCGCTGGCATCGGTCCCGGCGACGAAGTCATCACGACGCCGATCTCGTGGGTTGCGACTGCCAACGTGATCCTTGAAGTCGGTGCCACGCCGGTGTTTGCCGATATCGATCCGGTCACCCGCAACATCGACCTCGATCTGGTCGAAGCCGCCATCACGCCGCGCACCCGCGCGATCATTCCGGTCTATCTGTCCGGTCTGCCGGTCGACATGGACCGCCTGTATGCGATCGCGAAAAAACACCATCTGCGCGTGATCGAAGATGCTGCCCAAGCGATCGCTTCAAGCTGGAACGGCCAGCGCATCGGTGCCTTCGGCGACTTCGTCTCGTTCAGCTTTCAGGCCAACAAGAACATCACCACTTCCGAAGGCGGATGCCTGGTCGTCAACGATGCCGCCGAAGCTCGGCTGGCCGAAAAATACCGGCTGCAAGGCGTCACCCGCACCGGTTTCGATGGCCTCGATGTCGATGTCCTCGGCGGCAAATTCAACATGACCGATATCGCAGCCACCATTGGTCTGGGCCAGTTCGCCCACATCGATACGATCACCGCGACGCGCCGTCGTCTGGCACGCCATTACTTCACGCTGTTTGGCAGCGACTTTGAAGCGCGCACCGGAGCCCAGTTGCCGGTGGCCGACTTCGAGAATTCAAACTGGCACATGTTCCAGCTGGTACTGCCCGAACGCCTCACCCGCGCCGATTTCATGGAACGGATGATGGCGCTGCACATCGGCATCGGCTATCACTATCCGGCTATCCACTTGCTGTCGCTGTACCGCGCTCGCGGCTTTGCCGAAGGCATGTTCCCGGTCGCCGAACGGGTTGGCCAGCGCATCGTCTCCCTGCCGATGTTTGCCACGATGAACGAGAGCGATGTCGAACGCGCTGTCGCTGCCGTATTCTCTGTCCTTCTCTAACCTTACTCGTCACTGATGAAACCACAACTGTCCGTCGTTATCCCGATCTACAACGAAGAATCCGGCATCGCCAAATTATTTGCGCGCCTGTATCCGGCTCTCGATGCGCTCGGCTACAGCTACGAAGTCATCTTCGTCAACGATGGCAGCCGCGACGCCTCGGCCGCACTGCTCGCCGACCAGTTCCGTTTGCGTCCTGACGTCACCCGCGTTGTCCTGTTCAATGGCAATTACGGCCAGCACATGGCCATCCTGGCGGGCTTTCAGGCCACTCGTGGCGAGATCACCGTCACGCTCGACGCCGACTTGCAAAATCCGCCCGAAGAAATCGGCAACCTTGTCAGCAAGATGCGCGAAGGCTTCGACTATGTCGGCTCGATCCGGCGTGACCGGCAGGACTCGGCGTTCCGCACCTATGCCTCGCGCGCCATGAACCGGTTGCGCGAAACACTGACGCGCATCCAGATGACCGACCAGGGCAACATGCTGCGCGCCTACGGCCGCAACGTCATCGACCTGATCAACCAGTGCAACGAAGTCAATACCTTCGTGCCGGCACTGGCCTACACGTTTGCGCGCCGTCCGACGGAAATCACCGTCGAACACGAAGAACGCTCGGCCGGCGAATCGAAGTATTCGCTTTACAGCCTGATCCGGCTGAACTTCGACCTGATCACCGGATTCTCGCTGATGCCGCTGCAAATGTTTTCGATCTTCGGTATCGGCCTGTCGATGCTCTCGGCAGTGCTGGTGCTGATCTTGCTGGTGCGCCGCTTCGCCCTCGGTGCCGAAGTCGAGGGAGTCTTTACGCTGTTCGCGATTGTGTTCTTCATGATCGGCGTGATCCTGTTTGGCATCGGTCTGGTCGGTGAATATGTTGGCCGCATTTACGAACAGGTACGCGGACGTCCGCGTTACGTGATCCAGGCGATCTTGCAGGAAAGCCCTGATCACCACCCGGCCAAAGTGGTCTCCGTGCAGCAGGGGCATTGATGCGCGCGGTCGTCTTTGCCTATCACAATGTCGGCGTGCGCTGCCTGCAGGTCTTGCTGGCACGCGGCGTCGAGATCGCACTGGTCGTCACGCATCAGGACAATCCGGCCGAGACCATCTGGTTTGAATCGGTCGCCGCGCTGTGCGCCGAACACGGCATTCCGGTGACCATGCCGAATGATCCGGCCAGCCCTGCCCTGCTTGAACAGGTCCGTGCCATCGCTCCGGATTTCATCTTCAGTTTTTATTACCGCCATATGTTGCCGGTGCCGTTGCTGGCGCTGGCACGCACGGGCGCATTCAACATGCACGGCTCGCTGCTGCCAAAATACCGTGGCCGCGTGCCGATCAACTGGGCCGTGCTGCATGGCGAAGACCACACCGGCGCGACGCTCCATGAGATGGCTGCCAAGCCGGACGCGGGAGCCATCGTCGCGCAGACCAGCGTCCCGATCCTGCCCGACGATACCGCGTATGAAGTGTTCGGCAAGGTCGTCGTCGCCGCCGAAAAAACACTCTGGGATGTGCTGCCGGCAATGCTGGCCGGTCGCATCCCGCGCCTGCCCAACGACATCGCGCAGGGCAGTTATTTTGGCGGACGCACACCCGCCGATGGCCGCATCGACTGGCAGCAATCAGCGCAGCAAGTCTACAATCTGCATCGCGCCGTAGCACCGCCCTATCCGGGTGCCTGGACCATGCTCGATGGCGTCACCTGTGTGATCGGCAAGGCGCGGCTGTCGACGCAGACCTTCGCCGGATTGCCGCCGGGGCTGGCGGTAGTGGATAATCGCATGCTGGGAATTTGTGGCGACGCTCGCGCACTGGAAATTTCAACACTGCTGGTCGACGACGTCCCGCTCACGCCGGCGCAATTGCAGCAACACCTGTCCGGCGAGACGCACTGAATAATCGAATTAAATAATATCTACGAAAGCATCCTCATGAAAAAAGTCCTCATCCTCGGCGTCAATGGTTTCATTGGCCACCATCTGTCCAAGCGTATTCTCGAAACCACCGACTGGCACGTCTATGGCATGGACATGATGAGCGACCGCATCACCGATCTGCTGGACAATCCGGACTTCACCTCCCGCATGCATTTCTTTGAAGGCGACATCACGATCAACAAGGAATGGGTCGAATACCACATCAAGAAATGCGACGTGATCCTGCCACTGGTAGCGATCGCCACGCCCTCAACTTATGTCAAGCAACCGTTGCGCGTGTTCGAACTGGATTTTGAAGCCAACCTGCCAATCGTTCGCTCGGCTGCCAAATACGGCAAGCATCTGGTGTTCCCGTCGACCTCGGAAGTCTATGGCATGTGCCACGACGACGAATTCGATCCGGAAGAATCCGAACTGATCTGCGGCCCGATCAACAAACCGCGCTGGATTTATTCGTGCTCGAAGCAGCTGATGGATCGCGTGATCTGGGGCTATGGCATGGAAGGCCTGAACTTCACGCTGTTCCGTCCGTTCAACTGGATCGGCGCCGGACTCGATTCGATCCACACGCCAAAAGAAGGCAGCTCACGCGTGGTCACGCAATTCTTTGGCCATATCGTGCGCGGCGAGAATATTTCACTGGTCGATGGCGGCGAGCAAAAGCGCGCCTTCACGTATATCGACGACGGCATTGACGCGCTCATCAAGATCATCGCCAACAAGGATGGCATCGCCACCGGCAAGATCTACAACATCGGCAACCCGGTCAACAACTACTCGATCCGCGACCTCGCCGCGATGATGCTGACGTTGGCCGCCGATTATCCGGAATACGCCGACTCAGCCAAGAAGGTCGAACTGATCGAAACCACCTCGGCGGCGTACTACGGCAAGGGCTATCAGGATGTGCAGAACCGCGTGCCAAAAATCACCAACACCTGCGAAGAACTGGACTGGAATCCGACCACCACGATGGCCGATACCTTGCGTAATATTTTTGACGCTTACCGCGGACAAGTCGCCGCTGCCCGCGCACTGATGGATTGATATTCCTTGCCTCTGATCACACTCAAGATTGATGTCGACACCTTTCGCGGTACCCGCGAAGGCGTGCCGAACCTGGTGCGCACGTTGCAAAAACATGATGCGCGCGCCACCTTTCTGTTTTCGCTGGGCCCGGATCACACCGGCTGGGCCATGCGGCGGGCGTTTCGGCCCGGCTTTTTTCAGAAGGTATCGCGCACGTCGGTGCTGGAACACTATGGCCTGAAAACCCTGATGTACGGCGTGCTGCTGCCCGCACCGGATATCGGTCAATTGTGTGCAAATCAATTGCGTGCAGTGCATCAGGCCGGCTTTGAATGCGGCATCCACACCTGGGATCATGTGGTCTGGCAAGACCATGTGCGCCAGCAGGATGCAACGTGGACGCAAGGTCTGATGCAGCGCTCGTATGATCGCTTCACCGATGTCTTCGGCTATGCGCCACAGACCCACGGTGCCGCCGGCTGGCAAATGAATCCGCATGCGTTCAGGCAGCTCGATGCCTTCGGCATTGCCTATGCGTCCGACGAGCGCGCGCCACTCCGTGACGATGGCAGTCTGTCGCATGCCGATGCCGGACCGCACCGGCTCAGCATCGATGGCGAGACCTTGTCGTGTATCCAGATGCCAACCACATTGCCGACCCTTGATGAACTGCTGGGCCGGACCATTGGGGGCGAACTGGTGACGACGGCCAATATTGCCGCCGTGCTGTTGCGCCTGACCGCGTCGCCACGCGATCACGTCTACACCTTGCATGCAGAGCTTGAAGGACAAAAACTAGCCCCCATATTCGACCAGTTACTTAGCGGATGGCGCGCGCAGGGTTATGAACTGGCTGCAATGACCGACTACCACCAGGCCATTGGCCAGCGCGACTTGCCGGTCAATCCGATTGCATGGGGCACCTTGCCCGGTCGATCGGGTGATTTGTTGCTGCAAGCTGCCTGAACGCCGACCCGCTGCAATGCTGACACACACCATGAAACGACCAGGAGAATCACGTGGCTGATAGCCCCTCTGTAGCAACCAAGATCGTTGAAGATTTTTCCGCACTGGTTACCGGGACGCAGCCGTTCCGCTTGTCCGACCACGCTGGCAAGACCGTCATCCTGTTTTTTTACCCGAAGGACAACACACCGGGATGCACCGCCGAGAGCATGCGTTTTCGCGATCTGTATCCGGAGTTTGAAGCCGCCAATGCCATCGTGTTCGGCATCAGCCGTGACAGTCTGCGCTCGCACGAAGGTTTCAAGGCCAAGCTCGGCATGCCGTTCGAGCTGATCTCCGATCCTGACGAAGTCGTGTGCCTGCAGTTCGAGGTGATGAAATCAAAAAGCATGTACGGCAAGACTGTGCGCGGCGTCGAACGCAGCACATTTATCATTGACGGTGCCGGCGAATTGGTGAAAGAATGGCGTGGAGTAAAGGTCCCCGGACACGTCGATGATGTACTGGAATTTGTGAAGGCCTTAGCCTAGACCGAGAACCGACACCCATTGAATTCAACTAAAGAATCCGCTTTTCGAAAGCCGTTTGAGACCAGGACCACCATCCCGGCCTCAAACGGCTTTTTGTACTTTGTTCGCCTGCACCTTGTTCGCTTGCCGTTATCCTTACGTTTTCCGTTACCGCTGTTACTACCGTTAGACCCCGTTCGCCATGCCCCAAGGCATGCGTATCGCTCAACCGTATTTAGATCGAGGTCCTGATGCCACTGCCAAAATTACCGACTAAACCCGCTGCCCTGCTGTCGCCAACGGATTACCCCAAAGCGGACAAATCAACGATCGTCAAGCCGTTCACGATGCCGACCGTGACCACCCCACGCAAAATGGAAGCCCTGACGCGCCCGACTGCTCGCACACCGCAGGCACCCGTTGTTCCGGCCCTGCCTGCGACACCGGCAGTCAAAGCCAAGGTGAGTGCTCTCAAGCCAGCCAAAGGTGCCATCGCCAAGCCCAAATCAGTAATCAGCCGCCGCGCCGACAAGAGTGGCGTCACGAAGCTGTTCGTGCTCGACACCAATGTGCTGATGCATGATCCAAGCTCGTTGTTCCGCTTCGAGGAACACGACGTCTATCTGCCAATGATGACGCTCGAAGAACTCGACGATCACAAAAAAGGCATGACCGAAGTGGCGCGCAATGCGAGGCAAGTATCACGCTCGCTCGATGCACTGGTCGGCAACATGGATGGGGGCAGCATCGAGGATGGCATTCCGTTGTCGAAGCTCGGCAACAAGGATGCCAGGGGTCGCCTGTTCTTCCAGACCAAGTTACAAAACATCGTGTTGCCCGAAGGCCTGCCGGTCGGCAAGGCGGACAACCAGATCCTTGGTGTGGTGCGCGCACTCGAAGCCCAATTTCCGGGCCGGGCCATCGTGCTGGTGTCGAAAGACATCAACATGCGCATCAAGGCCTGTGCACTCGGTCTGCCAGCCGAAGAATACTTCAACGACCATGTGCTCGAAGACACCGATCTGCTGTACTCGGGCATCCTGCATTTACCGGATGATTTCTGGAACAAGCACGGCAAAGGGATCGAGTCCTGGCAAGAGAACAAGAACGGTACCGGCACGACGTTCTACCGGCTGACCGGTCCGCTGGTCCCGGCGATGCTGATGAACCAGTTCGTGTACATGGAGCCGATGAACGGCGAACCGGCGTTCTACGGCAAGGTCCGCGAGATCAACGGCAAGACCGCCGTGCTGCAAACACTGCGCGACTATGGCCACAACAAAAACAACGTCTGGGGTGTCACTGCACGCAATCGTGAACAGAACTTTGCGCTCAACCTGCTGATGAATCCGGAATGCGATTTCGTCACCCTGCTCGGTCAGGCCGGTACCGGCAAGACCTTGCTGGCCCTCGCCGCTGGCCTTGCACAAGTACTCGAAACCAAACTCTACAACGAGATCATCGTCACCCGCGTGACGGTGCCGGTGGGTGAAGATATCGGTTTCCTGCCGGGCACCGAAGAGGAAAAAATGTCGCCATGGATGGGTGCCTTCGACGACAACCTCGAAGTACTCAACAAGTCCGATTCGGATGCCGGTGAATGGGGCCGTGCCGCCACGCAAGACCTGATCCGCTCACGCATCAAGATCAAGTCGCTGAACTTCATGCGCGGTCGTACTTTCGTCAACAAGTTCCTGATCATCGACGAAGCGCAAAACCTGACGCCCAAGCAAATGAAAACTCTGGTCACCCGCGCCGGTCCCGGCACCAAGATCATTTGCCTCGGTAACATCGCGCAGATTGATACGCCGTACCTGACCGAAGGATCGAGCGGCCTGACGTATGTGGTCGATCGCTTCAAGGGCTGGGCGCATAGCGGGCATGTGACGCTGGCGCGTGGCGAGCGCTCACGGTTAGCTGATCACGCGAGTGAAGTGCTGTAACGGTTCAATTCGCTGCGCAAGGCAAAACGGCATCCGGAAGTTCGGATGCCGTTTTTTTTGCTTAACGCAAAATCTGGGAGATGCTTTGGTCGACAAAAGCCCTGAGTTGAACGGACAATCCGGGCGAATCTCGAGCCAGACGAAAGGCTTCCAACGCTGCTTCGCGTTGATTATCGGCCTGCAGCGCAATGCCGTAACCCATCCACCAGAGTCCGTTCTGCGGTTCGATCCGCAATGCTTGCGCGTAGTGTTCTGCTGACACACGGTAGCGCGACTCCCGCTGCAACAAAGCAGCAAGAAAGCTCAGATAACCAGCTTGCCCGTTTGACACTGCCGCCACTTTTTGCAAGGTGCGAATAGCTTCCTCGACGTTTCCGTAACTGACCTGCAAACGTGCCAGCATCATCGACATCTCGAGATGAAGCGGCTCGATTTCCAACCCTGCCTGCAATCGCCAACGGGCTTCGTTCAACCGATTATTTTCGATCAACAGGCCAGCCAGCAACAGGCGGGCCGCACTGTTAGCAGGATTGTCCAGTAACAAAGGTTCCAGGATCACCATTGCCTGTGAACCACGACCCGTCTCGATCAGACCAATTGCGCTTCGATACGCATTGTCAGCACGCTGCTGCCTCGTGAACTGTTTCTCCAGAAGGGCTGGCTCAGGAACTGAAGGTACCGTTGTACTGCTCTTGGTGCGCAACTCTGTGGCAGGTAAATTGAGCGCCGTACTCATGCGAAGTTGCCGATCCTGCACGACGGGAACAGGCATCGCTGCAAAGATCGCGGGCGGTATTGCACGAGACGTCGACGGCACAAGGGACGCCGCCAAGGGGATGGCGTAACACATCGCGGCCATCCCTATTCGCTGCCACACCGTCACTGGGTTTGAATCGCCTGACCGGTGCAACTTCGTCATTGGCGCCCACCAGCACTTTCGTGCGGCACCAGGCTCTGCATGCGCTGCTGGGTGTCGAGCATATCTTGAGACCAGTTATTGTCGCTATAGATGACGGTCGGTTTGATCAGGATCACCAGTTCACGTTTTTGCATGATCTGCCCTGTGCTTCGGAAGAGTCCACCGATCACAGGCGCATCGCCCGCACCCGGAATTTGCGACCGATCGTTCGAGGACGACTGCCGCATCAGGCCGCCGATAGCGATGATGCGGCCATCCTGACCACGAACAACGCTATCGGTTTCAGAGATCGCACTTGAGGCCAGCGGCAAACTCAGCGTGCCATTGTTGTTACCCAGGTTAATGATCTTGTCGACCGTCGTTACCTTGCTGACCGACGGATGGACATGCAGCGTGATGTTGCCGCTGTCATCGATCTGCGGTGTCACGTCCAGCGATACTCCCGAAAAGAACGGCTGCACATCGACCGTCGTGGTCGTGCCGGTGGTCGTGTTACCGGAACTGGTACCCGGCGTCGTGATCAGCTTGGTGACGAAAAATTCATCGGTACCCACTTTGAGCACGGCCTTCTGGTTGTTCATCGTGGCGATGCGCGGACTCGACAGCACATGCACGTTGCCTTGCGACTCGAGGAACGAGATCAGCGCCGCGAAATTGGCGCTCTGGAATGCCAGTCCGAACAACGAACCGGCCGCCGCATTGGCCACAGTGGCCGTGGTACCGGCGATGCCATTGAGCGCATTGACGCCACCGGCCAGCGCAGTGGCGGATCCGCCATTGGCAGATACTGGCGACAGGCTGCCACCCGGCGCGACAAAACCCAGCGTTGCGCGGCTGTTGCGACCCGCGGTCGCCGGTGCGAAGGCCGCCCAGTTGATACCGGACTGGAAACTGTCGTTCAGTTCGACCTCCATGATCTTGGCTTCCAGAATTACCTGACGGTCGACCGACAACTGGGTCGCCTTCAGGAAGGTCGCAACATTGCGTAATTCGTCCGGCATGGCCCGGATCACGACCACGCCGGAGAGCGGACTGATGACGACGCTGCGCCCTTCGCGCTGGCCGACAATCGCGTCGAGCGCGCCCTTGAGCTCGGCCCAGAAATCGCTGGTCGAGGTGGTGTTGATGTTGCTGCTGTCGATGCCGTGGCTGCCACTTTTCTGGGTCGCTGCCGGCGCGTACGGCGTGGCGCTGTTGCCTGCCGTGACATCGCTGACCGAACCGGAAGTGACGCGGATGCTGGAACTGCCCTTGCGGTTACTGCTGAGGTAATTGACCTGAAAAATACTGGTCTGAATGCTCAGCGGTTTAACGTAGATACGGTTGCCGTCGACCTTGTATTCGTACCCGTACAGTTCGCGTACCGCCTCGAGCACGTCGAACAGCGTGACATCTTTCAGGTTCGCGGAAATGAACCCGACGACCTCCGGATGAACCAGCATGCTGTAGCGTGTGCCGGTAACAATGGAGCGGAAAAACTGGCTTGCCGGAACATTGTTAAACGACAGATTGAAGCGCTCCTCGACACCACGAGGTGGCAGCGACGGCGCACTGACGAGCGGCGGCATCAAGGCAGCGGCCACGTCGTCAGGGTGAGCAGCGACAGCTCGCGTCGCAACCGCCCGGGCCATTTCGGCATTCATCAGGTCGTAGGTCTCGCGCTTTGGCAATGGCGATGCGCAACCGCTCAAGGCAATGATCAGCGCGCAGGAAAATAACTTGTTCATGATGAATGACGGACCTGTAGGGAAGGTGGTGAAGCGGTAACCGGGTGGTCGGTCAGCTTGAGCGCATCGGGATAAAGCTTGAGAATTGTTTCGGTTCTGCCGCTGCGCAAGGTCACTTCCGACTCGCCGATGGCGACCAGTACGGCGTCGCCAAAACGTTCATGCAAGGCGACGGTGACGCCACTGATGATGGCAACCCGCCGCGCAGGTGAAATCAGAATCGATTGGAGTGTGGCGGTACGCAGCGCGGTCGCCGAATCGGATGCGGCGTGCCCTTCCGCACGGCGCATCATCGCCGCTGGTGGCCGGGTCGGATCAGTCAATGCCTGGGCGATGGCACCACAGGATGCGCTGCACAGGCAGGCCAGCACGAAGCAGGCGCGCCTCACAGGCTTAACCATTTTTTGTCCAGACTCAGCGTGAAGAGGCTGAGGGTGAGCGTCGCCTCGGGGTACGTATCGACATGCAGCACCGCCTTGGCCCAGAACAGGCGGGACGGTATGGCTTCCAGTGCGACCATATAGGTCAGCATGTCGAGATAATTTCCTTGCACGACGAGCTCGACGCGGTGCTTGTAAATGTCACCAGGATTCGCCGGCGTGCTTGCCGCGCTGGTCAGGCCAGCAAGCAGGTTGGTCGCGGGGAGTGTCGTGAACGACACCAGTCGCAAACGCTGATGGCGCATCAGGATGTCGCCCAGCAAAGCCGCCATGTCATCCGGCTTGACCAGCAGGCGGTTGATATCGGATAGCTCGCCCCGCAAGCCCTGCGACTGACCTTGCAACGCAGCGAGCATCGCTTGCTTGACGGCGTCCGCAGCACTGACCCGACCTTGCATTTGATGGGTGATTTCGGCATGCATGACAGCCGTTTTTGCCGTATCGGCGCGAATCTGATCGTGTAGTTTTTGCTGGCGCGCGTACTGCGGATCAAACAGGAAAATTTTTCCGCTCAGCGCCAGCGCCAGCAAGGCACCCAAAAAAAGGACGCCGCGCTCGCGCAGGCTCAGCGTATCGACAGCACGGCGCAACCGTTGCAGAACGGCTCTCATTATGGTTTTGCTCCTGAGGGAGTTAGCGAGGTCGGAAAAGGGACCAGTCCGGGCGGCAGTGCTATCGCGCTGTTCTCGGGCATGCCCGTCGAGCGCAAATCAAATTCCACATAGCCGATACCGGTACCGGAGGCGATGTCCAGCGTCGAGAAAGTAACGCCTTTGAGAATCGGTGCCCTCTTCAAGTTTGCCAGATAGACGGCGACCAGCTCGGGTTGCAACGCCCTTCCCTGCAACCGCATGTCATGACCGTTACCGGCCACACTCAACCCGGTCAACCACAATCCATCGACGCCATGACGCGCAAACGCCTGCAGAGTCGACGAATAGCCATTGGTATCGCTGCTCAAATCCTTACCCAACGCATCGATGATTTGTTGCATCGAGCGGATCTCGCTGCTGACTGTCCGTATCCTGTCATCAAGAAGACGGTCGCGTACGCCGGCCGTATCGTCCTTGCGTAATTTCAGCAACCGGGCTTCCACGACTTCCCGCGCTGACGTCGCCTCACGTGCCTGTTTTTCCAGACTGAAAAAAAGCATCGGCAACAAGGCTGTAACGAGCAACGCCACCACCACGATCGCACCCAGCACCTGGAGCATCAGCACAGCCGACAGGTTTTTTCGCGACCGCGAATAGGCTGGATTGAACAGGTTGATTTGCTGACTCATGCCGACTTCTCGTCTTGACGCAAGGCGGCACCGAGCACCATCAAATAGCGCTGCTGCATGTCCGGCATACTCAGTTCCGGCGTCAAGCTCAGATCAACGATGGACTCGAGCGACAAGGTCCCCACCGACGTAGACAAGCTCGATTGCAGATGGCTCTGTAATCTTGTAGCGTGCGCACCGGCCAGGCAAAGGACCAATCCGGACAGACGGATCGCATGATGCTGTCGGTAAAAATGATCCAGAGAACGCTGCAAATCGAGCGCGATCCGTTCATGCGCGGCGAGTAATTGTTCCGGATCGTCCTGCTGCAATTGCAGCAGCGTGATATCCATGCGCCGCGACAGGTAGAGCTCCTTGCGAAAAGTAATCGTGACAAGTCCGCCGTCGGCTCCAAACGACAACAGCGCCAGTGCCTGCCCTTCCGGCTCAAGCAATGCAGAAATATTGCGTTGTGCTAATTCAGGCACGTCGATCGCAGCCAACCCGATATCGGCTTTGTCAAACAAGCCCTGGCGATGTTCGATAAAGCGGTTGCTCGCCGCGATGACGAACATGGTGGCGTTGTGGCCCGCGCCGTTCGGATCAACGGGAATCGCCAGTGCATCCAGTGTGGTGTCGGCGACCGCTTGTTCAAGCATGTCCTTGACCACCCAGCGCACCGCCAGCTTGCGCTCCTCCGCCGGCACGTTGGGCAAGTCGACCGTCAACATCTGGTATTCACCAATGGCGAGCAGATGCGTCCAGCGGGCACCTTGCAACTGGCATTGCCGCGCAACCTGACCAAGTACCGACGCCAGTGTGGTCATCCCAATCTCGATGAAGCGAATCGCACGCACCACCGGCAAGCCTTCCGCCGCCCGGGTCATGTGCACGACCACCACGCCATCAAGCTGGCAGCTGATGGCAAACCAGCCAGGACTCTTTTTGCGGGGAAAACCAAACATCTTCATGGTGAAGCTTTCACAAGGACTGTTATTGTTTGACAGGTACAGGGATGCCCGTGTCGTATCGGGGTCGGCCATTCAGTCCGCACAAAGTACTCCGTCAAGCAAACAGAGGCTCAGCGTCGACGACAACTGGCGCTCGACGTAGCTGCTGCTACCAGCGACGCCCGACTGCGCGATCGCGGTGATCTGGTAGACCGTGATCTGTTGATCCCCTTCTTCGTAGCTGTGCGATAAACAGCGCAGGTGGACAGTAAAGTTCGCCAGCGTGACTGCTGGCAGGATCAGATCGGACTGGTCGGCACACTGCCTGTTTTGCAGCGCCTGGTACATGCTCCACTCAACCCCGCTGCGGGCGGCCTGATACGCGCGACTTCCCTGGAAGTCCTGGCTGGCCGTGGTGTGCTGGACTGTCGACAGCGTCACCATGAACACGCCGATGGTCGATAGCAACACCAGCAAAACAATCGCTGCAAGCAGGGCAAAACCGCGTTCGGGAACCGGATGATCACGGTACATTGCTGACATGCACTTCGTGATACAGCGTGAGCGTTTCATCTTTGCTGGTGATGTCCAGACGCATTGCTACCAGTCCGTTGTGTTCCATCGCCCCCGGGGCATACATGAAACTGCAGTCGCTGACATGCTCGGCCAGCATGGACACGATACCGCCGACGGGCGGATCAGGCTGGACCTGACTGATCGGGTAGCCGGCATAGCGCGACAGGATGCCGCCGCGACAACGATAGGTCACAGGCGTATCGACCACCTGAAAACGATGTCCGGGTGAATCAAACGGAAATACGCTGTCGGTGCTCACTACCACTGACGACTGATTACCGGCTGGCCCGGCATAGGCACGACGTACATGCGGCACGCCAGCATGCGGGTCTTCATAGGCATCTGCGCCGGGCACGCCAAGGTTGTAGATGACGACCTGGTCGCCGGGTGCCAGCGCGACGGGTGGGCCGAGGACGTCAAAAGACGTGTCAGGCCGATTGAAATCAAGAATGTTACCGCCCCCGGACGCTGTGGTGGCAACGCGGTACCGCCCTCCGGAATGGGTGTGCAAGAACTCAACGGCATAGCCATCTGCACTCACTCTGACACTGTTCGGTAACGACAAACGTATCTCCCTGCCCATACGACGCAACGCCGTATCGGCGGAATCGGTCATCTCGGCGCGTCGCTCCAGATCGAAATAACTCTGCACCGGTATGCGAATGAAGATCGCTACCGATCCCGCGATGATCCCGGTCACCACGATCACCATGATGGCCTCGATCAGCGTAAAACCCCGTTGGGAACGACCCGCTGGCGTTCGCATCGCGCTACGGCAACGCATTGGGCGCATACCGGGTGCGAAAGCTTTCCAGCACAACCGACTGACCGTCCGGCCCCATCACCGTCAAGGCAATCAGAAGGGACGCGTCCTGAGCAATTGCCGGCGCTGCCAACACCGACGGCAATCCTTGTCCACGCACCGCGACCGTTACCGCATAGCCAGCCTGGCCGGTAGGCTCGTTGGCGATGTTGCGGATACCACCGTTGGAGGCGTTCATGCTGAAACCGTCGTAATCGGCGACATGGTTAAACGGGGCCGAAGTGCTGTAACGTGACTTGACTGGCGATGCACCGCCGTTCTGGCCGGATACGGCACAGTCCTTGGCCGTCGTTGCTGTTGCCGAAGACGGATCATCGGAGGCGCAAAGTGTAAAAGGTTGCAAGGTGATTTCATCCATCAGCGATTCGGCAATGGCCAGCGATTGTTTCTGGATTAACGGATCCGCACTGGCACCGGTGGTCAGGTTGATCACGGACAAGATGCCTGCCAGCCCGATGCCAACAATGACGATGAACATGAGCAATTCGATGAGCGTCAATCCGGCCTGTTTGCCGCGAACAGCCTCAGTGCACATAACCGGTCTCTGCTTCAATCACGATCACGTCGGCCATCCCGACAATCCGCAGACGCTGCGCCGTGTCTGTCCCCGGTCGCCCTAGCGCGTCGAAATAAAAGTCTGATGGAATCGCCGCGAAACCGCCGTCATGCAAAGCCTCTACCCGCGTCACCGCACTCCCGTCAGCCGACGCCAACCCGGTACCCGGACAAGTCGGTACCGCGTTGACCGTCAGTCCGATGCTGTTGACCGAAAAGGCGACGCACACATACCGATGCTGAGCGATCGCCGACTTTTGCGCATAGCGCAAAGTTGCTTTCACCTGATCGGCGAAACCGCGTGCTGCAAACTCGGGGCTTTGCGTTATCCGCGGTGCCACGAATGCGGCAAGAATGCCCATAATCACGATCACCATCAGCATTTCAACCAGCGTAAATCCCGCGCTGCCCGCACGCTGCCCTGGGAGCGCTTCGACAATGACCGGATTGATTGAGAGAGCCGGTGGCATTCTTGTCGATGTACGCTTTAACAGCCGGTGCTGGTCAGTGTGTAGGTTGGTGCCGTGGTCGCTGCTGCAGGAACGTAGGTAATCAGGCAACCAGCCGGCGTGACTGCACCGGCATGGGTAATGGTCGTGGCAGCCAGCGTAAAATCAGTCGCCGGTATCAAATCCATCGCCGCTGCAAGATCGGTCGCCGTCGCTGCATAGCCGTAGGCAACATTGATCGCCACACCGTTATTCGTGATGATCCCGGTCGCACCCGACAGGCTAGCGGCCGCTGCCTTCGCATAAATCATTGCATTTGCCGACCGCATCGACCCTTCCACGGATTTCATCACGCCAATTCGCGCATCTGCTCCCAGCGAAACAAATTTTGGCAGCGCTACCGCTGCGAGGATGCCGAGGATAACGATCACCATCACAAGCTCGATCAGAGTAAAACCAGACTGCTTTTTGTTGATATGCATTTGCTGCCCTTTATCAGGTAAATCAATTTTCTATTGCCGAAATGGGAATAGATGTCGAATTAAATAATATGCATTAAGTATATTTATTCAATTACTCTTTTAAAAAGCTTTATTTGAATGACGTTGAAACTGATAGTAAGTAATAAATACCTACTATTAAAAATATGATTTATTTTTTGCAGTACTTAACATTTACTCGCAAGTTACTGTTGGCCGATAGTACACTTGCTAAAAATAAATATGTCATTTAATTATGGAGTTACGGAATCTACTTATTGATCTATCTTTTTTACTTGCCAGTATTTAAGTGACCAACATTCTCTCCGGAGAGAGTTCCTACTCCACCGGTAAAGCGCCGTAATCCATGGCATCCGAGAAAAACTTCATGTCTTTATTCAAAGCCAGCGGCTCCTTTTACTACTCGCCAACCGATCTTGTAACTCGCCATCTGAATAAGTCGCCAACAAGAAAATCTTCATGACAAAACCTGCCAATATTCGACTCGGTGAAATCCTCCTGAATCAGAAACTTATCTCCGAAGGCCAGTTGCAGATTGCGCTGCAGCGCCAGCGACGCACGGGAGGCAAGCTGGGCCGCGTGTTTATCGACAGCGGACTGGTCGGTGAGGAAGCCTTGTGCGACGCGCTCGCAAGTCAGTTCAACATTGCGCATATCCAGCTCAGGGGCATCGTGATCCGGCCGGAGACGCTAGCGCTGTTGCCCGAAATACAGGCACGTCGATTTCGTGCCATCGCCCTGCGCGAAGAGAGTGATCACGTCCTCATTGGCATGGCAGATCCAACCGATCTGTTTGCGTACGACGAGATCACGCGACTTCTCAAACGCGACATCACGCTGGCCGTCGTCAATGAGCGCGAACTGCTGGAAATGATCGATCGCCTCTATCGCCGCACAGGCGAAATTTCGGGACTGGCACGCGAACTGGAGCAGGACCTCGACGATAATCCGGTCGATTTCGGCGAGATCGGCACCACGACAGGCCTGGAAGATGCACCCGTCGTCAAGTTGCTGCAGTCTGTCTTCGATGACGCCACGATGGTTGGCGCGTCCGATATCCACATCGAACCGCAGGAAAAGCGCTTGCACATCCGTTTTCGCATCGACGGCGTGCTGCATCTGCAAACCGAAGCGGACATCCGTATCGCAGCACCGTTAGCGCTGCGGCTCAAGCTCGTTGCGCATCTCGACATTTCAGAAAAGCGCGTTCCGCACGACGGCCGTTTCACGATCAAGGTCAAGCAGCACCAGATCGATGTCCGTATTTCAACGATGCCGACGCAGTACGGCGAATCCGTGGTGATGCGCCTGCTCAATCAACGTGACGGCATCCTCGACCTCGATCGCATTGGCATGCCGACAGCGATGCTGGCGCGCTTTCGCAATATCATCCAGCGACCAAACGGACTGGTGCTGGTGACCGGTCCGACCGGCAGCGGCAAGACCACCACGCTGTATGGCGCGCTTGCCGAACTCAACATCATGGAGCGCAAGCTCATCACGGTCGAAGACCCGGTCGAATATCGACTGCACGGTGTCAATCAAGTCCAGGTCAATGACAAGATCGACCTGAGCTTTGCCCGGGTCTTACGTTCCGCATTGCGCCAGGATCCGGATGTGGTGCTGGTCGGCGAAATTCGCGATACCGAAACGGCGCAGATCAGCCTGCGTGCCGCGATGACCGGACATCTGGTGCTCTCCACACTGCATACGAATGATGCGATGAGCACACCAATACGCTTGCTCGACATGGGAGTGCCCGGCTACATGGTCGGCAGTGCGTTACAAGCGGTTGTTGCACAGCGACTGGTACGCGTCATTTGCGACAGCTGCCGGGAAGACCACACCTTGCTCGCCAACGAACGCGCCTGGCTGACACGCGCACTCGGGGCCAGCGTCGATGGCTTCCGCTACTACCGCGGCCGCGGCTGCTCGCACTGCAACAACACCGGCTTCCACGGGCGCGCCGGGGTCTATGAAATGCTTGAAATGAGCGACGAGCTTGTGGCTGCCACACAGAATAACGATGCCGGGCTGTTCCGCCAGATCGCCGCGCATCAAATGGCCGGTGAATCGTTGAGTAGCCACGTGATCGCCCTGGCGAGCGCTGGCAAAACCACGGTCAGCGAAGCGATGTTCATCGGCAGCAAACGGAGCGATAGCTGATGGCGCTCTATGCTTACAAAGCGCGCCATGCTAATGGCATGCTTGAAGAAGGAACGCTCGATGCCGATGACGGCAATGCCGTGGCCAGTCTTTTGTTTGGTATGAAACTTACTCCCATCGATATTGTCAGGACGAGCCGGGTTCGCGGTCAGCATGCCCCCGGATTGTGGGCGCGCTTGCGCAGACCGGCCATCTCAACGATGGATGTGCAACTGTTTAGCCGACAATTCCATACCTTGTTGAAAGCGGGCGTGCCAATCATGCGCAGTCTTGCGGGGCTGGAAGAAAGTGCAATCAATCCCTCTTTTGCACGGGTACTGGTCGACATTCGCGAATCGCTCGATGCAGGACGCGAACTCTCGTTTGCGATGCGCCGCCATCCGGACGT
The DNA here is from genome assembly GCF_035019065.1 of Actimicrobium sp. CCI2.3. NCBI lineage: Bacteria > Pseudomonadati > Pseudomonadota > Betaproteobacteria > Burkholderiales > Oxalobacteraceae > Actimicrobium > Actimicrobium sp. CCI2.3. Next base: position 176,637 of record NZ_JASJWR010000003.1, on the reverse strand, counting down.
GTTTTCCGTGTTTTACACCAGCATGGTGCGAGTCGGGGAAATGACCGGACGGCTCGATGAGATTTTCCTGCGGCTGTTCGATCATCTCGAATTTGAACGCGACATGAAGCAGCGAGTGACAGCGGCCATGCGTTATCCGTCTTTTGTCGTGACCGCGATCATCGTCGCCATCGGCGTGATCGACCTCTTCGTCATTCCTGCGTTTTCCAAGGTGTATGCCGGCTTTCACGCCGAGTTACCACTGATGACGCGCTTGTTAATTACCAGTTCGGATTGGGTCATACATTATTGGCCGTTCATGCTGGCGATCATGGCGATCGCCGGGGCTGGCCTCCGCGCTGTCCTGCGCACCTCGGCGGGCTTGCTTCAATGGGATCGTTTCAAACTACGCATTCCGCTGATCGGTACCATCACCAGAAAAAGTGCACTGGCCCGTTTCGCGCGCAGTTTTGCCATGTCCAGCCAAAGCGGTGTCCCTATCGTCGCCGGGCTTAAAGTGGTTGCCCATACGGTTGACAACACGTATATCGCCCGCCGCGTGGAAAAAATGCGTGAAAGCGTCGAACGCGGCGAGAGCATTTATCGTGCCGCAGCAGCTGCCAGTGTCTTCACGCCGATCGTACTTCAGATGATTTCTGTCGGCGAAGAAACCGGTGAACTGGACAAGTTAATGAATGAAATCGCCGATATGTACGAGCGCGAGGTCAGCTACGAACTAAAAACCCTGTCGGCAAAAATCGAACCCATCCTCATCGTCGCACTCGGCGGCCTGGTTCTGATCCTGGCGTTGGGCATCTTCCTGCCGATATGGGACCTCGGCAATGTCGCAATGAAGAAATAATTTCTCGTCCTGTATTTCTCGTCCTGTATTTGTCGTCCTGTATTTCTTGTCCTTTATTTCTCGTCCTTTATCACCCTTGCCCTTCCCGAAAATTGTCATCCATGTCCAAAATGTGTTTTACCTACGCCGTTGCGCTAAGCGTATTTGTCTGCGCCCTACCCGTCCATGCCGCACCGATATTGCCACCGGTACTGGCTGGATTTTCCGTCCTGGCTGCCACGACGGTTACCAGCACCGGCATGACGGTATTGACTGGCGATGCGGGTGTCAGTCCAGGCACTGCCATCACAGGATTCGGCCCGGGTGTGGTCCAGGGCACAACTTATTCGGCCGGTCCGGTGGCAGGCAATGCCCATGACCAACTTGGCACCGCGATCGGCATGCTGCAACAACTCGGTCCGGGCATACCGCTTGCAGCCAATCTTGATGACATGATTCTGGGGCCCGGCGTGTACACGGTTGCCGCTGGCGCGACCAATCTGACACGCACATTGATTCTCGATGGTGGCGGCAACACCGCAGCACGGTGGGTATTCCTGATGTCCACCACGCTGATCACGTCCCCGGGTTCGATCGTCAAGGTGGTCAATACCGGCACCGGAGCCAGCGTCTACTGGGTAGTGGGTTCGTCGGCAACACTTGATACGCCGTCCACGTTCGCCGGCAACCTGCTGGCAGTGACCAGTATTACTTTAAATGGGAATGCCACCATCACCTGCGGCCGGGCACTGGCACTCAATGCAGCGGTAACGATGATCTCGGATACGGTCAACAGTACCTCGTGCACAGGAAGCGGCAATGAGGGCACGAATGGACTTAACGGTGGTCAGGATACGCCAGTCTCGCCGCCTCCAGAGCGACCATTGCCCGATTCAACCACAGCGGCGTGCCGTCTGCTGTTCACGGTACCGAATCACCGTGCCGAGACAGCACAGACCATTTCCCTCAGCATGGTCAACGCCAGTGATGCTTCCGTGCCTTGCGCGGCAGCGCCAGTCAACCTCACCAGAACCGTCGTGTTCCGATGCAGTTATCTCGATCCGTCCCGTGGCACACTTGCTGTCCGTCTCGGTGCCAATGTCGCGCTAGCCGCCAGCGCCAACCAGCCCTGCTCGGACAGCGGCGTCGCCTTGCCCCTCAACTTCAATTCGGCCGGCGTGGCCAGCACCACACTCATTTACGCCGATGCCGGCAAGCTCAGACTCGACGCCAGTTACCAATCCGGTGGCGCGGCCATTTTTACAGGAAGCAATAGCTTCATTGTTGCCCCGACCCGCTTTTCAATGAATCAGATTGCGCAAAGTGCGGCTACCAGCCGGGTCAATCCTGCCGCGGCAGATGCCAACGGCTCCGTGTTCATGGCTGCCGGAGGTGCATTCTCGGCAAGCGTGACGGCATTGAACCAGATTGGGAACCCAACTCCGAATTTTGGCCGGGAAGCCTTGCCGCAAGATGTCTTGCTCACCGCGACGCTAGTCGCACCGGCCAACGGGACATTGCCGGCACTAGGCGGAAGCCTGGGTACGTTTTCAGGGGGGAGTGCCCGCGCTACCGATCTGACCTGGAGCGAGGTCGGTATTATCCGGCTCAATGTCCGCCTGGCGGACGGTTACCTCGGCACGGGGAGCGGCCCGGATGGTTTGTCAGTCAGTGGCTTGAGCGACAACGTCGGCCGTTTTGTGCCTGATCATTTCGATACTGTCATCCTTGACGGAGCACCGATGGCTTGCCCGACCGGATTGACGTGTCCGTTGGCCGGATTTATTTATGCGGGACAACCGTTCGGGATAACCGTTACCGCACGCAGTCTTTCTGGTCAACTGACCCGCAATTACGCCGACCTGTTTGCGCGTCCGGCTATGCTCAGTGCCTGGCGCACGGCAGGAGACAGCGACCAGCAAAATCCGCCTGCGTCCCCTGCTGGCAATGCGCTGATGAACAGCACGTTGCCAGCCACGGCATTTACCAACGGCGCAGCCACACCCTCAACGCTCGCTTACAGTTTTGCTTCGTCGTATCCAGCCGACATCTCCGGCGTGGCGAAACCGACTGCCATTTTTCTGCGTGTCAGAGATAACGATGGCGTGACATCGTTGCGCGGTCCGCTCTCGATCGAAGGCGGATTGTTGGTCGTCAGTGGCCGTCTGCTTATTGCCAACAACTATGGTTCGGAACTATTACCTTTGCCAATGCGTGTCCACGCGCAATACCTGGGTGACAGTGGCTACATCAACAGTACGACGGATAACAACAGCAGATTTCTTAGAAGCAATGTTATGTTGAGCAATTGCACGAAAAGTCTGCTGAGCGGAAACACCTGCAATGCCGCAGTCACCCTGGCGGCGACTCCCGCCGACTTCAGGATGATGAACGGCGTGACCGACATCCGCCTCGCGGCTCCGGGCCCGGGAAGAACCGGCAGCGTCGACCTCCGCATTGGAGGAGTTGCCTGGCTGCCGAGCACAATGGCACGCGCAAGGATCGGTGTCTACAAGGCTGGTCCTGTCATTTTTTTTCGGGAAATGTACTGATCACTGCCGTCCGCGACCATCCGGCATCGACGTCTTGAAAGAAAACTTTTCAAGTCTTTGCACCCATCGCGCCAGCCAGGACCGTTTTTGCAATTGTTAACAATTGCATCTCGATTTATTTATACATTTCCAAAATGCAATGGTAAGTTACGTATGTCTACAACTGGTCACCGACAAAGTTAGACATAAAACAAGAGAACATCCCCATCATGACGTCTGCCCCACTAGCACTTCCCGTACTGATCGCGCTGTGTTTCGCGCCGTTGACCGCGTCAGCTGTGCCGATCCTGAATGCTGATTTGCAAACCATGTCGGTATTCGCCGATATTTATGCCACGACAGGAGCTAATTCCATCGTCTATGGCAGTCTCCTGTCGGGTGACGTGTCAACGGTCGGCGCAAATGCCAGCATCACCGGAAACCTCGTGTCGGTGGGTGCGGCGACGATCGGTGCAGGCAAGGCGTCGGTGGGCGGTTATCTCACTAGCGGCGGACTCGCGACAATCGGTGCAGGCGCTAGCGTGGGCTCCGACATTCTCTCGAGTGGCGCAGCAACCATCGGTGCTAATGCTTACGTAGGCGGGAACGTGACTACCAATGGCGTTGCCACGACGGGCGACACATCGGTCGTCGCCGGCCATGTGGTTGCAGGCGGTGCGGCTAGCATAGGTGCCAATGCCATCGTCGACAAATACGTCGGTGCTGTTGGCGTGATTAGTGTCGCTGCATCTGCCATCGTTCCGTTGAAAATGACTCTGTCGTTATCGCCGGCAATACCGAATCTGACGGCGGTCATCAACGAAAGAGTCGTTGCTGATGCGGCTCAGATCGAGACGACACAACGAATGCTGAACAACCTGGGCGGCGGATTAAAACTCGCCCCAACCATGGTCACGAATACAACGCTGATGTCTGGTGTCTATAGCGCGGCAAGTCTGTCGACGACGGCAGGAACTACCCTCACTCTGGACGGGCAAAACAAACCGAACCAGCTCTGGGTGTTTAATATCGCCAACATTCTGGTCACTGGGGCATCGACAAAGGTGGACATGATCAATGCCGGTCCCGGCAGCGCCGTTATCTGGAATACCGGGGGCTATGCCAGCCTTGGCGCAAGTTCCGAATTCATCGGGACAGTTCTGGCGCAGGACTACATCAGTGTCGGTGCCAATGCCCTCGTTAGCGGCAGCGACGCATTTTGCGGGCAGTTGCTGTCACGCTCTTATGTTTCGGCTGGTGCCAGTGCTGTTATTGGTTCAGCAGGATGCGTCAGCAAAGGTGTCATCGATATTAGCAAGGACGGCAAGCCAAGTTACGTGCCAACAACCTCAGCGGTGCCGGAGCCGTCCACTTACGCAATGCTGTTGGCTGGCACCTGTCTCCTGAGTCTGAGAAAGCGCCGCGCGAAAAATATCTGGCTCACAGAAAAAAAAGAGGTGTGACAGCACTTGTTTAAAACACCGATTTGATATGCTAACTACAGTATCTGGGTCCCGATCCACCACGCTACCGCCGCTATGAATGCCGACGCCGGTATCGTGAAGATCCAGGCCCAGATGATGTTACCGGCGACAACCCAGCGTACCGCCGACATTTTTTGAGCGGAACCGACACCGATAATCGCACCGGTAATCGTATGCGTCGTCGAGATCGGGATTCCCATTGCAGTCGCTCCAAGAAGCAGTAGCGCTCCGCTACTTTCGGCACAAAAGCCGCCCACCGGCTTGAGCTTGGTAATGCGCTGTCCCATGGTCTTGACGATGCGCCATCCACCAAACAACGTACCGAAACTGATCGCACAGTAGCAACTGACGACGACCCACCACGGCAACGCGTCGGTGCTGGCAGAGTAGCCGGAGGTAATGAGCAGCATCCAGATGATGCCCATGGATTTTTGCGCATCATTGCCGCCATGACCCAGGCTAAACAGCGCTGCCGAACACAGTTGCAGACGTCGGAACCATTTGTCGGCCCGGCGCGGCGTTGACCTGACGAACACCCACGACACCAGCAGCAGCGTGATCGAACCGAACACAAATCCCAGCAGCGGCGACAACACGACGAATACAATGGTTTTGATCAGTCCGGACCCGATCAGTGCACCGGTACCAGCCTTGGCCACGGCGGCACCGATCAGTCCGCCGATCAGCGCGTGCGACGACGACGACGGAATCCCGTTATACCAGGTGAGGAAACTCCACGTGATCGCTCCCGCCAGTGCGCCAAACACCACGTAGTGATCGACGACCGACGGCTCGATCGTGCCCTTCCCCACTGTCCCTGCCACCTGCAAATGAAACACCAGGATGGCAATGAAATTAAAAATCGCCGCCATTGCCACCGCTTGCTGCGGCTTCAGGACACCCGTCGACACGACGGTGGCAATCGCATTGGCAGCGTCATTAAAGCCATTCATGAAGCCGAACAGCAAGGCTAAAGCAACCAGGAAGGCGAGCGTAGTGATACTGATCTGGAGGGTCTGCATGCAGTCTTTTCTAAAAGCGAATCATCATCGAACAGCCGGACCAATCAGGCGTTTTCGAGGACGATGCCTTCAATGATATTGGCGACGTCTTCGCAACGGTCGGTGACGGTCTCGAGGATTTCGTAGATCGCTTTCAGCTTGATCAGGTTGCGCACGTCCGGCTCGTCGCGAAACAGTTTCGACATCGCGGCACGCATGACGTGGTCCGCATCCGATTCGAGCCGGTCGATCTCGGTACACAAGTCCATGATCGCGCGCGAGTTATTCATATTGGGCAGCAGTGCTACCGCAGCCTGCACTTTTTCCGCGCAGCTCAGGCACAGTTCGGCCAGCCGTTTGGCTTCCGGCGTGATGGCCTTGATGTCATAGAGCGAGATGGTCTGGGCCGCATCCTCGAGCAAGTCGAGGATGTCATCCATGCGGGTGATCAACTGATGGATGTCATCACGATCAAGCGGTGTGACGAAGGTCTTGTGCAGCATTTCAATCGTGTTGTGCGTGACCTTGTCGGCCTCTTTCTCGATCGCTTCGATCGCATGCACGCGGATGTCGAGGTCATCGAAATTGGTCATCAGACCAACCATTTCGCGGGCACCCTTGACGCACAACTCTGCGTGCTGGTTGAACAACTCAAAGAACTTGCCCTCAGAGGGCATCAGTCGTCCGAACATGGTCTGTCTCTCAAAAAGGGTTTAGTCGCCACCGTACAGCGGCGCATTGCCGGTGTAGTTGTCGAACTTGGTGTACTGCCCCTGGAAGGTCAGACGGATACTGCCGATCGGCCCGTTACGCTGTTTGCCAATAATGATTTCAGCGGTGCCCTTGTCGGGCGAGTCGGGATTGTAGACTTCATCACGATAGATAAACAGAATCACGTCGGCGTCCTGCTCGATGGCACCGGATTCGCGCAAGTCGGACATGACCGGCCGCTTGTTGGGCCGTTGTTCCAGCGATCGGTTGAGCTGGGAGAGCGCAATCACCGGGCAATTCAATTCCTTGGCCAGGCCTTTCAGACTTCGAGAAATCTCGGAAATCTCGGTCGCGCGGTTTTCGCCGGCGGTGTTTCCTGACATCAGTTGCAGGTAGTCGATGATGATCAGACCCAGCTTGCCGCACTGGCGCGACAGCCGCCGTGAACGCGCGCGCAATTCGATCGAATTCAAGGCTGGCGTTTCGTCGATGTAGAGCTGGGCATCATTCATCTTCTGGATCGCATGGGTCAGGCGCGGCCAGTCTTCGTCGGCCAGTTTTCCCGTGCGCAGACGGTGCTGGTCGAGGCGACCAACCGAACCGAGCATCCGCATCGCCAACTGGGTGCCGCCCATCTCCATCGAGAACACGGCGACCGGCAAGCCGGTGTCGATCGCGACGTTCTCACCGATGTTGATCGAGAACGCGGTCTTGCCCATCGACGGACGACCGGCGACGATGATCAGGTCGCCCGGTTGCAGGCCGGAGGTCATCTTGTCGAGGTCGGCAAAACCGGTTGGCACGCCGGTGATATCGCTCTGGTTGTCGCGGTTATAAAGCTCGTCGATACGCTCGACAACCTGGGTCAGCAGCGGCTGGATTTCCTGGAAGCCCTGTGCGCCACGCGAGCCTTCTTCGGCAATCGCGAAGATCTTGGACTCGGCTTCATCGAGCATCTGCTTGACTTCCTTGCCTTGCGGATTGAACGCCTGGCCGGAAATCTCATCGGCCACGGTGATCAGCTTGCGCAGCACACCACGGTCACGCACGATCTCGGCATAACGCCGAATGTTGGCAGCCGATGGCGTGTTCTGCGCCAGCGCATTCAGATAAGACAGGCCACCGACTTCTTCTGCCTTGCCGGTGCCGGTGAGCGACTCGAACACCGTAATCACGTCGGCTGGTCGGGACCCGTTGATCAGCTTGACGATGTGCTGAAAGATCAGACGGTGGTCATACCGATAGAAATCGTCCTGATGAATAAAGTCGGCAATCCTGTCCCAGGCCGCGTTGTCGAGCAACAAACCGCCCAAAACGGACTGCTCGGCTTCGATTGAATGCGGGGGGACACGTAGCGCGTCGAGCTGGATATCCGGGCGCGAACCGGAACGAAAATCAGAGCGAGATTCAGAGCGAGATTCAGAGCGAGATTCAGAGCGAGATTCAGGGCGAGATTCACCACGGGATTCAGGCCCTGAATCAGGGCGGGCGTCGGAGCGTTCACGTTTGTTCATGACCCGGATTATACCTGCTGGGCAAGCCGGACCCGGGCTGCATTCTTGCAATATTACGGCGACAACGATTCTGACAGGCATAAAAAAAGCCGGACGAATCCGGCTTCTCTGCAAGGCACTGCACTCAAGAATTAAGCGTGCTGACCCAGTACGGAAACAATTACTTCAACCAGCACATCGGTGTGCAAGGCGACCAGGATCGGATGATCACCAGTTGTCTTCAATGGGCCTGTTGACAGGCGCACTTGCGATTTCTCGACAGCGAAACCTTGCTTGGTCAGTGCATCGGCGATGTCTGCATTGGTTACCGAACCAAACAGACGACCATCGACACCCGACTTTTGCGAGATCTGAACGGTCATGCCGGCCAGTTTCTCACCATGGGCTTGGGCTTCGACCAATTTCTCGGCAGCGATTTTTTCCAGTTCTGCACGCTTGACTTCAAATTCAGCGACAGCGCTGGTGGTCGCACGACGCGCCATGCGTTGCGGGATCAGGAAGTTACGGGCATAACCATCCTTGACCTTGACGACTTCGCCAAGATTGCCAAGGTTGACGACTTTTTCTAACAAAATGATTTGCATATTTTTCTCCGAATTGGGTAATTGACGTTTGCGTCAGTTACGCGTGATGCAGGTCGGTGTACGGCAACAGCGCGAGGAAACGTGCGCGCTTGATTGCGGTATCGACTTGACGTTGATAGTGAGCGCGGGTACCGGTCAGGCGTGCTGGCATGATCTTGCCGTTTTCCTGAACGAAATCCTTGAGCGTATCGACGTCTTTGTAGTCGACCTGTTCCACGTGTGCAGCGGTGAAGCGGCAGAATTTCTTACGCTTGAACAATGGGTTCTGTTGTTTGCGTTTTTCTTTAAGCTTGAGCTTGTTCTTGTCGAATTTTTTACCGAATGCCATTTGAGGCTCCTGTATCTGAGGTTGGTTCGAAATCAATGATGTGAAACACGAGACTTTTACTGTTGCGGTTCTTGCGCGCCAGGAAACCGGTGAAGTGGAACAACGCACCCAATGGGGCTTGATCAAACCGGCCTGAAATTTCGCCTGCTGCAATGGCGGAAATCTCGAACTCGACTTGTCGTTCTACCCTGGCTTCGGTTTGCTTCGAGGCGTGCTGCAATTTCGCGGACACGATCGGGATGCCTGCCGGTGTGTAGCGCATCAATTCACGCTCGGCGATACTGGCAACAAACTGAAGCTGATTCACTCTTCCTGGTAACAATTACGCTGCAGGTGCCTCGGAACGATGGCTTTTGGCCGCATCTTCCTTTTGTACTGCCTTCATCATTGGCGAAGGAGCGGTTTCGGCTTTCTTCAGCTTGACGGTCAGGTGACGCAGGACTGCATCATTGAATTTGAAACCGGTTTCGATTTCGACCAGGGTCTCGTTGTCGCATTCGATGTTCATGCAAACATAGTGTGCTTTGGCGAGCTTCTGGATCAGGTAAGCCATCTGACGACGACCCCAATCTTCAACGCGGTGAACAACGCCACTGTGGGCTGCAACGACAGCCTTGTAGCGCTCGATCATGGCGGGCACTTGCTCGCTCTGATCCGGATGGACGATAAATACTATTTCATAATGACGCATGCAATCTCCTGTTGGACGGATTGAAAATAACGCCCACCCCGGCGTCAAGACGAGTGTGGGAAGAGGAAAGTCGGCAAGGATACCCGCAAAGCTGACAAAACTCAATGATTACGCCCGTTTGCCCGGAAATGGTTGATGCCAACCCTGTAATGACTTGCATTTGACCGCTCACTGTATAAAACTACAGCCTGTTTATCCACACAGCGACGCTGTCATCATCATGATCAAACTTACCGCGCGGCAGGAACAGATCCTGAACCTGATCCGTGACGCCATCACCAATACCGGATTTCCTCCGACACGCGCAGAAATCGCCAGGGAACTTGGCTTTCGCTCGGTCAATGCTGCCGAAGAACATTTGCAAGCACTGGCACGAAAAGGCGCGATTGAAATTTCACCGGGCACATCGCGTGGCATCAGGCTGATCAAGTCAGCCGTCGAACTGGCCACCGAGCGACATAACCATCAACTTGTGCTGCCGCACCCTGCGTTGATGCAACTGAGTTTGCCGTTAGTCGGACGGGTTGCGGCAGGGTCACCTATCCTGGCGCTGGAACATGTCGAAGCAACCTATCAGGTCGACCCCTCCCTGTTTACTGCCAAGCCTGATTACCTGCTGAAGGTCCGCGGCATGTCGATGCGCGATGCCGGCATCATCGACGGGGACCTGATTGCCGTCAAAAAATCCGACAGTGCCCGCAACGGGCAGATTGTCGTGGCACGCCTTGGCGACGATGTCACGGTCAAGCGCTATCACAAGACCGGTGAAATGATCGAACTGCTGCCGGAGAATCCCGACTTCGCAGCTATCCGCATTGACCCTGAACGGGATGATTTTTCACTGGAAGGATTGGCGGTCGGATTGCTGCGCAGCTGGAACTGAATCAGGATTGAGCACGGCTTCTTGCATTGACCGGAGCATCTGCATCGCGGGTAACGCGTCGAGATCGGCAAGCACCGCCCAGTGCAAGAAGGACTGGAGATCGCTCCCTCACAAATGCACGTTGACGCTATCAGCGCGCTTCCAATGCCAGCTTCTTGTCGAACTTGATGCTGGCGATGTCCGGCATGGGAGCGTCCACGCGGTTACGGAACAACCAGAAACGCTGCCACTCATCTCCAGGCCGTGCACCGTCCCAGACGGGCTCCCAGACAGACAAGTCAACTTCTCCGGGGCCGCTTGCGACAAAACCTTGCATCAAGAGCGCACGGCATTTAGTCGCAGGGAACAGTTCACGCCGGATCGTAATGCGATGGGCCACATAGTTCAGCATTGCACGCTCGCTTTCCCCCATGCCGATACTGGTAACGCAATCGACCGAGGACGGCCACGGAATTGCCGAGAACACGCGCTGATAGCTTTTTGCATAGTCCAGCCACGGCATCCACAGCGTTGTCAGTAAAGCCCACGTCAGCGTCATCCCTGTAAACCAAGTGGTCAGCCCATAGGCCGGATACCGTCGAAACCAACGACACGCACACCAGGCAACACAGGTTAGCGTCAGCGCCATCAAAAAAATCGGCAGATCAAACGTCGGAATGAAGTCGGACGGCAAGACGCGCAGCAGCCTCGGCCAGGCAGGGGTTGCGTCGGTTGCCATCATGATGGCCCATCCCAGCCAGATTACTGCGGCCAGCAGCCCGAATAACCATTGACTGATTTTCGTCCACGCCCAGTCTGCCAGCTGTGGAATATGCGAAACCGCTGGTGCTGCCAGTATCGCTAGCGGAACCAGTAGCGGCAAGGCGTACACGGCACGGACTGACTCGGAAAAAGACAGTACCAGCAACATCACCAGGGTGGAGATCAGTCCATATTGCATTGCCGGATGAGTCAATGCCACGAATCGCTGACGCCATAGCGCAAACAATGCCAGTGGCAATGCAGGAAACGTGAACCACGGTAACGTTTGCAGCCAGAATCCTTTCGGATGCTCCGTGCCTGAACGCACGCCCGAGAAACCAAAGTAACGGCCAAAGTTGTTTTCCCAGAACCAGACCATGAACAGGCCAGGCGAGCGGTCGTGCAGAAGAAACGGCCAAATGGACAACATGGGTAAGGCGACAAAAAAGGCAACGACGAGGCCGCGCGCATACCGCCCGTTGCGCCACTCGTTAAAACACACTGGCAACATCAGTGTAGTCATGCCGATGACTGCCGGTCCAAGTATGCCTTTGGACAAAAAAGTGACACCAACGCCTAGGCCTAGCAACACCCCTCCCGTCTTCGGCAGCGACAGAATGCGTGACAAACCCCAGGCCGACAGGGCAAAACCGGTCAGCAGTGGCACGTCCGGCATCATCATGTGCGTTTGCGTCAAAGTGCCCAGACAGCCGAGCAACAGCAGCGGCGCATAACGTCCCGCGCCTTTGCCCCACCATGCATGCGTTGCAGACCCGATAGCGAACGCACTGATCGTCATGAATAAACCAGACGCCATGCGCGCGGCATCAGGTTGATCCATCCAGCCCCCGAGCAGATAGACGCACACCGCCGCCACCCAGTAGTACAGAGGAGGTTTTTCCATGAAGGGCTCACCCGCAATAGTAGGGATCAGCCAATTACCTGTCTCCAGGATCGTGTGAATCACTCCGAAAACATAAGCCTCATCCGCTTTCCATGGGTCGTGACCGGTCAAACCCAAAAAAATGAACACCATCACGACCAATACGTAAGGCAACAAATTGTTCATCTGCAGGCTTGTCACCAATGACCGTGCACTAGACGTCGTGAACGAAGTCGGGATGAAGGCCGTCGGCACAGGTCGAAGAAATAATGAAAAGGGCATCGTAACCTTAACGGTGACGGAATTATGTTGTTACTACATGGGAAGTAGGCCGGACTCTACCAATTTTGCACCATCCCATCCACACAATTCGTTGCTGGATATCATGCCAAGCCAATTCAAAACGGCATCGAAAGGTCGCCGCTCAAAAGTCGCTTGCGCAAAGGGCATGAGACGACTGCATAAAATACGTTTATCAGAACAAGTAGTTCCCTTATCTTCCCTTTTTCAAAAACATACCGCGCACTACAATCCCCCCGGAGTTCAAACACGGCTGCTGTGACCGTACTTCACAGCACATTATTTTTCCGGAGGAATCATGAAGAAATTTTTTGTGGCCATGATGATTGTCATGACATCACTGGCCGTTACCGCGACTGAAGCCGAGGCGCAAAAACGGATGGGTGGAGGCGGATCATTTGGCAAACAGTCGCAAAACGTCAACCGCCAGGCACCATCGCAGTCGGCCGCCAACACCACGGCCCGGCCGGGCTCGCCGGCAGCCGTTCCGCCAAAACCAGCCAGTCCATGGCGCGGCATGCTAGGCGGGGCGTTGCTTGGCCTTGGGCTAGGAGCGCTGTTATCAAGCATGGGCCTGGGCGGAGCAATGGCCAGCATGATCAGCACCATGCTGATGGTGGGCTTGCTGGCGGCGGCGGGCTTCTTCATCTACCGGATGGTCAAGCGCCAATCCGGACAGGACGCGACACAGCCGGCTTATGCCGGCACAGCTAAAACCGGATTCACTCCGGAGATTGGCTCGCGTAATGCACAGGCTGAGGACAACTCTTTCGGCGGCGGTTTTGGTGGCGCAACGGCTCAGAATGTTCAGGGCAGCGACCAGGCCCCGTGGGGCGTACCGGCAGATTTCGATACGAACGGTTTTTTGCGTCACACCAAGACGTATTTCGTGCGCCTGCAATCAGCTTGGGACAGTGCCAACATCAACGACCTGCGTGAGTTCACCACACCAGAAATGTTCGCCGAACTGCGCTTGCAGATTCAGGAACGTGGGCCGTCCGGTAGCCACACCGACGTCGTGCAACTCGATGCAGAATTGCTGGGCATGGAAATCGTCGATGACGACCATCTGGCCAGCGTCAAGTTTTCGGGCCTGATCAAAGAATCGGATACCGCACCTGCGCAACCGTTCAGCGAAGTCTGGAATCTGTCGAAGCCACGCAATGGTCAGGGTGGCTGGGTGCTGGCAGGTATTCAGCAACTGAACTGACGTAACTGCGTTACCTTTCAAGCCGCTCGCTGATACGAGCGGCTTTTTTTATGACTTATCTTCAGGTCGCGTTACCCGACAGATCGCTAAACCATTCCAGCATGCTGCGCTTGCCCAGCTTGGCGCGGTACATCGCGGCATCCGCGGCATTGAGCAACTGATCGGCATCCTTGCCATCCTGCGGAAACATGCTGATGCCGATGCTGCACGTCATGTCGAACTCATGGCCATCGACAACAAACGTCTGATCAAAGACATGGATCAGTTTGAGTGCCATGGCAGTCACATCGGACTCGTGCCGGAAGTCGCTAACCAGAATGGTAAATTCATCGCCGCCCAGGCGCGCAACGATATCTTCATTGCGCACTGATGCCCGCATCCGCAATGCGGCCAGTTGCAGCGCCTGGTCGCCCACGACGTGGCCGAGCTGGTCGTTGATCTGCTTGAACTTGTCAAGATCGATGAACATCAGGCAAAACCGGCTGTCTTCAACGCTAGCCTTATTGATCATCGCGTCCAGTGCCTGCTGAAACATGGCCCGGTTGGGCAAGCCCGTCAATTGATCGTGATGTGCCAGATGCTGCAAATGGTGTTCGCGTTCCTGCAGGTCGCTCACCTGACTGCTGAGCCGATTGCTCATTAGCTGAAAGCTGCGTGCCAGATAGCCAATTTCATCGTCCCGTTCGGTCGGCAAACTGACAATCACCTTGCCGACCTCGAATTGCTTGACTGCCGTTGCCATCGCATTCAACGGTTTGGCCAGCACAAACGACAGCAAGAAAGACAGGCAGGCAGCAGCCAGGCTGCACAACACGGTAATCTGGATGATGGTCACTCCCAGTAATTCGCTGTCGCGCAAAACGAGACCGAGGGGTGTTTGCAGTCCCAACAGGACAAAGTAAGGCTGGCTTGCACTACCAAAGGGTACCCTGACGAACGCGCCCGCATTGGCGACCTCTTTCGAACCCATGTTCGAGCGTGTCAGCAGATGTCCTACCGGCCCTGGTTCGAGCAGGGACTTGATGTCGGCAATATCGTCCTGAATCAGGATGCGCCGACCGCGGTCAAAGCCAAAAGTCTTGCGTTGGTCCGGATGAATCAGATAGTCGCCCTCGTCGTTGGTCAGAACAAGATCAATATTGCGTGGCAGGTTGCTGCGCAGCCGGCTGAAAAGACGATTGAGATCAACATTGACGATGACAATACCGAATACTTTGCCATCTGCGCCCCGCACTTGCGTGGCAATCCGCAAGGTCGGCGTATCGAATCCATCTTGCCAATGCCGCTCGCGATTGAGATTAATCTTTGAAAAATAAAATTCTCCGGCACGCATCTTGACGGCTTCAAACAGATAGGGAAAGTGCCCCTTCTCCTGCAAGTCGTCGTTATTCACCGCCTCAATTCCGTTGCCTGTTCTGTCAGTCCGGATTAACTCCCTGCCAAAGTCCGCCACGCCGATAACGCGCAGTTGGACGTAATCGACGCGCGACTTGAGCATGCTGGCGAAGACCTCTTCGAGCTTGGCATGATGACGTTTTTCAAGGTCCGCTCCGGCGACGCCATCGGCCAATGCCGTCAATGCAGGTAGCGAGACGATCATGCTGAGGTCTTCGGTAATCGGTATCAGCGAGTCGAGAAAGCGCTGCCCCAACACATCGGTGGCGGTCAACAACTTGTCTTCCGCCGCGGCAATCAGCAATTCTCTGCTTTTCGAGTAGGCGTAGTAGCCCGTCAGCGCTGTCGACAAAATACCGAACAGGGCTAACCAGATACCTAATTTAAATCCGACTCCGAGACGCATGATGATCAAAACTTCCGCAAGATGTCACCCGACATAATGCGGGTCCAGAGCGCATGCCGTTGATCCGCATCTTCGGGTGGTTGCAGCCAGACCAGTTTGTCGCCCGAGTTGCTCAACGAAGTCATCGTCACCGTGTTGGCAAGACCGTGTCGTTCGCTGAAACGGGTACTGGCGTCGGCTTGCAAAGTCGCATCGATCCATTTCGCCGCCAGTCGGGGGGAGCGGGCTCGCACCGTGATCGACCAGCAATCCAGCCATGCCAGTGCACCTTGCTTCGGCACCGCGTAACCGACGTCGGCACCGGCATCGCGTAAAGCCTGAACTTGCTGCGTGCCAAAGTTTGCAAACACCAATGCCACATCGTTCTCCAGATACAACTTGACCGCTTCTTCCGGCGACGAATAGAACCCCAGCACATTGCGGCGCAACCCGACAAGTCTCCGGCTGGCAGCGCGTAACTCCTCCGCAGTCAAGTTAAACGGATTCTTGCTGCCGTCAATCATCGCGGCGATGGAAAAATTGTGCACACTGCCACTGTAAGCCAGGACCTTGCCGCGATAGCGCGGGTCCCACATCGCCTCCATCGATACCGGCTCCTGCGTCACCAGTTTGCGGTTGTAGATCAATCCCATCTCGGCAAAGGTGAACGGTATGGCGTAGAGGTGCTGGCCGCGCATCAGGCCCGGGATGGAAGAGGTGTAACGAAACCGGGGTAACTGGCGGGCCTGATTGGGAATCTCGGCCAGGTTCAGTGGCGCACTCAAACCCTTGTCGATGTAACGCTGCAGCTCCGCGGTGTTGACTGCAAAGACATCGAAATCACCGCCATTGTTTCTTGACAGCCTGGTCCAGAGTTCGTCATCGGTGTTGACGAACGTAACCTCAACGCGTGCGCCCGTTTTTTTTTCAAACGCGGTCACCACATCGGCATCCGCATAGCCTGGCCAGGCCAGCACGCGCAATATCGACTCGGCATGAACGCTTCCGCCAAACTGGACGCAGCTCAGCACCAGGACCAGGCACAGCAACCGAACATGTGAAAGTGAAAATGTCATACAAAGGAGTCCAAGACGAACGATGGTGGCAACCTGGTAAAGCCGTGAGGAGTAATAGAACCGTCGACATGACCCACTCTGCGTGCCGGAAGTAGAACCTAACATAACAAAACCGTCAAGCAACAAAGTGAGTTATTCGCCGGTCTGCGCATGACCGTCAACGCGGGTCAGGTTAAAGCTGTCATACTGCGCGATTCCCAACATGGACCTCAACCCGCCTCACCTGCGGACGCAACGCTTATGGAATCCCCGAAAAACCTGTTCGCCTATCCCGCCCACCGCGTTGCCAACCGTCCCGCGCTTGGCAAACCCGCCCCTTTCCTGCCGATGTCGCGCGCAGAAATGGACGTTCTGGGATGGGACTCCTGCGATGTGATTCTGGTGACCGGGGATGCCTATATCGATCACCCCAGCTTCGGCATGGCCTTGATCGGTCGCTTGCTGGAAGCACAGGGCTTTCGCGTCGGTATCATTGCGCAACCTGACTGGTTGTCCGTCGATGCCTTCCGCGCACTTGGCAGGCCCAACCTGTATTTTGGCGTCACGGCCGGCAACATGGATTCAATGGTCAATCGGTATACATCCGATCGCAAGATCCGTACGGATGACGCCTACACACCGCATGGCGAAGCAAACAAACGGCCCGATCGCGCCCTGGTGGTCTATGCCCAGCGCGTGCGCGAAGCGTATCCCGAGATCAACGTCGTCATCGGCAGCATCGAGGCCAGCCTGCGTCGCATCGCCCATTACGATTACTGGTCGGACAAAGTGCGCCGCTCGGTGCTGCCAGATTCTAAGGCCGACATCCTGCTGTTCGGCAATGCCGAACGGGCGCTGGTCGACCTGACACATCGCCTCGCTGCCGGCGAACCGATCAAGGAAATCCGCGACCTGCGCGGTACGGCATTCATGGTCTCGCGTGGCTGGTTGCCGGCTGATGACTGGACCGAAGCCAACTCGACGCGGGTCGATACCCCGGGCCGCGTCGAAGCGCATCCCGATCCGTACGAAATGAAAACCAAGGAACCGACCAGCTGCGGCACCGCCAACGCCGAGCCGACCATCGTCGCCAAGCCGATCCTGATCCTGAGTCGCGAAGAGCGCCAAGCGGCTCAGAAAGAAATCCGCAACAAGACCGTCATCCGTCTGCCCGGCTATGACGCCATCAAGGATGATCCGGTACTGTACGCCCACGCCTCGCGGGTCTTCCATCTCGAATCGAATCCCGGCAATGCCCGTGCGATGGTCCAGGCCCATGGCGAACGCGATGTCTGGCTCAATCCGCCACCATTGCCGCTGGCGATGGACGAGATGGACGGCGTCTACGACATGAACTATGCCCGCGCGCCGCACCCGAGCTATGGCAAGGCCAAGATCCCGGCGTGGGACATGATCCGGTTTTCAGTCAACATCATGCGCGGTTGCTTCGGCGGCTGCACCTTCTGCTCGATTACCGAACACGAAGGCCGCATCATCCAGAGCCGCTCCGAGCCATCGATCCTGCGCGAAATCGAACTGATCCGCGACAAGACCAAAGGGTTCACCGGCAACATTTCCGACATGGGTGGACCGACCGCCAACATGTACCGGCTGGCCTGCAAGGAAAAAAGTATCGAGGAATCGTGCCGGCGTCTGTCGTGTGTCTATCCGACCATCTGCTCGAACCTCGGCACCGACCACAGCAAGCTGATCCAGCTGTATCGCAAGGCGCGCGCGATTCCCGGCATCAAGAAAATCCTGATCAGCTCCGGCGTGCGCTACGACCTCGCCGTACGTTCGCCCGAATATGTGAAGGAACTCGTCACCCACCACGTCGGCGGCTTGCTGAAAATCGCACCCGAGCATTCCGAAGAAGGCCCGCTCTCGAAGATGATGAAGCCGGGCATGGGTGCCTACGACCAGTTCAAGGAATTGTTCGAGAAATACTCGAAAGAAGCCGGCAAGGAGCAATACCTGATTCCGTACTTCATCGCCGCCCATCCGGGCACCACCGATGAAGACATGCTGAACCTGTCGCTTTGGCTGAAGAAGAACAACTTCCGACTGGACAAGGTGCAATCGTTCATGCCAACGCCGATGGCGCTGGCCACGACGATGTATCACACCCGTAAGAACCCGCTGCGTAAGGTCACAGCCGACTCGGAAACCGTCGAGACAGTTCGTACCGGCAAAGTCCGTAAATTGCACAAGGCATTCCTGCGCTACCACGACCCTGATAACTGGGAAATCATCCGTGAAGCGTTACAGCGGATGGGGCGTTCCGACCTGATCGGCAGCGGTGAGAAGCATCTGGTGCCGCGTCACTCGGCACCGACACCGGGCTTGATGGCCATCGAGCATCGGCGCGAAACACCCAGCCCGGACAAATTAGCGAGAAAGTTCGGTCAAAACAAACCGCGTGATGGTGGTGCCGTCACACGCACGCCAAGTGCACAGGCCAAGCCGCTTCGCAAGAGCCCGGTCGCCGTCGCCAGAACCGGCCGAAAATAAAAATCGCAGGGTGCAATAACCGAAGGGCATTGCACCGCGGACTATGACCCGCGCGCCGTCCGACGACGGTAACGAACGGGACCCGAAGGCCCGTTGCTTGTGGTTGGGTGTTTATTGGTCCTGGCGAAGTTGATCGGTACATTTGGTGCAATGCCCTGCGGTTATTGCACCATACGGGATGACACCGCTCTCAGAACCGTTCATACCCGAGCAAATACCGCCACTGCCCCACCGGCAGCGCTGCCATCGACATGCGTCCGATGCGTAGTCGCTTGATCGACACCACCTGCAAACCGACCTTCTCGCAGAGGTACGGAATCTGCCCCCGCTCGGCGGCCTTGATCGCGAAGCGCAATGTGTGCTCGCTTTGCCAGCTTACTTTCATTGAGGTCATCGGCTTGCCATTCCATTTCAGGCCATGCTGCAGCAATTCCATTGCGGCGGCGTCGAGCGTCCCGATTACCTCAACGACGAACTCCTGCTCGATACGATTGGCTTCCTGCACCAGCGCACGTTCGACGCGCCAGTCCTGTGTCAGCACCAGCAAACCGCTGGCGCTGTCTTCGAGCGGATTCGTCAGCGTCAGTGCCCTGGTGTGACGACGCAAAAAACGCAGGCCGGAACGATCATCCGGGCCGATCGTTGCAGGCGTGATCCAGCCTTGCTCCGGATCAATCGCGTCAATGGTGCGCAGCCCTGCCGGCTTGTGCAGCAGGATCGTCACCGGATCCAGCGGTGCCGGCACGGCATCGGGCAACAACGCGATGACCTGCGCTGCAACCACCCGCGCGCCCGCTTCTTCGGTCAGCACGCCATCCACCGTAATCCAGCCACCTTCAATGAACTGCTCGGCCTCGGTGCGGGAGCAGCCAAGTTCTTCGGCAACGCGTTTGGCCAGGCGGATTGTGTCTGTCATAAGAAGCTCGGTTCAGCGGTTAAAAATGGAACCGCATTGTACCGGGCTAAGCCTGGACGACCACAACCAGTATTGCGACCGGAGAGGCGTCTACGGTGGCATAATTGCGCCCCTGCCCGCATTGCCGCGCGCTCCTTCTTATCGAGACTTTCATCCATGCGCAAAGGCATGCTCTACGCCGCTACCGCCTACGTGATCTGGGGCTTGCTTCCGCTGTACTTCAAAGCCCTGCAAAGTATTGCCCCGACACAAATCATGTTGCACCGGATGGTCTGGTCGCTGCTATTCCTGTTGTGCGTACTGGTCTGGCGCAAGCAATGGTCATGGCTGGGCGACGCCCTGCGTCAACCCAAGGTGCTGGGGGCCTTCATGCTCAGCGCCGTACTGCTGTCGACTAACTGGTTCGTTTATATCTGGGCCGTCAATAGTGGCCGCATCATTGATTCCAGCCTGGGCTATTTCATTAATCCGCTGGTCAACGTGCTGCTCGGTTATGTCGTGCTGGGCGAACGCCTGCGCGGCGTCCAGTGGGTGGCCGTCGCACTGGCCGCGTGCGGCGTTGCCTGGCTGACGTGGATCACCGGCCAGCCACCGTGGATCGGGCTGACGCTGGCGGTGACTTTCGGCTTTTACGGGCTGATGCGCAAGACGGCAAAACTCGGGCCGCTCGAAGGCTTGTCGCTGGAAACCTTGCTGCTGTTTCCGTTTGCACTGGCCGCGCTGGCGTGGCTGACTCTGCATCAGCAGAACGCTTTCCTCGACGCGTCCACGCAATCGCAATGGCTGTTAATGGCAGCCGGTCCGATCACCGCGATTCCATTGCTGTTGTTTGCCGCTGGCGCGCGCCGGATCCCGATGTCAACGCTGGGCCTGCTGCAATACATCGGTCCCAGCTTGCAACTGGCGCTCGGCGTCCTGCTCTACAACGAACCGTTTAGCGGCGATCGGCTCATTGGTTTTGCAGCGATCTGGTCGGCGCTGGTCGTCTACTCCGGCGAAGGCGTCTGGCGCGCCTGGCGCGTTCGCAACTTCCCTGTAACGACTGAAAGCTGACATGCCTCCTTCCCAAGCACACCACGCCGTCGTCATCGGTGGCGGGCCAGCCGGTTTGATGGCCGCTGAAACGCTGGTCGCGGCCGGTGTCCGCGTCGATCTGTACGATGCCATGCCCTCGGTCGGCCGCAAATTCCTGCTCGCCGGAAAAGGTGGCCTGAACCTGACGCACGCCGAACCCGCGCCGGCGTTCCAGTCCCGTTATGCCGAACGCGGCCCTGCCCTGCAACCCATGCTCGATGCATTCGATGCCACGACATTGCGCGCGTGGTGCGATGGCCTCGGGATTGCGACCTTTGTTGGCTCGTCGGGACGCATTTTTCCGGTTGACATGAAAGCCGCGCCGCTCCTGCGCGCCTGGCTGCATCGCTTGCGCGACGCGGGTGTGCGCTTTCATATGCGCCATACGTGGCGCGGCTGGGATGCCGATGGCGCACTGGTATTTGATCATCCGGACGGTGTGCTGACCTGCCAGCCGGACGCGGTCGTGCTGGCACTCGGTGGCGGCAGCTGGAAGCGTCTCGGTTCGACCGGCGCCTGGGTGCCGTGGCTGGGCGAAAGAGGGATCGCCGTCGCTCCGCTGCAAGCGTCCAACTGTGGCTTCGATGTCGGCTGGACACCCCACTTCACGGAAAAATTCGCCGGTCATCCGCTGAAGTCCATCGTCATCCACTGGACCGATGGAGCGGGTGTCGCGCACAGCCGCGCCGGCGAATGCATGATCAGCGCCAATGGCATCGAAGGCAGTCTGGTTTATGCGATTTCAGCGACCTTGCGCGACCAGATTAACGCCAACGGTTCGGTCACGATTCGACTTGATCTGACACCGGGCAAGGATGCCGACCGGGTCCTGGCGGAAGTCGATCATCCGCGCGGATCGCGCTCGCTGGCCAGTCACCTGCAAAGCCGGGTCGGACTGACGGGAGTCAAGATGGGGTTGCTGCGCGAACTGCTGGAAAAACCAGCATTCGCCAATCCGCTGGCACTGGCTGGCGCAATCAAGTCATTACCGCTAACACTGACAGCAGTCCGTCCGATCGACGAAGCCATCAGCAGTGCCGGTGGCGTGCGCTTTGAAGGACTGGATGCCGGCTTGATGACGCAGGCAGTACCTGGCGTATTTTGCGCAGGCGAAATGCTCGACTGGGAAGCGCCGACTGGCGGCTACCTGCTCACCGCTTGCTTCGGCACCGGACGCCATGCGGCGCGCGGTGTCTTGCAATGGCTGGATCAGAAACCGTAAAGCTCTTTCATGCGGGTTGCTGACGGATCGGGCGGGATGATCCGCTCGCCGAAGATACCTGTTTCAAACGGGGGTGGCGTGGCTCCCGGCTCGTCGAGACCGAGCGAGCGCACTCCGCCACCCTGCGCATATTCGTTATAAGCCCAATCGCCATAGTCACGATTGAGGCCTCCCGGCACACCTTGCAGCGCCATCGGTTTGCCGCGTAACTCGGACTGCATGAAGCTCATCCAGACCGGCAATGCCAGCGTCGAACCGAATTCGCGACTACCCAGCGACTTCGGATTGTCATATCCCATCCAGGCGACCGCGACCATGTCACCGCCGTAACCGGCAAACCAGCCATCAATGGAATCGTTCGTGGTGCCGGTCTTGCCTGCCAGGTCGGTGCGTCCGAGTCGAGAGGCGGCGGCACCCGTGCCGTAACGCGTCACGTCGCGCAGCATGCTGTCCATGATGAACGCATTGCGGGCATCGATTACCCGGACTGACTCCTCGCCCACCAGTACCGGCTTGGCCTGCGATAACAACTTGCCGCGTGCATCGGTCACCGTCTGGATCAGATAAGGCGAGACCTGATAACCACCGTTGGCAAACACCGCGTAAGCGCCGGCCATCTGACCGGGCGTGACCAGCCCTGTTCCCAGTGCCAGCGTCAGATTATTGGGCTGCTTGTTGACATCAAATCCAAAGCGTCCCATGTGGTCCCGCGCCGCCTGGGCGGTGATGGCCTGCAGCACGCGGACCGAGACCACGTTCTTCGACTTGGCCAGCGCCATGCGCATCGTGACCGGGCCATCGTAGACGTTGTCGTCATTTTGCGGCTCCCATAATGGCGTGCCGCCTACGGCGGGAATGGAGAGTGGCGCATCGTTGATCAGCGTGCCGGGACCAAAACCTTTTTCCAGTGCCGCCGAATAAATGAATGGCTTGATACTCGAACCCGGTTGTCGCCATGCCTGCGTGACGTGATCGAACTTGTTCAGATTGAAATCGAAGCCACCCACCAGCGCACGGTAGGCACCGCTTTGCGGATCGAGCGCAACGAATGCGGCGGAGACATTGGGTAACTGGACGATGCTCCAGCGCTGTTTGTCATCCTCACTGATGCGAATCACCGAACCCGGAACGATGCGCAAGGCTGCCGCCGATTTGGTATTGAGTCCGGCCGCAGCGAAGCGCAAGCCGTCGCCGCTGAGTTCGATGCTGTCACCCGACAGCAGGGTCGCGCGGACCAGTTTTGGCGACGCGGCCGTTACCACCGCAGCGCGCAATTCATCGCTGTCCGGATGTTTGTCCAGCACGGCATCGATGGCATCCTGACGCTCTTCGTCGTCCGACGGCAGCGTGATCACGGCTTCCGGACCACGATAGCCATGACGACGTTCGTAATTCATCACACCGCGCCGCAAGGCCTGGTACGCGGCATCCTGATCCTTGGACCGCAAGGTGGTCACCACATCAAAACCACTCGTGTAAATATCGTCCTTGTACTCCGCAAACATGATCTTGCGCACCATTTCAGCGGCGTACTCGGCATGAATCGCGTAGGACTTGCCGGAAGGGCGAACCTTGATGTCTTCGTCCACGGCTTGCTGATATTGCTCTGCCGTGATGAAGTTGAGCTCACGCATGCGTTGCAAGATGTATTGCTGACGAAGATGGGCACGCTTGGGATTGACGACCGGGTTATAGGCCGAAGGCGCTTTCGGCAAACCTGCCAGCATCGCGAACTGCGCGACGCTGAGTTGCTCCAGCTGCTTGCCAAAATACGTTTTTGCCGCACTGCCAAAACCATAGGAACGCTGGCCAAGATAGATTTCATTCAAGTACAACTCGAGGATCTGGTCTTTCGACAAGGTCCGTTCGATTTTGTAAGACAGCATGATCTCGTTCATCTTGCGGCTCAGCGTCTTGTCGCGGGTCAGGAAAAAATTACGTGCGACCTGCATCGTGATGGTCGATGCACCCTGCGCCGAACCGCCGCCGAGGTCATTGACGACGGCGCGCAGCAGACCCACGAAATCGACGCCGCCATGCTCGTAGAACCGGCTATCCTCGATTGCCAGCACCGCATTTTTCATCTGCACCGGAATCTGTTTGATCGGCAGAAAATTACGATGCTCTTCCCCGAACTCACCGATCAGCACGTTGTCGGCAGTGAAGACACGCAGCGGAATCTTCGGCTTGTAGTCGGTCACTCTGTCGAGCGAGGGCATGTTGGGAGCGATGATCAGAAACGCATAGCCGAGAAGCAAGGAAACAGTCAGTGCTCCCAGCCCGCACAGGCCTAGAAAGGCGATAAGCAGTTTGTATTTTAAGGATCGGGAAGTGCGTTTCGGAGAACGTCCGGGAGCGGGTCGGGTCAAGGTGATATGGACACGGTGGGAGTGCCGGTCAGGTAGGAAAGCAGTGAAAAGGAATCGATACGGATTAAGGTTCGACCTCCGAAGGACAAAAGTATAGACCAGTTTTTTATGCCATCCGCGATCGTTACCTTTTCATACAGCATGAAGCCAAATTGGGCTCGCGATCTATTCCTGCCTCAAAAACCGAACGGTGTTCTGAGATGACATCGAATCGGAGGCGGTGATGCACTCGCTAGACGGGTGGGACCAGCGGCTTGGCAGAGGTGCTTTGTCCTTGACTACTGCGGATTTCATGAACAACTGAGCGGTGAAGATGGAGCAAAAGACGACGAACACTAAGATATCGCCGTGCAGACGATTACAGTAATAAAGGCAAATTGTGATTATCAATAAATCGGCAATTATTATGAATATTTGGACTTATGGCGTTTGATTCAACATACTAATTAAGTGAACAATTTGGATGTGTAATTGCGGCAAATCTCGTTCAACGGTCCTGAACACGACTTCAAGATCAACATTAAAATATCCGTGAGAGAGTGCATTACGCATATCGTAAGCATCAATCAACGGCAGGTAGGAATGCTCAGCAGCAAAATCTGGATAATTACGTTCAATATTTCGGCTAGCTTCACCGATAATTTCAAAATTCCGAATCACGCCATCTTGAACTAAACTATTAGATAAAAAACCGCTCTCATCGAGATCACAGGTATATCGTTGAATACGCTCAATTGACTCTTGAATGTGTCCCAAAAAATCGCTGATCAGCAGCTTTTTGTGACTCATATTGCTACGGCTTCAGATAGCACCTCGATCCGGATTTTTTCGGGAAGTCCCCTTGGCGTGAGAATATCTACAGCGACACCTAGCAGTAATCGAAGTTCTCGGCGCATGGCACCAATATCAAAAAAAGTCGTTTCTGGCATTGGATCAATTAATATATCCAGATCACTTTTTTCTGTATCTTCGCCTCGAACGGTAGAACCGAAAACACGCGGATTTAAACCGTGATGAGCGAAAATTATCGCCCTTATTTTTTCTCTGTGTTGAATTAGTGCGTCAGATGGTTTCATGATTTTCCTTCGTCGCTGTAAGACCATCAGCCACCATCACTGGTGACAGTAGATTGGATCGATTACTCGGTCAGAAACTGTCAATTTCACTTAACAAAATAGTTTTATGTCCGTAGTCAATCACACATCTGCACAAATTCTATGCAATTTTGTGCCGCGTGGCCAAGGTGACATGGCGAAAAGCTACAGTTGAACTTACTTCAGCAAAAAGACGATGTTGGCCTGACCAAACTCTCGCCATTTTACTCAGTCACTGTTGCGCCGACCTGTTTATATCTCTCACTGGGATGTAAGCGGCGAACAATCGGCATAGGGGCGGTCAGTATAACTGGCCGGTCCCCTGCCACACCACCCGGCATGCGGGTCCGCACCGGGCGGTTCGAGTCGTTGAGGTCAAGACAGGCGAGGTACTCCCAGTCGGTCGAAATAGCCGATAGTCATCACTGTTTTCAGCAATCTATCGCTGTTGCGCCACCAGCGGCGGCTATTGACCGCCACTTGTTTTGCCACCGACGGTGCCGCCCCAAGGTTCAGCAGTTCCCGATACATGGTTGTTCCACGTTTCCAGTGCTTGAGCTGGATAGCCCGCAGCCTGTGACGCAGCCATTCATCAAGTCTCCGCCAGACCCTGGGAGTCTGCGCCAGATTGAAGTAGCCTTTCCACCCCAGCATATAGGAACGAAGTCGCTGTATCGTTTGGGCCATACTGCGCCCGGCGGAACGGCCGGTCAGCTCCCGAATCCGTTGTTTAAACGTTTCCAGGGGCTTCTTGGCCACCTTGCGTTTGACTTCGCCCCCACGCGCCACCCAGAGGCTATAACCGAGAAACTTGCGACCGAAGACGCTGGCCACAGCACTCTTGCTTTCGTTGACCACGAGGTGCAACTTGGCATAACAGCGCCGTAGCAGCGCCATCACTCGCGCACCCGCCCGCACGCTGCGCACATACACGTTCGCATCGTCGGCGTAGCGCGCGAAGCGATGGCCGCGCCGTTCTAGTTCCTTGTCCACTTCATCGAGCATCACGTTGGCCAGTAGCGGACTCAAGGGACCGCCCTGCGGCGTTCCCTCGCGGCGTGATTGCACCACGCCACCCTCCATGATGCCGCTGTTCAGATACGCACGGACCAGCCGGATCACTCCTGCGTCGTCGAGGCGTTTGCGCAGACGGTCGATCAGGATGTCATGATTGACCCTGTCGAAGAATTTCGACAAGTCAACATCAACCACGACACGCAGACCGGATTGGACATACGCTTGAGCGGCTAACACCGCGTCTTGCGCACGCCTTCCCGGACGAAAGCCGTAGCTATGCTCGCTAAAAGTGGGGTCAAGTATCGGTTGCAGCACCTGTAGCAGTGCTTGCTGGATGAGGCGATCCGTCACCGTCGGAATGCCAAGCTCACGCTCGCCACCATCAGGTTTCGGGATCGTCACCCGACGCACCGGACTAGGCCGATACGTCCCTGCCAGCAGTTGTTCCCGGATGTCCGGCCACGCAGTCGCCAGATGGCGCGAGGTCTGGTTGATATCCAGTCCATCCACGCCAGCCGCTCCCTTGTTGGCACGCACACGCTTGAACGCCCGCCGCAGGTTCTCTGTCGTCAGCGCCGCTTGCAGCAGCGCTGACCCCGTGCCTCCGGTTGCATGTCGCGGGCAGAACGCTTCGTCGCTGGAGGCATCAGGCATGGCTTCACCGCGCCCATCGGCCTCCCGCCCCGCATTGGCGGGCATCTGACGCGTTGCTTTCTGCATCGACATATCGGAATCACTCCTACTCGTTCGGTCCTTCGTCGGCGGGGTTGAGCCTCTCCGGCGCTACCTCCGACTACTATGACCTCTGCTGAGACCCCGCTCCGACTCACATCGTCGCCCTTTCAGGCACAAGGCGGGGCGTCCCCAGGTAAGGGCCGCACTCCTTCATCACACAACCGCCGCATCTACGCCGCCTGATCCTTGACCACAAGAGCTTCGCGGTTTCCGGCCCGCTCGCCCTGATCGGCAGCGCCTTCTATGCGGTTCTTGTCCATCGGCTCATGATTTATGCTCCACGCTTCCTTTCCACACTCGGTCACCCTCGTGCAGTTGCGCTTCACTTCGTTCGCTGTGGTCAGCTTACGGCGGGACTTTCACCCGCAGGAGTGCGCCCATGCTGGGCGCACCAGGAATAAAAATGCCCCGATCAACGAGGCATTTTGAGCATCAACAAGGCTGGAAACTGACACTTCGCTTTTACCAACTTTGGAAGCATTCCTGTCAGGGCATACAGGGTGGCCATTGGCACTGCATCTGGTTTTAATCAAAAACAATTTCGAGGGATACGTTTCTCGCAGAACCTATCAGGCCGTCGTATTGATATTGCGCCCCAGATTGGATGGCAAATTGCTGGTGGTAGGTACGGCCGGCAAGGCATCGAGTAAGGCGCTAGCGGTGGACGCATCATTATCAAGCGCTCTTTTGAGGACCGCGATACCGATGGCCTGCTGGGTTTTCTCCGTGGACAAATTCGTGGACAGACTGGCTGTGGAACTAACGTTCATGATGCTCTCCGGTAATTACTGCACTAACACGATAACGGCACGCGCACTCCACGACTTTAACCGTCAGGCCACAATTTTTTCAGTCATTCACGACTATCTACCTGAAGTTAAAAAGCATCGCCGCGGCGATGCTTTTCGGACAGTGCACCTAGTGTCAGTTAAATGTCTTGCCTTCAGCAGCCAGTTTTACCAGCAATGGAGCCGGAGCCCAGGCATCACCGTGTCGACCCTTGGCCAGCTTTTCCATCGCCATCAGCACGTTCGGCAAGCCGACCGTATCCGCGTAAAACATCGGTCCGCCACGAAACACCGGGAAGCCATAACCGGTCAGATAGACCATGTCGATATCCGAGGCGCGCATCGCGATCCCTTCTTCGAGGATATGCGCCGCTTCATTGACCAGCGAGTACACCAGCCGCTCGATGATTTCCTGATCGCTGATCTTGCGGCGCTCGACACCGATGTCGGCCGAGTGCTGGATGATCATGTCGTTGACGAGCGACGAGGCATACGCCTTGCGATCGCCAGCCTTGTAGTCGTACCAGCCGGCACCGGTCTTCTGACCATAGCGACCCAGTTCGCACAGCAGATCGGCGGTCTTTGAATAAATGATCTCTGGCTTTTCAACGTAACGCCGCTTGCGGATATACCAGCCGATATCATTGCCGGCCAGATCGCCCATGCGGAACGGTCCCATCGCAAAGCCGAACTTCTCGACCGCCTTGTCGACTTGCTCCGGCAACGCGCCCTCTTCGATCAGGAATCCGGCCTGACGGCTGTATTGCTCGATCATCCGGTTGCCGATAAAACCGTCACAGACACCCGAGACCACACCGGTCTTCTTGATCTTCTTCGACAGCGCCAGCGTGGTCGCCAGCACGTCCTTGGCGGTGGCCTTGCCGCGCACGATTTCGAGCAGCTTCATGACGTTGGCCGGACTGAAAAAGTGGGTACCGATCACATCTTGCGGGCGCTTCGTGAACGAGGCGATCTGGTCGACATCGAGCGTCGAGGTGTTCGAGGCCAGAATCGCGCCTTGCTTCATGACTTCATCAAGCTTGCGGAACACGGTTTCCTTGACGCCCATGTCTTCAAAGACGGCTTCAACGACGATGTCGGCCTGACCGATATCGGCGTAGTTCAGCGTGCCGCTGATCATGCCGACGCGCTGGTCAAATTTCTCTTGCGTCAGCTTGCCCTTCTTCATCGTGTTTTCGTAGTTCTTGCGAATCGTCGCAATGCCCTTGTCGAGCGCTTCCTGCCTGGTCTCGAGCAGCATCACCGGAATACCGGCATTGACAAAGTTCATCGCAATGCCGCCCCCCATTGTGCCGGCACCGATCACGGCAGCCGACTTGATTGCACGCACCGGTGTATCGGCCGGCACATCCGGGATTTTGCTGGCAGCACGTTCGCCGAAGAAGGCATGGCGCAGCGCTTTCGATTCGGTGGTCTGGACCAGTTCGATGAACAGGTTACGTTCAAACTTGATGCCATCATCAAATTTCATCGTGACCGAAGCGGCCACCGCCTCGACGCATTTCAGCGGTGCCGGATACGGTCCCGACATGGCCTTGACGGTATTGCGGGAGAACTGCAGGAAGGCTTCGTAGTTCGGATAGTCGACCTTGACGTCACGCACTTTTGGCAGCGGCCGGGCATCGGCAACACTGTCGGCGAAGGCCAGCGCACCTTCCATCAGATCGCCATCAATGAGCTTGCTGAACAATGCGGTGTGCGCCAGTTTTTCGGAGGCGATCGGGGTGCCCGAGACGATCATGTTCAGCGCCAGTTCGAGACCAACTGCCCGTGGCAAACGTTGCGTGCCACCCGCGCCCGGCAAGATGCCGAGCTTGACTTCCGGCAGCGCGATCTGCGCACCCGGACTCGCGACGCGGTAATGACAACCCAGCGCCAGCTCCAGCCCGCCGCCCATGCACACGCTATGGATCGCGGCGATGACCGGCTTGCTGGCGGACTCGACGACCTCGATCAGGGTATGTAACGATGGCTCGGCAAACGCGCTTGGCGAATTGAATTCCTTGATATCAGCGCCACCGGAAAAAGCCTTGCCGGCACCAGTGAGAATGATGGCCTTGACGGCTGCATCGGCGAGGGCTTTCTGCACGCCGGCAACGACTGCCGTGCGGGTCGACAGACCCAGTCCGTTGACCGGAGGATTGTCGAGGGTAATGATGGCAACCGCGCCATGGACCTGGTATTGAGCTGTCATGTCTCTTCCTTGTAGTTGGGTGTCGTTGGGGCAATCCCGGCAGGCAATCCGGAATGCTTGCAGCTAACTGTCCGTCTTTTTCGCCTTGCACTATACCCTGAAAAGAACGGTCGTCTTATTTTTTGACAAGGGATTTTTTGCCTTGCCTCGGACAATGCCGCTTGCCCGATTGGCGGAGGTTTGGTCTTTCAATGCCAATGCGTGGAGACGACACGCGCTGTCCTGCCGCGAGACCGCATGTCCTGCGGTAAAATACGGCCCCGCTTTGGCGAACACCTACGAAGACCCTGCCCCATGCTGCGACTGAACGAAATCCAACTTCCGCTCGACCATCCCGAGACCGCCCTGCAAGATGCGGTGCTGGCGCGACTGGGCATCACGGCTGAGGAGTTGGTCCGTATCAGCGTCTTCAAACGCAGTTATGACGCCCGCAAGAAAAACGCCATCCTGATGATTTATTCGCTGGATGTGGAAGTCACCGATGAACCGGCCGTGCTGCAACGCGTCGGCGGCAACCGGCTCGTGAT
This sequence comes from Actimicrobium sp. CCI2.3, assembly GCF_035019065.1. NCBI lineage: Bacteria > Pseudomonadati > Pseudomonadota > Betaproteobacteria > Burkholderiales > Oxalobacteraceae > Actimicrobium > Actimicrobium sp. CCI2.3. The sequence goes on along the minus strand of NZ_JASJWR010000003.1, from coordinate 145,653 downwards.
GCCCGCACCCGACACCAGCTACCATTTTGTCGCTACCGCACCCGCCCACCTGCGCACGCGCCCGCTGGTCATCGGCACTGGCCCCTGCGGTTTGTTTGCCGGGTTGATCCTCGCGCAAATGGGCTTCAAGCCGATCATCCTCGAACGCGGCAAGTCAGTGCGCGAGCGGACCAAGGATACCTTCGGCCTGTGGCGCAAACGCGAGCTGCATCCGGAATCGAACGTGCAGTTCGGCGAAGGCGGCGCCGGGACTTTTTCGGATGGCAAGCTGTACAGCCAGATCAAGGATTCAAAACATTTCGGGCGCAAGGTGCTGATGGAATTCGTCAAGGCCGGTGCGCCACCGGAAATCGTCTTCGTCAGCAAGCCCCACATCGGCACCTTCCGGCTGGTCAAGATGGTCGAGGAAATGCGCGCCACCATCGAGGGTCTGGGTGGTGAATTCCGATTCCAGAGCCGGGTCGATGACTTGCTCATCGAGAATGGACAGATACAGGGCCTGACCCTGTCCGATGGCACCACGCTGCTCAGCGACCACATCGTGCTGGCCATCGGTCACAGCGCGCGTGACACCTTTGAAATGCTGGATCGATGCGGCGTCTACATCGAAGCCAAAGCCTTTTCGGTCGGCTTTCGCATCGAGCATCCACAATCGGTAATCGACCGCAGCCGGCTTGGGCCCAATGCCGGACACCCGGTACTCGGCGCAGCCGATTACAAGCTGGTCCATCACGCCAGCAACGGCCGCTCGGTCTACAGCTTCTGCATGTGCCCCGGCGGCACCGTAGTGGCCGCTGCCTCCGAACCGGGACGCGTCGTCACCAACGGCATGAGCCAGTATTCGCGCAACGAGCGCAACGCCAACAGCGGGATCGTGGTCGGCATCACGCCCGCCGATTATCCGGGCGGACCATTGGCCGGACTAGAATTCCAGCGGCATTGGGAATCGCAAGCCTACGAACTGGGCGGCCGCAATTACAGTGCTCCCGGCCAGCTGGTCGGTGACTTCATTGCCGATCGCCCATCGGTAGCGCTGGGTGCCGTGACGCCGTCCTATACGCCAGGTGTGCAATTGGGCGATCTCAATACCGCGCTGCCGCGTTATGCGATCGACGCGATCCGCGAAGCCTTGCCCGAATTCGACAAGCAGATCCACGGCTTCGCGATGCAGGATGCGGTGCTGACCGGCGTCGAGACGCGGACCTCGTCACCGATCCGTATCAAGCGCAACGAGCATGACTGCCAGAGCATCAATACGGTCGGCCTGTTTCCTGCCGGAGAGGGTGCAGGTTACGCCGGCGGCATCCTGTCCGCGGCGGTCGATGGCATCAAGGTCGCCGAAGCGGTAGCGTTAAGTATCATGGCTCGCCAGCCACAATAACGCGACGAAATTAGCAGGTCGGCCACAATCGAGTAGCGTACCTGCCTTAGCGTTTCGCAGCGCGCTTGATGCGCCAGTCGAGCCCCTCGGCGATATCGGCATGCTCGAATTTTCTGGCAAGGTCGATGGCGGTCATGCCGGCATCATTCTTGAGCGTCACATCGGCACCTTCGTCGAGCAACAACTTGACGGTGAGAATATGGCCGCTGCGCGCCGCCATCATGATCGGCGTGGTCTTGTTCGGTGACTCGGCATCGATATACGCATAGCGGTCCAGCAGCAATTGCACGATGTCATTGGCACCCACCGCAGCCGCATAATGCAGCGCCGTCCAGCCGGGTCGATTGACTTCGGCCTTGTGGTCCAGCAGCGCTTGTACGGCGGCAATATCGGCCTTGTAAGCTGCCGTCATCAACGCGGTATCGCCATTGCGTGCACGCATCTCCAGATCGACGTTGGGTGCCTTCAGCAATACCTCGACGACCCGCGTGCTGTCACTGCGCAAGGCGATCATCAGTCCCGTCTCGCCCCGCTCCGGGTCAACCGAGTTGGGATCGAAACCGCGCTGCAGCAAGTCGCTGACCTTGCTGCCATTGTTATTCCGAACTGCGAAAAAAAACTCCTCGTAGGAACCTGCCGATACCGGCAAGATCACTGCTACCAGCAGCAAGCCAAGCCACTCCCGTCGATGCCACTGTTTCATCGCGCCATTCCAAACAGCTTGAAAAAATTCTCGGTAGTCTGTCGCGCTACTTGCTCGACCGGTACGCCTTTCAAGCTGGCGATAAATTCGGCGACATGGCGCACCAGACCCGGCTCGTTCATCTTGCCGCGATGCGGCACCGGTGCCAGATACGGCGAATCGGTTTCGATCAGCATGTTTTCCAGCGGCACGGCTAGCGCGACGGCCTGCAATTCCCGGGCGCTCTTGAACGTCACGATGCCGGAAAATGAAATATAGAAGCCCATCGCAATGGCCGCCTCGGCCACGGCCAGCGATTCGGTAAAGCAGTGCATGACGCCGCCCGCTCCGCCGGCATTGGTCCCGGCACCCTCTTCTTGCATGATGCGGATGGTGTCCTCGGAGGACGCGCGGGTGTGGATGATGAGTGGTTTGCCAGTCGCCCGCGATGCGCGGATATGCACCCGGAAGCGTTCACGCTGCCACTCCAGATCACCGGTCAGTCGAAAATAATCCAGCCCGGTTTCGCCGATGGCGACGATCTTCGGATGGTTGGATAGCGCCACGAGTTGCTCGACGCTCGGCTCGGGCGTGTCGACATAATCGGGATGCACACCAACCGAGGCGTAAATATGGTCATAGCGATCGGCCAGATCAAGCACCTGCGGAAAGTCGGGCAGATCAACCGAGACGCATAACGCATGCGTGACCTTGTTCTCGGCCATCTTGTCGAAAATTTCCGGCAGGCGGGCGGCCAGTTCGGGGAAGTTGATATGGCAGTGGGAGTCGATATACATGGCGCGATTGTACCCGTCTCGTTCCGACCTCAGCCGACCCGCTTGCCGACGATGATCAAGTCGCGCTCAATCCCGTCGAGCGTTGCCACGCCGGGCATCTCTGCCCAGCGCGCAAAACCGAAGCGATCGAACAAGGCCAGGCTCGCCACGTTGTGGCCAAAGATAAATCCCAGCAAGGTGTGCACCGCGATGCGTGGTGCGAACGCAATCGCTTCGGTCAGCAGGTAGCGTCCCAGGCCTTTGCCACGCGCTGCTTCATCGATGTAAATCGACAGTTCGGCCGTGCCGGAATAGGCTGGACGGCCATAAAAATTGGAATACGACAGCCAGCCAATCACATGACCGCGACTGTCCTCGACCACCCACAGCGGACGTCGCTGCGGATCGTGCTCGGCAAACCACGCCAGGCGCGATTCAACCGTGATCGGGTCGGTGTCGGCGGTGACTTCACGCGAGGCGACAGTACTGTTGTAAATGGCGACGATGACAGGCAGGTCGGCAATCATGGCAAGACGGTGAGTCAGTGACATCGGCAGATGGTTCCTAAAGACTGGTGGACAGCGAACTGGATTTACAGCGTGTGGGTTACAGCGTGCGGGTTACAGCGTGTGTGTAGCGCGCGACGAACCGAGTGCCGCGCCAAGTAATTCTTCGATGCGCTGGCGGACGCGCACGCCGCTATCGTCAGCCGGCAAATGCACGCCGATGCCCTGCGCCTTGTTGTTGTTGGCACCGGCTGGCGTGATCCAGGCAACCTTGCCGGCAATCGGGTATTTGCTCGGGTCATCCATCAGGCTGAGGATCAGGTAGATTTCATCACCGAGTCGGTAGGTTTTGTTGGTTGGCACGAAGATCCCGGCATTCGTCAGGAACGGCATATACGCCGCATACAGCGCGGATTTTTCCTTGATCGCCAATGACAGGACCGATGGCCTACCGACACCTGTCGCTGCTGCGGGAAGTTCTGCCATGAACAAAGCGTCCTAAGAAAAGAGATGCGAATAGTCGAGCAACATATCCTCGATGAACAATCTGGCTGCCAACGGGTGCTGTGCAATCGCACGACGCTCGCGGGTCAGGTCGATGGCTTTTAACAAGTCCGGCAGCGCCACCCTGGCCCCCAGTGCAATAAGTTCATCGCGCCTGCGTGGATAATAGCGGACTTTACCGCTGAGCTTGACTGAAAACATATCGTGCAACCAGCGTTGCAAGCACACGACGAGTTCCACCACGGGTGTTTTCTGCAATTTCTCGGCCACTTTCAGCGCCGCCTCGACCGATGGCCGTGCCAGCATTCCCAGCAATTCATCCTGATGATCATGCGAACCCGCCTGCGCCAGTTCACGCGCCGCCAGCGGTGCACCGCCCTGTTCGGCCAGCCACATGTCGCCATCCCTGACCTGCTGTTGCGCTAGCCAGGCCAGCGCCACCGCCGTCGATGGCGTCGGCAACGCAAACTGGCGACAGCGCGACAGGATAGTTGGCAGCAACCGGTCCAGGCTGTTCGAGACCATCAGGAAGACCGTATCCGGCGGCGGCTCTTCCAGCGTTTTGAGCAGCGCATTGGCCGAGATCGTGTTCAAGGCTTCGGCCGGATACAGCAGCACCACGCGTTTGCCGCTGCGATGGGTCGAGATATTCATGAAATCGGCCAGCGCGCGGATCTGTTCGATGCGGATTTCCTTCGACGGCGTTTTGCTGGACTTGGCGGTTTTCTTTTCATCACCGGCATCGACATCTTCGCTGTCATCGGCGACATCGCCACCGTCCAGTATTTCCGGCCGTACGCGCCGGTAATCGGGATGGGCATAGTGCCCGAACCAGCCGCACGACAGGCACGACCCGCATGCACGACCATCGGCCAGCGGACTCTCGCACAACAGCGATGCCGCGTACGCTTCGGCGAAATCAGTCTTGCCGACGCCTCTGTTTCCATGCAAGAGAATGGCGTGCGGCAGCCGACCGCGCAGTGCGTGCAACTGCTGCCAGGCATCCTGTTGCCACGGGTAGATCGTCATCGCCATGGGTTGTCTTGTCGCGTGGAGCACATCATCAAGCAAACACTTTCCTGTTCAGTTTCACAAATGGGCAACGATTGCCGCCAAGTCCTGGCGCACCGCGTCCATCGATTGCGTCGAATCGATGATCCGGAACCGCGCCGGAAACTGCGCGGCGCGGCGTAAATATTCGCCGCGCACACCGGCAAAAAAATCCTCTTGCTCCTGCTCGAACTTGTCCAGCGAACGGGTCGCATCGAGTCGTCGGCGCGCCACATCGAGCGGTACATCGAACAGCAAGGTCAGGTCCGGTTGCACATGCGGATGGACCCACTGTTCGAGCTGCTCCAGCTTGGCCCGCGACAAATGCCGCCCGCCGCCCTGATAAGCAAAGGTCGCATCGGTGAACCGATCCGAAATCACCCAGTCGCCGCGTGCCAGTGCCGGTTCGATGACTTGCGCAAGATGCTCGCGACGACTGGCAAACATCAGCAGCGCTTCGGTTTCGAGGTGCATCTTCTGGTGCAGCAGCACCGTGCGCAATTGCTCGCCAAGTGCTGTGCCGCCGGGCTCGCGTGTACTCGTCACGCGAATCCCGCGCGCCACCAGCAAGTCGACCACGAAGCTGATATGACTGGACTTGCCGGCACCGTCGATGCCTTCAAAGGTAATGAATCTGGGTTTGATGGGAGAGGACATCGGATAATTTCTAACGCTGATAGCGGTTGACTGCGCGATTGTGGTCGGGCAGGTTACTGGAAAAAACACTGGTGCCATCGCCCCGCGCCACAAAGTACAGCGCATCGGTGCGCTCCGGCCGAAGCGCCGCACGCAATGCGTCATTACCCGGCAAGGCGATCGGCGACGGCGGCAAACCCACCCGCAAATACGTGTTGAACGGGGTGTCTGTCAGCAGATCACGCTTGCGAATATTGCCCTTGAATTTGTCGCCCATGCCATAGATGACGGTCGGATCGGTTTGCAGCAGCATGCCCTTCTTCAGGCGATTGACGAACACGCCGGCAATGAGCCCGCGCTCGGCTTTCTGCCCGGTTTCTTTTTCGATGATCGAGGCCATCGTTAGCGCCTCGTAAGGTGTCTTGTACGGCAGCGTCAGGTCGCGTTGCGCCCAGGCCTGCTCTAGCCGTTTCAGCAGTTCGGCATGCGCCTGCCGGTAGACCTGCAGGTCACTCGCGCCTTTGGCGTACAAGTAGGTATCAGGAAAAAAAAGCCCTTCCGGTACGTTGAACTCGGTCGTGACTTTGGCGAGTAATTCCTTGTCAGTCAGCGCTAGCGTATCGTGTTTCAGAGCGGGATTATCGGCCACGGCCTGACGCATCTGGCGGAATGTCCAGCCCTCGATGACGACCAGCGACTCCTGCGCAAATTCGCCACGCACCAGTTGCCCGATCAATCGCTGCGGCGTCGTTCCGGGCTTGATTGCATAGTGACCAGCCTTGATCTGGCCCTCCTTGCCGGTCAACCGCACCAGTGCTTCAAACAGCAAAGGTTGCAACGGAATTTGCCGGGCCGCAATTTGATCCGCGACGCTGCGCAGGCTGCTGCCGGGTTCGATGGCGAAATCCATCGCAAGTTGTCCCGGTGCCAAAACAGGTTGCGCTGCCCAGTAAGCAAAGCCCCCCGCCGCACCCAATATCGCCACGATGAACAGCCAAAATAGTGTCTTCAGAAATCGCATCAGTTTCCGGGTTCCGACACGATGTCATCCCCGCATCTATAATCAACCCTGAATGATAAGCGCATAACCCAGAACCTTACGGACTTTATAAGGGAATCCATGACCACCTGGCACCAATTCATCGAGCAGGAAAACCCGCTGTCCGACGCGCCCGCGGCTCGGCCCGACACGGCGTCCGACAGCTTCTTTTCTGCATTGACCGACCTCGGCCTGATCGCCTTCGAAGGCGATGATGCCGCCAATTTTCTGCATAACCAACTGACCAATGATGTCGAGCACCTCGGTACGGACGAGGCCCGCCTGGCCGGTTACTGCACACCGAAAGGCCGCCTGCTGGCGTCCTTCCTGATGTGGCGCAGCGCCAGCGCGATCATTCTTGAACTGGCACGCGACATCCAGCCTGCCATCCAGAAGCGCCTGCAAATGTTCGTCCTGCGCGCCAAGGCAAAAAGCACCGACGTCACCGAAGCGCACGCCGTCATCGGACTTGGCGGTAACGCTGTTGGACCCGCACTGGCAAGCTGGTTTCCGCTACTGCCGGCCGCGCCCTACGCGAAGGTCGAGACCGCCGCTGGCACGCTGATCCGTCTGGCTGAGGCTGGCGCGATGGCGCGCTATCAATGGATCACGACACCGGAGACAGCCATCGCCGCGTGGCCGCAATTGAAAACAACCCTGCATCAAGCCGGTATCGAACACTGGCGCTTGACCGAAATCCTCGCCGCTGTACCGCACATCACGCTGGCCACCCAGGAAAGATTTGTCCCGCAAATGGTCAATCTGGAAGCCCTCGGCGGTGTCAATTTCCGCAAAGGCTGCTACCCCGGCCAGGAAATCGTCGCGCGCAGCCAGTATCTGGGCAAGCTCAAGCGCCGCATGCTGCCAGCCTCGGTCAATGCACCGGAAGTCGCCGCCGGCATGGAAGTATTTGCCGCAGGCGACCTCGAACAACCATGCGGCATGATCGTCAATGCCGCACGCGACCAGGCCGGCCTGTTTCACTGCCTGGTTGAAATCAAGACCGCCACTCTGGACACCGACACCGTCCATCTGGGCGCGCAAGGCCCTGCTCTGCACTTCACTGCCCTGCCTTACGCACTGCCTGACACCGTTTGATCAATGGAGACACGCATTGCCATGGATATCTACGTCTATTACTCAATCCGCACCGATGATGCGGCACTGGCCCGACAGCGGGTCGACAGCTTGCAGCAGCGACTCAACGCTGGCTACGATATTCGTTCCCAGTTGCGCCGCCGACCGGAAGAAAAAAACGGTCTGCAAACCTGGATGGAAATTTACCTTGCCGTCCCGACGGGTTTCGAGGATGTCATCGAACGCGCCGCGGCCGAAGAAGGCGTCACCGCGATGGCCCAGGGACATCGTCACGTCGAGCAATTCGTGGAGGTGACGGTATGTGCCTGATTACTTTTGCCTGGCATGTGGTTCCCGGCATGCCACTGATCGCAACCGGCAACCGCGACGAATATCACAACCGTCCCGCAGCAGCCGCCGGATGGTGGAGCGACAGCCCGCTGGTTTTTGCCGGGCGCGACCTGCAAGGCGGCGGCACCTGGATGGGCATTACCCAGACCGGGCGCTTCGCCGCCCTGACCAATGTCCGCGCTCCGGGTGATGACCGCGATGGTGCCAGATCTCGTGGCGAACTGGCGGCTGATTTTCTGACCGGAACCATGACTGCGCAAGCCTACGTCGCGCAACTGGCGCAGGCCAGTGACGACTACAACGGCTTTAACCTGCTGGTAGGTGACCAGCATGAACTGATCTGGTATTCAAACCGGGCGGCCGACGATGTGCGCAACGGGCAACCGATTACGCCGGGAATCTATGGTCTGTCGAATGCCCGCCTCGATACACCGTGGCCGAAAGTAGTCCGCACCAAGGCCGAGTTTGCCAGTCTGCTGTGCCAGGGCGCGACCGATGAAGCGTTTTTTGAAATGCTGACAGACACCCGCCAGGCGTCCGACTGCCGCTTGCCGCACACCGGACTACCGCTCGAACTGGAACGTGCGTTGTCCGCGGTATGCATCGAGACCCCGGACTATGGCACCCGCTCGTCGACCATTGCCCGACTCGATACCACCGATAGGGCCTCGCTGAGCGAGCGGGTTATTTGCTGAGGCGCTAACCAACCAAGCGTTCTCTGAAACAATCCGGCCGTCTCGCCCAGTGCGACGCGGCCGGATTTTTTTGCGCGTCACGGAACTGCGGTGCGGGCGGCGGTTACTCAACGAAGACACTTTCGTCAGCCGCGTCCCGGGAGAGGGGCATTGCATGGAGCATCAGACAAATGAGGAACTCAGGCATTAACACTGGCGCACCCAATCCAGCCCTCGGTTGGACGGCAATGCCAGGCGCAGCGCCGGAATCATCGGAGCTTCCTTCACCCCTATCGCCTCTGCGATCAGAGAGCAACGATCCCATAGCCGCCATTCCCGATTCAAATAAGACGGCCCAAAAAGTCGATAAGCTCAACGCGAATCTGCAAGCGAAAATCGAGGCACTCTTTGCCACATTACAAGCTGAAATCAAAAAGAAAAGTACCGAGGCTGTCAGCAAACTGAACAATAAAGTTCAAGTACAAGCGCCTGATGTGCCCGATGTGTCTGATGTGCCTGATGCCGCCGATCACGTGACGATGTCCCCTCCCACACAAGAGGAACATAATCCTGGCCCGCCTGAACAGCAAAGCGCCCCTGCGCCAGTCAATGTCAAACCGACACCCGGCAAAAAGACCACCATGTCCGAGGCAATAAGCAATGCCTTTTCAGGACGGGCCGGCACGATCGCCGGGGCGATGGTGTTCGGCTTGGTGGCCGTCAGTGCCATCACCCTGATGTCAGCCTTCCCGCCGATACTCCTGTTCGGGGCTTTATTCGGACTTGCCGTCGCTGCAGAAATGGCGAAGCCTGTCAGGGAATTTCAGGCTGACTTGCGCAAACAGCGCGAGGAAGAAAAGCTGGATTCCAAACTGGACGAGGAGGAGGAGGATATCGAAGTACAAGAGCAACCGTCGCCACTTCCGCATGTGCCGACGACTCCACTCCCGCCACCGCTTCCCGCCGTTCCCACACAGCCACCGCACGCCAGGCCCGTTAATCAACCTGACAAACCGATAGCAATGGCACAGCATTATCCATCCTGATGACGAACCCACCCCTTCTGCTGGCCACCGCCAACCAACCACCGCTATACTCTCCGGCGGCTGAGCCACCCCGGCGCAGCCGTTGTTCCGATTGCGACGAGAGGGCTTCACCTTGCGCTTCATCCACACCTCGGACTGGCATCTGGGCCAGACCCTGCATCACTTTGAACGCGGTGCCGAACACCAGCACTTCCTCGACTGGCTGATCGATACGCTGGAGACCGAACAGGCCGAGGGCTTGCTGATCTGCGGCGATGTATTCGACAATGCCAATCCGTCGGCCGCCTCGCAAAAACAGTTGTATCGTTTCCTGCAGCAAGCCAAACAGCGCATCCCGCATCTGAACATCGTCCTCATCGCGGGCAACCATGATTCGCCGGGCCGGCTCGAAGCGCCTGCGCCACTGCTGGCCAGCCTCGACGCCAGCGTCATCGGCTTTGTGCCGCGTCATGCCGATGGCAGCATCGATGTCGCCCGCCTCGTGGTGCCGCTGAAAAACCGTGCCGGCGACATTGCAGCATGGTGCCTCGCGATTCCATTCCTGCGACCCGGCGACGTACCGCGCGTTGAGGGCGATGGCGAGAGCGATCCGTACATGGCCGGCATCGCGCTGTTGTACCGGCAAGTACTCGACCATGCACTGACTTTGCGCCAGCCCGGTCAGGCCATCATCGCGCTAGGCCACTGCCACATGATCGGTGGCGATGTCTCGGAAGATTCCGAGCGCCGCATCGTCATCGGCGGCACCGAAGCACTGTCGGCCGGCATCTTCGATGCGGCCATTGCCTATGCCGCGCTGGGCCATTTGCATCTGGCGCAGCGGGTCGCCAAACAGGATCACCTGCGCTATTGCGGCAGTCCGCTGCCGATGTCATTTGCCGAGATCGGCTATCCGCATCAGGTATTGCGGGTCGACCTCGATGGCGAACGCGTCGCCGCCATCACCACGTTACCTATTCCGCGTGCCGTCGAACTGCTGCGTATTCCGAAGCAACCGGCACCGCTCGCCGAGGTGCTCATCGCGCTGGCCGCGCTCGATCTGCCCGCCACCGATGACCTGCAACAGATGCCGTATCTGGAAGTGCGTGTGCGTCTCGATGCACCCGAACCGGGTTTGCGGGCGACCATCGAAGCCGTGCTCGACGGCAAGCCGGTGCGTCTGGCCCGCATCGACACCAGCATGGCGGCCTCCACCACTGCCGGCGCGCCCGCGATGTCGGTCGATGAACTCGATCGCCTGCAACCCGAAGACATTTTCAATCGTCTGTACCGCAGCAAATATGACACCGACACACCGGCACCCTTGCAAGCCGCGTTTGCCGAACTGCTGCTCGCTGCAACCGGAGACGGCGCATGAAAATCCTCGCGATTCGCGGTCGCAATCTGGCTTCGCTGGCGGGCGACTTTGCCGTCGATTTTGAACAGGAGCCACTGAAATCAGCCGGCCTGTTTGCGATCTCGGGACCGACCGGTGCCGGCAAGAGCACATTGCTCGATGCGCTGTGCATGGCGCTGTATGAAGACACGCCGCGCCTGATCAAGGCGGGCAACCGCAACCTGCCCGATGTCGGCGACGCCAATGTCACGCAGCAGGATCCCCGCAACCTGCTGCGGCGCGGCTGCGCCGAAGGCCATGCCGAAGTCGATTTCATCGGCAATGATGCGCAGCACTACCGCGCCCGCTGGAGCGTGCGGCGCGCGCGTGGCAAGACCAGCGGCAGCCTGCAGAAAACCACGATGACCCTGCAGCGCCTGCCCGATCTGCAACTACTGGGCGGCACCAACAAGGAAGTCCTGAGCGAGATCGTCGTGCGGATCGGCCTGTCGTTCGAGCAGTTCACGCGCGCCGTGCTGCTGGCGCAAAACGAATTCTCGGCCTTCCTGAAAGCCGACGACAACGAGCGCGGCGAACTGCTCGAAACGCTGACCGGCAGTGCGATTTACAGCACGCTGTCGCAGCGCGCATTTGGCCGCAATCGCGACGAGCAAGCCGCCATGCAGCGCGTCACGGACAGGCTGGACGACCAGCGCCCGCTGGACGACGAAGCACGCAGCAAGCTCGATGCGGATAGTGCCGTCGCCGATGCGGCGCTGACTGCACTCGACGTGCAACTCGCCGCTGCGACCACGCGCCTGCGCTGGTATCAGGACGACGACAAATTGCGCCTGGCCGAAGAGCGCGCACAGGCGCAGTGGCAGCAGGATATCGACGCGCAGCACGCGGCGGCACCGCGTCGCGCCGAACTGCAATTGCTCGATACCATCCAGCCGGCACGCAGTCTGGTCAACGACATCGACCGGCTGGCAAGCGCTGTCGAACAGGACCGACTGGCGATCACGACCAGCCGTGCATCAGTGGACAACGCCACGCTTGAGCAGGTGCGGTCTGACGAGTTGCTGACGCAAGCACAAGCGGCGCTCGTAACCGCCGAGCAGGCGCAGCAAGTCGCCGCGCCGATACTCGATCAGGCCAAGTCGCTCGATGCCCGCATCGATGCGCTACTGCCTGCGCAAGAGCGCGCACAACAGGCTCACAGCGAGGCGACCCGCAACGCCGGGCAGGCGCGTCTGCTAGTCCAGAGCCGGCAAGGCCAGATCGACGCCGCCCGCCAAGCGCAGCAGGAACACGCATTGTGGCTGGACCAGAACGCACAGTGGCAGGCACTGGCGCAAGACTGGTCGCGCGCCGATTTGCTGCTCGGCCAGGCCACGCACAGCGATGCCGAAGTGCAGCGCAACGGGCAACTGCTGGCCACGCTGGCGGCGGATCAGGCGCAGCAAACCACCGTGCAAGCGCGCACCGCCAGCGCCCTCGCGCAGGCAGCGCAGCAACTGGCCGACACCACACAAGCGCGTCAACTGGCCGTGCAACAGCATGGCGCGATCGACCTTGCGGCATGGCAGACCCGCAAGGACCAGCTCGCGCTGCGCCGCGAGCGCTGGCGCAGCGGCGAGCAACTCTGGCGCACGCTGAGCGAACAGCAGGCCCGCGCACAAGTACTCGAGAACCAATGCCGCACCAGCCTGCAAACCGCCATCGACGCCGAAGCCGGCGCCGCCCAAGCCGACACGCGCAGCACGGCGCTGGCTGCAGCAATGGAGCAAGCTGAACGAGCGCTCAAACATGCCGAGGCTGCCTGCACTGCCAGTGTCGAAAGTCTGCGTGCGGCATTGACCGATGACGCGCCCTGCCCGGTCTGCGGCGCGACCGATCATCCGTATGTGCAGGCCAATGCGCCGCTGCATGCGCTGCTGGAAAAACTGCACGCCGATGTCGCCGTGTGCCGCCAACAGCACCAGCAGGCCCGGCACGCGCAGGCGACCCTGAGCGCGCAAGCCGGCGCACAGCGCCAGCATCTTTTGTCCATCGCGCCGGAGCTGCAGCAACTGCGACAACTGCTCGACCAGCTGCAACGCGACTGGGCCGCCCATCCGGTCGCACTTGCACTGAGAACGTCGGCGGCATCGACTTGGTTCGATAACGAACAGAGCGCACTCGATACCGAGCTGGCGGCAATCGGTGTGCACGACGCCGAACTGCAACGTCTTGACCACCTGCGTCATGTGGCGCAAGCCGCGTTCGAGCAAGCCGTCGCTGCCCACGCTACCTGCAAGGATGCGGCCAACGCAGCCAGCACCCGACTCGACGCGCTGCATGCCGGGCAGCACGTCGCCAGCACGCAATTGTCGCAGGCACGACAGCGACTCGACCACGCGCTCGATCAGCTCGACGCGGTTTTTGCCTTGCAAGCCAACTGGCGTACCGCATGGCAAGCGGCACCGGAAGATTTTCATGTTGGCTGCGCCAACGCCGTGCGCTTGTGGCAAGAGCGCCGCAGCGCCAGCGATCAACTGACCGCGCAGTGCGCCGCGCTGACCACCGAACTGGCCACCCTGTCGGCCAGCGCAACCACGGCCGAGGCCGAGCAGCAACGCTGTCACAGCGTCTACCGATCCGGTACCGAAACGATCGACGCACTGAAAACCGAGCGCCGCATGCTGTTCGACGGCCAGCCGGTGCGCGCAATCGAAACCCGTCTTGCCAGTGCGATCACCACGGCTCGCGCCGCACTGCTGCACGCGTCGGACGCCAGCAGCACCGTGCGGCAAACGCTGGCGCGTCACACCGAAGCGCTGGCGCAAGCCACTACACGACTGGGCACGCACGAGCAGGAAGCGCACGCCGCCACGCTACGCCTCGATGCCTGGCTGGCGCATCTCGATGACACGATTGCATTGGACGCAATTCAATTGCGAGCACGATTATTGCAGTCAACCGAGCAGATTGCCGCCCTGCGAACTGCGCTGCACACGCTCGACAGCGCGGTCCAGCAAGCCGCCGCCATGCTGCGCGATCGCCATGAACAGCGCGCCCTCCACCGGCAACAGCGCCCGCTTGCCGACGCCGAAGAATCACAGGACGCCTTGCAACTACTCCAGCAAACACTGACCGCCGAGCGCCAGCTCGCCCACGCCAGCGCCACCGAACTGCACCTCTCGCTGCGCCAGGACCAAGCACGACGCCTCGCCGCCACCGGCTTGCTCGACGCGCTGGCCGCACAAGAAGCCACCTGTCGCGTCTGGGCCCAATTGAACGACCTGATCGGCTCGGCAGACGGCAAAAAGTTACGCAACGTCGCGCAGCAAACCACGCTCGATGTCTTGCTCGGTTACGCCAATCGCCATCTGCAATCACTGGCAAAGCGCTACCGTCTGCAACGCCTGCCCGACTCGCTGGGGTTGATCGTGATCGACCAGGACATGGGCGATGAACTCCGCTCAGTCCACTCGCTGTCGGGCGGTGAATCGTTTCTCGTCTCGCTGGCACTGGCGCTGGGACTGGCCTCGCTGTCATCGAACCGGGTCCGGGTCGAATCGCTATTCATCGACGAAGGCTTCGGCAGTCTCGATGCCGAAACTCTGCGGGTAGCCATGGACGCGCTCGATGGTTTGCAGGCAATGGGCCGCAAGGTTGGCGTGATTTCGCATGTGCAGGAAATGACCGAGCGGATTGCGACCAAGGTCCTGGTAGAACGCATGGCCGGAGGAAGCAGTCGCATCGCGGTGGGGTGATGACACAACAGCCGGTTTTTTTTAAAGGTTGGCCACGCCCCAAAACATCATGCGCACCGCCACGACCAAACAGGTAGGTTGCAATAATCGGAGGGCATTGCACCCTGCGAGCGGATGGAACTTTGCGGTGAAGTGTGGCGACTCAACTAGGACGCGCTATTTCTGATCGGATCACCAGCCTCGAGGATTCTTTGATGAACCCTATTTCAACCACGCTTCCAAGAACCACTCCCCTCTCTCGCGGCGCTGCCACTGACCGTATTGATTTGCGCCCGGTTACCAATAAACCGGAGAACGCGTCATCGCCTGGGCAAACAACAAAAAAGGCGCCGGACAACTTTGCGCCAAGCAACCCAAAAATAACTGAAGAAATACGCAGCATGTCGCCAGCCGTGCACGAAACGGTGTCCGAACAACTCAGTGAAGCGCATAAAAAAATAGCCGAGCTCGAACTCAAGCTTCAGGCAGCAACCAGCGGCGCACATCCATCCACCGCGAACAGCACCGCGCCAACGGCACAGGGCAAACTGAAAAAAATGGCAGGTGCCATCAAAAACGCTTTCAACAACGCCCCATGGGAGGCAATAGGAAAAGGGGGGCTGTATGCCGCTGCAGGCGTCGCCGGTTTCGCTCTGGCAGCCAATCCGATTGGCGCAATTGGCCTGGCGGTCAGTTGCATTGGCATGGTCATGGGATCGCCTTTGCTCCCTATGCTGGTAGGTGCCGCTGCGGTTTACCAAATGCACCAATTAATAGGGAAAAAACCGGATGAGGCCAGCGATACCGACGACACGGAGGCAGAAAATCAGACCTGCCATACCTGTCATACCGAGACCGCCGCGCAAGAAAATCAGGCCGGCCATACCGGAACGGCCGCGGCCGGACATCATGGCACCGTTCCGTTCAGCCAGAGCCTCGGACCTCACCCTGCGTGACAGGCAGCAATCCCATCCAGCCACCAACGACATGATCCGCACAGGCGCACCCGACTATCGATTCCCTTCACGAGACTGCTCCCATGGACAACGCCGATAACCCTGACCAACCCGACACGGCCGAAGCCCCGTTCGACCCGGTCGCCTTCGCTGCCCTGGTCGCCGATCCGGCCAGGATTCCTGTCTTGCGTGCCATCCAGAAGCAGGCGCACGCCTTGCTCGACCAGGCGGTCAATGACCTGATCGCCGCGCTCGGCCAGACCGAACCGCTGCAAACATTAGGACGCCAAACCGGCGTGACGGATGTGCGTGCACTCGCCACAGCGTCCCGTTCGTCAACGTCGGCTGCAGCGGATCGTCGCAAGTTTGCGCGCGACATCATTATTTCCGGAATGTTGAATCGCAAGAATGACGAGTGGGACATGACCGACGCATCGACCTATCAGAGCGAAACCCGCGACCCGATCGTGGCCTTGTTGCGCATGCCGATGCTGTGACAGGTCAGGTGTTGCTCGCGTCGTCGCCCAGCCAGTAGCGATTGATATCAGTGAGGCCCCACTTGCTGGCCTCTTCCCGCGCAACAATTTTGTCGCTGCTATTGGCTGCAGCCAGGTCCAGCAAAACTGGCGTGATGTGACTCATCGTCTTGACGCTATAAAACACGCGCACCTTCGGCAACAGCAACTTGCCATCCTGCTGCTCAACGACCACACCCAGCTGTCCCGACGCCATCCGCACCAGCGTGCCAACCGGATAAATGCCGATGCTGCGTACGAACGCCTGAAACACGACCGGGTCGAAATGGCCATCACTCCATTCAGCCATCTTGCTCAGCGATTCGGACGGACACCAGCCTTGCTTGTAGGGCCGGTTCGATGTAATCGCATCATAGACATCGCACACCGCACCCATGCGCGCATGAAGGCTGATCTGATCGCCTTTGAGCCGGTGCGGATAACCGCTGCCGTTCATTTTTTCGTGGTGATGCAGGCAGACATCAAGGGCAATCGGGCCGATACCAGTCGCCTCCAGCAGCATCGCGTACCCCGCGGCAGGATGCTGTTTGACTGAAACAAACTCGTCATCGGTGAGCTTGCCGGGTTTGTTCAGAATCGTCGATGGCACGGCCATCTTGCCGATGTCGTGCAATAGCCCGGCCAGCCCGAGTTCGCGCGTGGTCGCGTCATCCAGCTTGAGCTGGCTGGCAAGAGCAATCATCAGCGCACAGACCGCGACCGAATGCATGTAGGTGTAATCATCGGCCGTCTTGAGGCGGGCCAGGCCGATCAGGGCACCGGGATTGCGCATGATCGAGGCGGCAATTTCCTCGACCAGCGACATCGCGTTCTGGGCATCGATCGCCTTGCCCATGCGCGCTTCGGTGAACATCGACAAGACGGCTTCGCGCGACTTGTTGACAATGCTCGTCGCGCGCCCGACCTCTTCGGCCATCGAAACGCGTGTGACATGACGGTAAGCCATTGGCGCGGCCGGGGTGTCAATGACCAGCGGGGGAACCACCGCAACCAGACTTTCCTCGTCCACAGCACAGGCATGTGGCGAGGGCACATCGTCGCCCTTGTCGGTGTCGATCCAGGCTTCTTCGATGCTGCTCTTGCTGATTTTTGCCAGCATCATCGCATCTTCCAGCAAAAACGATTTTTTGAAAAAAGGTGTTTCGAGCCAGGACGCACACAGTTCGTGGATATACATGCCTGGCACAAGTGCGCCAACGGGAAGTTTTTTTAACATGCTCTCACACTGACTCATCATCGAATAAAGGGGGTGAGCAATAGTACCAAGTACCAGCGATCAAGCGGAAATTATAGTCCCCTCGATGACTTACCTCTCAGCGACAAACTGCCGCAGCAACCGGTTGACCAGCACCGGTTGCTCGTGGACGATCCAGTGCGAGGCATCGGCCACGCGTTCGATCTGCAAATCTGCGATGAACTGATCAAGCCCGTCCAGCAGTGTTTTGGGCAAGGCAAAATCGGTCTCGCCCCAGATCACGCGAGTGGACACCGACACACGAAAGGCCGCCGGGTCCAGCGTCAGTTTCAACGGTCCCGGATGATCCGGCGTCGGTGGATGCAATGGCGAAGCGCGGTAATAGTTGACGCCGCCGCGCAAGCCGTGCCGCCAGCAGGCGTGATAGCGCTCCCTGACTGCGTCGGTAAACCACAACGCCGGTGGCTGACCCATGCCATTGAAAAAACCGTCCAGCAACGCGAAGTCGTTTTTCTCCAGCGCTGCCTCGGACCCCTCGGCACGCAGCCAGTTCATGTAATCGCTGGACGCTTTCTGATGCGCATCGGTTGCCAACGCCTGCATGAACAGGTACGGATGCGGCGAATTGATAATGATCAGCTTGTGCAGCAACTGCGGCAAGGCGATCGCCAGGTTCCAGGCAATCGCCCCACCCCAGTCATGCGCGACCAGAATGCATTGCTCATACCCGAGGTGACCGATCAGCAGCCGCAGGTCATCGACGATATGGCGCGCCTTGTACGACGACAGATCGGGTGGCATGTCCGATAAATTGAAGCCGCGTAAATCCGGCGCGACCGCAAAATGCGTGCTGCCAAACTCGTGCAATTGCGCTTCCCACTCACCCCAGAATTCCGGGAAGCCATGCACGAACAGGATCAGCGGCTGGCCCGGCTGGCCGGCGCTGGCGTAATGCAGGCGCGTGCCATTGTCGAGCGCAGCAAACTGGTTGTCGCGGATCGCGGCCGCCATGATTACGCTCCTGCTTTCAGTTTCGCCTGCAGCATGTCACGCACATGCTCGGCACCGGCATACGGGTCACCCGGATTGGTCTGGGTGATGATGTCTTCCATCCGTTTTTGCACATGACCAAGCGCTTGCGGATGCGAATACACATAGAACTGATCGCTGCCAATCGCCGCGAACGTCATCTCGGCAACCTCAGCCGCCGTGACCTTGCCGGAATTGACCGCCTTGTCCGACATCGCCTGCGCCGCCAGTTGGCTCACTGTAGGACGCGCACTCATGGCGACATCATCAGGCCGGTTGCGATGCGATTGCGAAATCCCGGTCGGCACGAAATACGGGCACAGCACCGACGCGCTGATTGGCGCATCGACTAACCGCAAGTCCTGATACAGCGATTCGGTCAGCGACACCACCGCATGCTTGGAAACGTTATAGACCCCCATCGTCGGCGCATTGAGCAAACCAGCCATCGACGCGGTATTGACGATGTGGCCTTCGTAGTCTGGATCGCTCTTGGCGCAAGCGAGCATCAATGGCGTGAAGATGCGCACGCCGTGGATCACGCCCCACAGGTTTACACCAAGGACCCACTCCCAGTCGGCCTGGGTGTTTTCCCAGACCAGCCCGCCCGAGCCGACACCGGCGTTATTGAACAGCAGATGGACGGCGCCAAAACGCGCCATCGTCGCATCGGCCAGCGCCTGGATTTCGTTGGCGTGACGCACGTCGCAGCGCACTGCCAGCACCTCGGCACCGAGCGCTTCGAGTTCGGCCTTGACGCGATCGAGTGCATCCTGCTGCACATCAGCGAGCACCAGCTTCATGCCCAGACGTGCGCCGATCAGCGCAAATTCGCGGCCGAAGCCGCTGGCACCACCGGTGATGACGGCTACACGATTGGTAAAATTTTTCATGCTGTCTCCGTGATTTTTTGAGTGAAAGGAAAAAAAATCAGATCAGCTTGACCAGCTGCTTGCCGAAGTTCTTGCCCTTGAGCAGACCCATGAACGCTTCCGGTGCGGCCGCCAATCCTTCTGCAATCGATTCGCGGAATTTCAGCTTGCCGGTGGCGACCAGCATGCCGAGTTCTTTCAAGCCTTCAGGCCACAGGTCGATGTGCTCGGAGACGATGAAGCCGCGTATCGTCAGGCGCATCGTCAGGATCATGCGCACATTATTGAGCACCATCGGTTCGCCGTTGTAGCCCGCGATCAGGCCGCAGACTGCAATCCGGCCGAACGCATTCATGCGCGCCAGAGCGGTATCGAAGACCACGCCGCCGACGTTTTCAAAAATCGCATCGATGCCGTCCGGCGTCGCGGCGGCCAGATCGGCGGCAAAGCTCGGCGACTTGTAGTCGACGCAGGCATCGAAGCCGAGTTCCTTGACCACGTACGCACATTTTTCGGGACCACCGGCAATGCCGACGGCGCGGCAGCCGCGCAGTTTGGCGAGCTGACCGACCACGCTGCCGACCGCACCGCTGGCCGCCGAGACGACGATGGTTTCGCCCGCCTTCGGTTGCATGATCTGGGTCAGGCCAAGCCAGGCGGTCATGCCGGGCATGCCGACCGAACCGAGATACGCCGACAGCGGGATATGGGTGGTATCGACCTTGCGCAATGCCTGGCCATCGGAGACCGTCATTTCGGCCCAGCCGGAGCCGCCCACGACCTTGTCGCCAACCGCGAATTTCGGGTTCTTGCTCTCGACGATTTCGCCGACGGTGCCACCTATCATGACGGTGCCCAGAGCCTGCGGTTCGGCGTAACTCTTGCTGTCTTCCATGCGACCGCGCATGTACGGGTCGAGCGACAGATAGTGATTGCGGATCAGCACCTGGCCATCGGTGATGACCGGCACAGCGACTTCTTCAAGCCGGAAATTGTCAGCAGTCACATTGCCGGCAGGACGGGATGCGAGGACGATCTGACGGGTGGTAGTTGTGGTAGTCGTGGTAGTGGTCATGCTGGACTCCTTGTTCAGGGAATGAATGTGTGATCAAGCTTGCGGCCGGCGGCGCGCTGCTTGAGGAATTTGAAAGTACCCATCGCGCGGGCTACCAGCAGGTCACCGTTGCGGAGTTCACCTTCGCAAAAGACGAGTGTGGTGGCGCAATGGCTGGCCCGGCCGATGGCAATGATGCGGCTACCCGGATGGCCAGCCGGTTGCAAAAAACTGGTGTGCATGTCGACGGTGACGGCACCGCTGGCAGCCGGGTCCAGCGAGCGACCGGCCAGCGCCATGACGACATCGAGCAAGGTCATCGTGACGCCGCCATGACCGACTTGCCAGCTATTCATGTGACGGGTGCCGAGGGTCAGCGCGACGCGGGCTTCGCCGTCCATCGCACCGAGAAACTCGACCCCCATTTCGTTCAAAAACGGGATCTCGTTCGGAAACGGCCTGGCAACCGTCCAGTCCATCAGATCGCCGACACGCCACCATCGACCGCCAGAATCTGGCCGGTGATGTGCTTGCCGGCGTCGGAGGCAAACAGGACCGCCGCACCCTTGAGGTCTTCGTCGTCACCGAGCCGGTTGAGCGGCGCGTGGCTGGCCATTTCTTCCTTGCCCAGCGTGGCCAGCAAACCCTTGGTCATTTTCGACGGAAAAAATCCCGGTGCCAGCGCATTGACGGTAATGCCATGCCCGCCCCATTCGCCCGCCAGCGTGCGGGTGAAGTTGACCACCGCTCCTTTGGACGTGTTGTAGGCAATGGTCTGCATGCCGGGTGGATTGCCGGACAAACCGGCGATCGAGGCGACGTTGATGATGCGGCCATAGCGACGCGGAATCATCGAGCGCTTGCCGACGGCTTGCGAGAGCAAAAAGATGCTGCGGATATTGAGGTTCATGACCTTGTCCCAGGCCTCGACCGGATGGTCTTCGGCTGGCGCACCCCAGGTCGCACCGGCGTTGTTGACCAGGATATCAATATGGCCAAGGCGGTTCAGCGTCTCGGTAACCAGCGCCTCGACAGCCGCTTCCTGCGACAGATCGGCAGCAATGGCAGAGGCGTTGATGCCCAGGCTTTTCAGATGGGCGACGGCGTCATCGAGTTCGGTCTGCTTGCGCGCCGACAGGACGATGGTCGCGCCCTGCTCGCCAAGGGCTTCGGCAATTTGCAGGCCGAGGCCGCGCGAACCGCCGGTGACCAGTGCGGTTTTGCCGTCGAGGTTGAACAGTTGCTGGGGTGTGCGCATGCGGTCTCCGTATTGTTATGGTGATGGCTAATAAAATCTGAGGTCAGAGGGAGGAAGTCACGGCGACTTCCACCAGCACATCCATGCAGTGCCGCGTGGCGCGCACCGCACCGATGAACGGCTTGGTCGCGACATGCAGCGGATGGGACTGGTAATCATCGAGCGAATGGACGCTGTCGAATTCGGAATACAGCAAGATGTCGCACGTGCATTCGAGACCCGGCTGGGCCAGCGAGACCTCGAACTTGAGAATGCCGGGCACCAGTTCCTTGCAGCTTTCCAGCAGCGCCTGCATTTTCAGCAAATTGGTGGCCTTGTCGGCGCCTTCGGCTTCGTCCTTGAGGGTCCACATGACGATGTGCTTGATCATTTTTTTCTTTCCTAGAACCACGCATCCTGCATGTCGAGCGTGGTCGTGTCGAGGCTGGCCAGCAGATCGAGTTGCGCATTGATCTTTGGCAGCTCCCATTGGTAAAAGTACAGGCAGGCCTGCAGTTTACCCCGGTAGAAATCGGCGTCGTGCGACTGCTCTTTATCAACAGCCAGCAATGCCTGTTCCAGCCAGATCCAGGCGACCACGGCGTGACCAAATGCTTCGAGGTACAGCGAGGCATTAGCCAGCGTCCGGTTCAGGTCGCCGGCGGCATGCAGCGTCGCGGTAACGGTGACGATGCGCTGCCATGCGGCTTGCAGTGCGCCAGCCTGAACAGCCAGTGCTGGCTCGGCGGTCGCACGCTCGACCGTCTGTTTGATTTCGGCACACAGTGCGTGCAAGGCCGCGCCGTCCTGCATCGCCACTTTGCGCCCGAGCAGGTCCAGTCCCTGAATCCCGTGGGTGCCTTCATGAATCGGATTGAGCCGGTTGTCGCGATAAAACTGTTCGACGTTGTACTCGCGGGTGTAGCCGTACCCGCCATGAACCTGAATGGCCAGGTTGTTCGCTTCGAGGCACCATTGCGACGGCCAGGACTTGGCGATCGGCGTCAGGATATCGAGCAGCAGCGTTGCACGAGTGCGCTCATCCGGCGCGGCAGTGCGCTCGTCATCGACCAGTTTCGAGCAGTACAGCGCCAGCGCCAGGCCGCCTTCCACATACGATTTTTGCGCCAGCAACATGCGCCGCACATCGGTGTGTTCGATGATCGGCAACTGCGGCATGGCCGGGTCCTTGGCTTGCGGCGCGCGACCTTGCGGACGATTGCGGGCGTAGTCGAGCGCGTGCAGATAACCGGTATAGCCCAGCATGACCGCACCGAGACCAACGCCGATGCGCGCCTCGTTCATCATGTGGAACATGTTGGCCAGGCCCTTGTGGACGGTCCCGACCAGATAGCCAATCGCGCCCGCCTTGCCCTGCGGCGTGAACTTGCCTTCGCCAAAATTGAGCAGGCAATTGGTGGTGCCGCGATACCCCATCTTGTGATTCAGACCGGCCAGCACGACATCGTTGCGCTCGCCCAAAGTGCCATCGGCATTGACCAGTATCTTTGGCACGATGAACAGTGAAATGCCTTTTACGCCGGGGATCAGTTTGCCATCCGGACCGGGCACTTTCGCCAGCACGAGATGGACGATGTTTTCTGCCAGTTCGTGTTCGCCGGCCGAGATCCACATCTTGTTACCGGTCAGGCGATAGCTGCCGTCGGCTTGCGGTTCAGCGCGGGTGACGATGTCCGACAGGCTGGAACCGGCCTGCGGTTCGGACAGGCACATCGTGCCAAAAAACCGGCCGGTCAGCATCGGCTTGACGAAGGTGTCGATCTGCTCGGGCGTGCCGCATTTCATCAGCGTGTTGGCATTGCCGATGGTGAGAAACGGATACGACGAGGTGCCGACATTGGCCCCCTTGAAATACGCGAAGCCGGCTTTCTCGACCACGCACGGCAGCTGCATGCCGCCGTTGTCGAAATCCTGACCAGCGGCCATCAGGCCGGCTGCGCTAAAGGCATCGAGCGCGACCTTGACATCACCAATCATGTGCACGGCGGTGCCATCGAAATGCGGTTCGTTCTGGTCACTCTTTTTATTGTGGGGCGCGAACAGATCGACAGCGATGCGTTCGCAGGTGTCGATGGCCGCGTTGAAGGTATCGGCCGAGTGGTCAGCGAAACGTTCACGCTCGGTCAGTGTCTCGACATGCAGCCATTCGTAGAGCAAAAAATCGAGATCGCGACGGGACAAAATCTTGGATTGCATCTGAGGCTCCGGCAAGGAATCAATTGCACGCGATCGAATCGCCTGCAATTGAACAGGGTTTTACAAGACCGCCTTAAATCACTTCAAACAATCCCGCCGCGCCCTGCCCGCCACCGATGCACATCGTCACGACGACATACTTGACGCCACGACGTTTGCCTTCGATCAGCGCATGACCGGTCAGGCGGGCACCCGACACGCCGTACGGATGACCAACTGCAATCGCACCGCCGTTGACATTGAGGCGATCAAGCGGAATGCCGAGCGTGTCGGCGCAATACAGCACTTGCACGGCGAAGGCTTCATTGAGTTCCCACAAGCCGATGTCCTCGACTTTCAGGCCAGCTTTTTTCAGCAACTTCGGAATCGCATAGACCGGGCCGATACCCATTTCGTCCGGCTCGCAACCGGCGATTGCAAAGCCGCGATAAATGCCCAGCGGGGTCAGCCCGCGCGCTTCGGCGACTTGGCTGTTCATGAGGATGGCGACGGAAGCACCATCCGAAAACTGGCTGGCATTGCCCGCCGAAATCACGCCGCCGGGGACCGCGCTGCGGATCTTCGAGACGGCTTCATAGGTCGTGTCTGCACGGATACCTTCATCGGCCGAGATCGTCACTTCGCGGCTGACCAGCATGCCGGTGGCCTTGTCGGCGACGCCCATGATGGTGGTCATCGGGGCGATCTCTGCATCGAACTTGCCGGCCAGCAGGGCGGCATGCGCACGCTGCTGGCTTTGTGCGCCGTAGGTGTCCTGGCGCTCGCGGCTGATGTGGTAGCGCTTGGCGACGGTCTCGGCGGTTTGCAGCATCGGCCAGTACAGCTCCGGCTTGTTTTGCTGCAGCCAGACTTCGCGCAGCATGTGGGTGTTGGCTTCCTGTTGCACGCAGGAGATCGACTCGACACCGCCGGCAGCGTAGATATCGCCTTCGCCGGCAATGATGCGCTGTGCTGCGGTGGCGATGGTTTGCAGGCCCGACGAGCAGAAGCGGTTGATGGTCATGCCTCCAGTGGTGATCGGACAGCCGGCACGCAAGGCAATCTGGCGCGCGATGTTGCTGCCGGTGGCACCTTCAGGAGTCGCACAACCGATGATGACGTCTTCGACTTCACCGGCATCGATGCCGGCGCGCGCGATCGCGTGCTTGAGTGCGTGACCGCCCAGCGTGGCGCCGTGGGTCATGTTGAACGCGCCTTTCCAGGATTTGGCAAGAGCGGTACGTGCGGTAGATACGATGACTGCGTCGGTCATTTAGGTCTCCTGAAAGGGATGGAAGCGGGCTGTCGGTGCGATTGGTACTGCAACGGGAATCGAGAATAGCATGATTAAGTACGGTCGTTCGCAAATTATTCCGTGGCAGTAAAAGTGAAAACCCGGCCGCAAGAATCCCGTAAGTTTGACATCGCACACTGCGATGCCACTACCCGGCAGTATCCGTTCATGTGCCACCGGCGGGCGCATGACGAGACAAAACAGACCATCAGGAGACCATATGGCTAGAGCAGCGCCGGCATCGCGCAAGATCACTCCGAAGCAGCGTAAAGTCATTTTTGCGGCGTCGCTGGGCTCCCTCTTCGAGTGGTATGACTTTTATCTGTATGGCGCGCTTGCGGTCATCATCGCCAGGCAATTTTTTGCCGGCACGGACGACAACACCGCATTCATTTTTGCGTTGATGGTGTTTGCTGCCGGCTTTATCGTGCGGCCGTTCGGCGCGCTGGTATTCGGCCGTCTCGGCGACCTGATCGGTCGCAAAACGACTTTTCTGATCACGATCGTACTGATGGGTGCGTCGACTTTTCTGGTGGGTATTTTGCCGAACTATGCCGCTATCGGCATTGCCGCGCCCATCGTCCTGGTCACGCTGCGCATCGTGCAGGGCCTTGCGCTGGGCGGCGAATATGGTGGTGCAGCGACGTATGTGGCCGAGCATGCGCCCGACGACCGGCGCGGTGCATTTACCGCCTGGATCCAGAGCACCGCCACGCTGGGCCTGTTCCTGTCGCTGCTGGTGATCCTCGGCACGCGCACCGCAGTTGGCGAAACTGCCTTTGCACAATGGGGCTGGCGCGTACCATTTCTGCTCTCCGTCTTTCTGCTGGCGGTGTCGGTCTGGATTCGGTTGTCGATGGACGAATCACCCGCCTTCACGCGCATGAAAGCCGAAGGCAAGGACTCGAAGACACCGCTGGCGGAAGCCTTCGGTCAGTGGAAAAACCTGAAGACCGTGATTTTCGCGCTGATCGGCCTGACTGCCGGACAAGCCGTGGTCTGGTACACCGGCCAGTTCTATGCGCTGTTTTTTTTGACGCAAACGCTGAAGGTCGATAGCTCGACGGCGAACATCCTGATCGCCGCTGCCCTGCTGATCGGCACACCGTTCTTCCTGATCTTCGGATCACTGTCGGACAGGATAGGTCGCAAGCCAATCATCATGGGCGGCATGCTGATTGCGGCATTGACCACTTTTCCGCTTTTTCATGGACTGACCCACTACGCCAATCCGGCACTCGAATCCGCACTGATCAATTCGCCGGTCGTCGTCACCGCCGACCCGTCGACCTGCCAGTTCCTGTTCAACCCGACCGACACCAAAAAATTTACCTCGTCCTGTGATCGGTCGCGCACCGTGCTGGCCAATGCCTCGGTCAATTATCGCAACGTCGCCGGTCCGTCCGGTTCGCTGGCCTCGATCACCATCGGCAACAAAATCATTGAGGGATATGACGTCGATATCCTGTCGCCAGACGACGCGGCGGCCAGGGAAAAGGCTTTCAAGAAGGAAGTCGGTGAAGCGATCAAGGCGGCCGGCTATCCATCCCGAGCCGACCCCGACCAGATAAATACGCCGATGGTGCTGCTGTTGCTGACGATCCTGATGATTTACGTAACGATGGTCTACGGCCCGATCGCCGCGATGCTCGTCGAAATGTTCCCGACCCGGATTCGCACCAGCGCGATGTCGCTGCCGTATCACCTCGGAAACGGCTGGTTCGGCGGCTTGTTGCCAACCACCGCCTTTGCGCTGGTGGCTTACAAGGGCGACATTTATTACGGTCTCTGGTATCCGGTCGTGATTGCGGGTGCCTGTTTTGTCGTTGGCATGTTGTTCGTCAAGGAAACCAGGGGGAAGGATATGTATGCGGAGGATCGCTGAGGAGGCGGTGCAATGCCCTTCGGTTATTGCACCCTTGTATTGTGGTTTTGACGTTGGTTTTGACGTTGGTTTTGACGTTGACGTTGAAGTAGCCTTTGACGTGTTCCGCATTGAGGCAGCTGCCAAAAACGGTAGTCAGGCAAGGGATAAGAGGGGCGCATGTCTGAGCGAAGCGAGTTTGCGACCCTCCCCTTGACTGACTACCGTTTTTGGGAACCCGAAGGGCAGCCGCCTCGCGGTCGCCTTTTTCTTGGTTACTTCTTTTTGGCGAAGCAAAAAGAAGTAACCGGCTGCCGGGCCGTCCCCGGCTAGGTCGTGGCGGAGTGCCTAATGTTTCAGCATCCGATGACCGTGGCAGGTAAGGGTATTGAATACCTCGACCAGTGCATTTGGTGCAATGCCCTTCGGTTATTGCACCCTACGAGAATGAGCGGGTGGCGCACCGACATCCATCCGTAAGTTGCCATAAACGGAGGGTATTGCACCATGTACACCGACGACGGTCCCACATCCTCGTACTACTCACAACCACCATTTCCCAGCAAAATATCTCCCACTTTTTATTCCCGAAAACCCAATCAATCCGATGCAGGCGGTATCATGCGGGTCACTTTTCCCACACTGGCACGCTCCATGAAAACTCCTGTCCGCTTCGGCACCCCGCTCTCGTCCAACGCCACCAAAGTCATGCTGCTCGGGTCCGGCGAACTGGGCAAGGAAGTCATCATTGCGTTGCAACGACTGGGCGTCGAAGTCATCGCCGTTGACCGCTATGCCGATGCCCCCGGCCAGCAAGTTGCCCACCGCGCGCACGTGATCAACATGGCCGACGGCGACGCATTGGCTGCGCTGATCGCGCTGGAAAAACCGGATCTGGTCGTCCCCGAAATCGAAGCCATCGCCACCACCCGCCTGATGGAACTCGAACAAGCCGGCGAAGTGACGGTGATCCCGACCGCACGCGCTGCCTGGCTGACGATGAATCGCGAAGGCATCCGCCGTCTCGCTGCCGAAGAATTGCACTTGCCGACCTCGCCGTATCGCTTCGCCGACAGCAAGGCCGAGCTGCAGGCGGCGTGTGCCGAGATCGGTTTTCCGTGCATCATCAAGCCGGTCATGTCGTCGTCCGGCAAAGGCCAATCGAAGCTTGATGGCCCCGATGAAGTTGCGGCCGCCTGGGATTACGCTGCGGCCGGTAGCCGCGTTGATGCCGGTCGGGTCATTGTCGAGGGCTTCATCGATTTCGAGTACGAAATCACCCTGCTGACCGTGCGCTCGCTCGATGAACACGGCGTCGTCATCACGTCCTTCTGCGAGCCGATCGGTCATATCCAGGTCAATGGCGATTACGTCGAAAGCTGGCAGCCGCACCCGATGGCGTCGACGGCGCTGGTCAATGCGCAAGCCATTGCCAAGGCGGTCACCGACAACCTTGGCGGACGCGGCCTGTTCGGCGTTGAGCTGTTCGTCAAGGGCGACCAGGTCTGGTTCTCGGAAGTCAGCCCGCGTCCGCATGACACCGGCATGGTCACCATGGCCAGCCAGGTGCAGAGTGAATTTGAAATCCACGCCAAGGCCATCCTCGGCCTGCCCGTCAATGTCGCGTTAAAAGCACCAGGTGCATCGGCAGTGATTTATGGCCGTCATGATGCCAAAGGCATCGGCTTCGATGGTGTCGCCAATGCGTTGCGCATCCCCGGCACCGACATCCGCCTGTTCGGCAAGCCGGAGTCCTTTGCGCACCGGCGCATGGGTGTCGCGCTGGCTGTCGCTGCCGATATCGAGACGGCGCGCAACAACGCCAAAGCGGCTGCTGCCAAGGTGATTCCGGTCCTGCCCGAAGCCTGACAGGCCCCGCCAAACGGCAATGCAAAAATAACCTATAGTCGGTACTCCTTTCAACGAACAAAAATAATCACCATGAAATTTGATGTCGCCATCGTCGGCAGCGGACTGGCCGGATTGTCCGTCGCCTTGCACCTCGCAAAAACCCGCAAGGTCGTTGTCATCTCCAAGCGCGAACTGCTCGACGGGGCCAGTAACTGGGCCCAGGGCGGCATTGCCGCAGTGCTCGACTCCGGTGACAGCTACGCCGAACATGTCGCCGACACACTGGTGGCCGGTGCCGGGTTGTGCGATGAAAGCGCGACCCGCTTCATCATCGAACATGGCCGCGAAGCGATCGAATGGCTGATCGAACAAGGAGTGCCATTCACCCGTGACGACACCGCCGAACTGGGTTTTCACCTGACGCGCGAGGGCGGCCACAGCCAGCGCCGCATCATCCACGCGGCCGATGCGACCGGCCATGCGGTGCAAGTCACGCTCGAACAGATCGTGCGCAACAATCCGAACATCACGCTGCTCGAACATCACTACGCCATCGACGTGATCAAGTCGAACAAGCTGCCCGGCGGCGGCGAAGAACCGCATTGCCTCGGCCTGTACGTGCAGGACGTCAAGAGCGGCAAGGTCAGCACGATTGCGGCCGACCACACGGTGCTGGCCACTGGCGGTGCCGGCAAGGTCTACCTGTACACGACCAATCCGGACACCGCGACAGGTGACGGCATCGCGATGGCCTGGCGCGCAGGTTGCCGCGTCGCCAACATGGAATTCATCCAGTTCCATCCGACCTGTTTGTACCACCCGTATGCGAAATCATTCCTGATCACCGAAGCCGTACGCGGCGAAGGCGGCATGCTGAAATTGCCCGCTGCCGCCGGGGACGCCGCTGGTACGCGTTTCATGCTGGAACAGGACGAGCGCGCCGAACTCGCACCGCGCGATATCGTTGCGCGCGCCATCGACGCCGAAATGAAAAAACGTGGCCTCGATTACGTCGACCTCGACATCAGCCACAAGTCACCGGAATTTTTGCTAGAGCATTTTCCGACCATCCTGGCGCGCTGCCTGGAACTGGGTATCGACATCACCAAAGAGCCGATCCCGGTCGTACCGGCTGCGCATTACACCTGCGGCGGCGTGGTCACGGACCTGTCCGGACGCACTGACTTGCCGGGCTTGTACGCCGTAGGCGAGACGTCCTACACCGGCCTGCATGGTGCCAACCGGCTGGCCAGCAATTCACTGCTCGAATGCATCGTGCTCGGTCGCGCCGCGGCGCAATTCATCGAACAGCAACCGGCCCGCACAGAAATCCCGCTGCCCGCCTGGGATGAAAGCCGCGTCAACAATGCTGACGAACAAGTCGTGCTGTCGCACAACTGGGACGAGCTGCGCCGCTTCATGTGGAATTACGTTGGCATCGTGCGTACGACCAAGCGGCTCGAACGCGCCCAGCACCGGATTCGTTTGCTCAAGGAAGAAATCGACGAGTACTACGCGCACTTCCGGATCACGCGCGACTTGCTGGAATTGCGCAACCTCGTCGAGGTGGCGTCGCTGATCGTGCACAGCGCGCTGTCACGGCGCGAAAGTCGCGGCCTGCATTTCAGCCGGGACTTTCCGGATACCTTGCCGAAGGCGCTGCCGACGGTGCTGTCGCCGGACTGGCGCTAACGCCACCAGTCAAGTAGGGTGCAATAACCGAAGGGCATTGCACCCAACGCTCCGGCACCGCACAATCAAAAAGGTCAACGGGAACGCTAGTCTGGCCGCAGTAATACGACATAGGACACGCTTGCCAACGAACGACCCGAGCCGGCGATGAATTCTTCAAAGCGGGGTCCGCGCACTAAAAACTCCACCACCCGAAAATCACCGCGAAACTGCCATCGGCCAGCGGCTTCTTTGATGAATATCGGAAGTTTTTCGCGCTGTAACGCAAAGTGCCGGCTAGCAGGAGTGGTTTTGGGACCTTGACCACACAGCACCACTGCTGGTGCTGCTGGACTGAACTTCAAAGTCAGGCAAGCTGCGACCAACCTGCCATCTACGCTTGGCAGACAGGACACCTTGCTACCGCCGAGTACATCATGAATCTCGTCTCGCGTGTAGCACTCGCCGATCGTGAACACGATGGGCAATGACGCGACTGGGATTCGGTTCTGCGTGGCGGATGAAATAGGAACGCTACCCAACCTTGTGGTCTTCGCGCTTTGCATCTTCCATTGCCCCCGGTTCCAATTCCTCGGCCGAGCGGTTGAGGTATATGAATAGTCCCCACGAAGCCAGCAGCACGCCGACTCCCACCAACATGCTGGCGGCGTACATGAGTTGTATGGGATCTTCTTGCGCTTTGAAGGTGGCGACCAAGCCTTCAATGGACAGCGACACCACAATGACCACCAGGAACCGTGACAAAAATCGGCGAACCCTGGTCGGAGCGCTGATGTCGGCGTCGCGAATGACCTCTTCTTCAATGATCGTTTCGGCGATTTGCAGAGCGACGACGGCGACTGTCAATATCCCTAGCGCCCCGATAACTGCCTGCGCTGCAGCCCGGTCCCAAGTACCCACGACGGCCAACCATCCCATATGGGCAGCAATGGCAATCAGCATGAGCGCAGCGCAGGCAAACAGACACGCCATCAAGCCATGAAGAAGTCCGAATAAACGCAAGAGTATTTTCATGGTGCCATCATGGCATAGATGTGCAGATGGTTGATCGAGGGATGCCCACACCATTAGGAAAAAATAGCTCACCAAGGATTTCTCCCGGGTTGCTCAGCGGTCGCTACTGGACGAGTAGCGTCGAGTGAGGAGCACCACGATATCGGCTAGATAGCGCAGTCAGGTAGGGTGCAATAACCGAAGGGCATTGCACCGAATGCACTAGATAATCCGCAACGAATAATCCGTCGCCCGTACATCCTTGGTCAGACTACCAATCGAGATCCGGTCCACACCGGTTTCGCTAATCGCACGCACGGTATCAAAATTGATCCCGCCCGACGCCTCCAGCAATGCAGCGCCGGAGGTGAGCACGACAGCTTCACGCATCTGCTCCAGCGAAAAATTATCCAGCAATACCGAGCGCGCACCCGCCGCCAGCGCTTCCTTCAACTGATCGATCGATTCGACCTCGATCTGTATCGTCACGCCGGCGTTCAACGCAAAGGCTTTTTCCATCGCCAGCCGCACGCCACCTGCAGCGGCAATATGGTTTTCCTTGATCAGGATGCCGTCATACAAGGCCAGTCGCTGGTTCGCCCCGCCACCGACCCGCACCGCATATTTTTGCGCGAGCCGCAGGCCGGGCAAGGTCTTGCGGGTATCAAGAATACCGGCGGGGGTACCGGCGACCAGATGGACGTAGCGCCGGGTCTGGCTGGCTACGCCGGACATCATCTGCAAGAAATTCAGTGCGCTGCGTTCGCCCGTCAGCAACGCCCGCGCCGGTGCTTCGATCTGGCAAACCACGCTGTCAGCCCGCATCAATTCGCCTTCGTTGTAATGCCAG
Source organism: Actimicrobium sp. CCI2.3 (assembly GCF_035019065.1). Lineage (NCBI taxonomy): Bacteria > Pseudomonadati > Pseudomonadota > Betaproteobacteria > Burkholderiales > Oxalobacteraceae > Actimicrobium > Actimicrobium sp. CCI2.3. Next base: position 113,260 of record NZ_JASJWR010000003.1, on the reverse strand, counting down.
TCGATACGGATGCGCGCATCCAGTTGCGTCATCACCGCCTCGAACCACGGTGCGCCGCACAGCACCGCTACCTCGCGCACGATCACACGCGCTTGCACGATTGCCTCGTCGGGTACCAGCAAGCCGGTGACGTCACCGCTGCCGACATCTTCTTCCAGTGCCAGCGCAACATTAGCGTTCAGCGCGGCGACCAGCGCAGGCTCGAAAGGCGCGAACGGATTGACGAGGTTACTCATGCTGGTCCAATCCCTGAAAAAAGTTGCTGTTCCTGCGCGAGGTCGGCAGACGGCCGCACGTTGGCTTTCTTTTGCGCGGCAAAATCAAGCATGCGGTCGATGCAGACTTTGGCCTTGGTGCTGATGACAGGATCGACATCGATCGTGTTACCCAACGATTCAAGAACGTCAGCCAGATTCTGCAAACCATTCATGGCCATCCACGGACAATGCGCACAGCTCTTGCACGTCGCACTATTGCCGGCGGTCGGCGCTTCGATGAAGGTCTTGCCGGGAGCAGCCAAACGCATCTTGTGCAGGATGCCGTTGTCGGTGGCGACGATGAAGGACTCGACGCCCGGTGTCAATGTCGCGGCGATCAGTTGCGAGGTTGAGCCGACCACATCAGCCAGCGCCACCACCGCAGCGGGTGACTCGGGATGGACCAGCACCATCGCCTCCGGATGTTCGCTGATCAGCAATTCCAGTTCGACGCCCTTGAACTCGTCATGCACGAGGCACGATCCCTGCCACAACAGCATGTCGGCACCCGTCTGTTTCTGGATATAGCCGCCAAGATGTTTGTCCGGTGCCCACAGGATTTTTTTGCCCTGTGCGTGCAGGTGCGCGACGATGTCGAGCCCGATCGAGGAGGTCACCATCCAGTCGGCTCTGGCCTTCACGGCGGCACTGGTGTTGGCATAGACCACCACGGTGCGGTCCGGATGGGCATCGCAAAAAGCGGCAAATTCATCGGCCGGGCAACCCAGATCAAGCGAACAGGTGGCATCGAGGTCGGGCATCAGCACGGTCTTTTCCGGACTGAGAATTTTGGCGGTTTCGCCCATGAACCGGACGCCGGCGACCACCAGTGTTTTGGCCGGATGGTCGCGTCCGAAGCGCGCCATTTCGAGTGAGTCCGAAACGCAGCCACCGGTTTCTTCGGCCAGATCCTGCAAGTCGGCATCGACGTAATAATGGGCCACCAGCACGGCCTGTTTTTCGATCAGCAGGCGCTTGATGCGTTCTTTCAAGGCGACTTTTTCGGCAGGTGTCGGCGTGACTGGCACGCGGGCCCAGGCTTGCGCGCTGCAACTGGTGCCCGATTGCATTTGCGGGCGTTCAAATTCGATGGTCTGGATGGCTGGCGTAGGCATGGATTCGACGATAAAAAAGAGGGGCGAGAAAAGAGAGGACCACCGCATTTTAATGGGCTTTGCCCGGGATGGCACCAATTGCTGCAGGCTCACCGGCGCGGCACCGGGCGAAATGCCGAACGGTATCGCAAATATCACTCACGCTATGTGGGCTGGACCGGCAACGAGTCAACCAACCCGATGCTATCCTGCAATCCGAATCAGGCAGGTCGCGACCATAGTTCGTCGCCTCCTGATCAGCCCACCCACCAGGAAAGCCCATGAGCGCCACTGCAGACACCACTATCCATCACGACCCACGCGGTTTGTCCGACCGCTTCGCCTTTAGATTTACCAAGTTCCTGCGCTTTCTGGCAGACGTGTTTTTTGCCAAACGGTATGGCCACCGTGCAGTGGTACTGGAAACTGTCGCTGCCGTACCCGGCATGGTCGGCGGCTTGCTTCAGCATCTGAAAGCCTTGCGTTTGATCAAAGACGACAACGGCTGGGTCCACACGCTGCTCGACGAAGCCGAAAACGAGCGGATGCACTTGATGACCTTCATTGAAATCGCCAAGCCAACCGGCTTTGAACGACTGGTGATTTTTGTGACGCAACTGGTGTTTTACAACTTGTACTTTTTCATCTACCTGTTCTCGGCCAGGACCGCACACCGCATCGTCGGCTATTTTGAAGAAGAAGCGTTTTACAGCTACACCGAGTACCTGGCGGGCATCGACAACGGCGAGCACGAGAACATCCCGGCACCGGCCATTGCCATCAAATACTGGAAGCTGCCACCTGATGCCCGCCTGCGTGATGTCGTCATCGCCGTGCGTGCTGACGAGGCCGGTCACCGTGATGTCAATCATCGGTTTGCCGACGAGCTGAGCTGATCCGGGCGCACATTGCGCACACGTAAAACCGGAGCGCGCTGCGCTCCGTTTTTACGTGTTGACCGATCCGGACAACGCGTTAGTCAATACCCTGGCTAGCCAGATAATTTTCGTACGTTCCCTGATAATCGACGATTTCGTTTTCCTTGACTTCGAGAATGCGCGTGGCCAGCGACTGGACGAATTCGCGGTCATGCGAGACGAAGATCAGCGTGCCGGTATATTTTTCCAGCGCGACGTTGAGCGACTCGATCGATTCCATGTCCATGTGGTTGGTCGGCTCATCCATCAGCAAGACGTTATGCCGGCCCAGCATCAGCTTGCCAAACATCATGCGACCTTTTTCGCCACCCGACAGTACCTTGACCGGCTTCTTCACATCGTCGCCGCCAAACAGCAAGCGGCCGAGAATCGAGCGCACGGCCTGATCGTCATCGCCTTCCTTGGTCCACTGATCGATCCATTCGGTCAATGTCTTGTCGGTCGCAAAGTCTTCGGTCGGATCCTGCGGCATGTAGCCGACGTTCGCATGCTCGGCCCATTTGATCTTGCTGCCAGCATCGCCATCGAGTCCGCACAACTCCGCACCGCCCATGCAACGCAACAAGGTAGTTTTACCGGCACCGTTGGCACCAATGATGGCGATACGCTCGCCCGCTTCGACCATGATGTCGAATTTCTTGAAGAGGGTGCGGTCGTAGGTCTTTGACAAACCGGCGATCTCGACGGCCTGACGATGCAGTTTCTTTTCGCCGTCAAAACGCACGAACGGATTGGCCCGGCTCGATGGCTTGAGGTCTTCGACCTTGATCTTGTCGATCATCTTGGCGCGCGAGGTGGCCTGGCGGGCTTTCGATTTGTTGGCCGAGAAACGACGTACGAACTCTTGCAGTTCGGCGACCTTGTCCTTGGCTTTCGCGTTGACCGACAACTGCTGCGCGCGGGCTTGCGACGACGCGAACATGTAGTCGTCGTAATTGCCCGGATAGACTTTCAGCGTGCCGTAATCCATGTCGGCAACGTGGGTGCAGACCTGGTTCAGAAAATGGCGATCATGCGAAATGATGATCATGGTCGAGTTGCGCTCGTTGAGCACATCTTCAAGCCAGCGGATCGTGTTGATGTCGAGGTTGTTGGTTGGTTCGTCGAGCAGCAGGATGTCCGGATTCGAGAACAGTGCCTGGGCCAGCAAGACGCGCAATTTCCAGCCGGGGGCGACGTTGCTCATCGGGCCTTGATGCTGGTCAATCGATACGCCCACGCCGAGCAGCAATTCGCCGGCACGGGCTTCGGCCGTGTAGCCATCGTATTCGGCAAAGCGCGCTTCGAGGTCGGCGGCTTTCATGTAATCGTCGTCGGTGGCGTCCGGGTTCGCGTAGATCGCGTCACGCTCGGCCATCGCTGCCCACATTTCGGTGTGCCCCATCATGACGACATCGAGTACGCGCATTTCCTCGAAAGCGAACTGATCCTGGCGCAATTTACCGAGGCGTTCGTTGGTGTCGAGCATGACGTTACCCGCTGACGAATCGAGGTCGCCGCCAAGGATTTTCATGAAGGTGGATTTGCCGCAGCCGTTCGCGCCGATCAGGCCGTAACGGTTGCCATCGCCGAACTTGACGGAAATGTTTTCAAATAATGGCTTGGCGCCGAACTGCATCGTGATGTTAGCGGTAGAGAGCACTGATTAAATCCTTACGAACGTATTTGAAATGTGGCCCGCATTTTACCATTGCGCAGCGAGCAGATTTGCGCTATCGCTGCGGCAAAAACGGATAACCGGCCACGGACAAGGTCCAGCCCTGCGCGCCGCCGCGCAACGTGGCCGGCGCACCCACTGGCAAGGTGACCTTGTCGACGATGTGGCCGAATGGCAGGCCGGTCAGCACCGGCATCGGCAAGGTGGCGCGCAAGCGTGCCAGCATCGAGGCGAAGCAAAACCCGTTGTCGATGTCGCTCAGGCGATAGCCCGAAAAATCACCCAGCACGATGGCGCTCTGGGTTGCCAGCACGCCCGCATGGAGCAATTGCAGCAGCATCCGCTCGACCCGGAATGGATGCTCGTTGATATCTTCAAGGAACAGGATGCCGCCCTCGATGCGTGGCAGGTAAGGCGAGCCAACCAGATGCGCGACCATCGCCAGATTGCCGCCCCACAGAATGCCAGCCGTGTTGACGGCGGGGCTGTCGTCCTGCTCCACGCGAAGGACTGTTTGAGGACTGGTCAGGCACTGCCAGAAATGCGCGTGCGTGAACGCGCTCGCCGGCTCACGCGTGAAGTCGTCGCACAGCATTGGTCCGGCAAAACTGACGGCACCGGTTTGCGTCAGCAAGCCCAACTGGAAAGCGGTGAAATCGCTATGACCGACAAAGCGCTTGCCGCTTGCCGCCAGCATTGGCCAGTCGAGTTGCGGCAGGATGCGCGACAAACCGTAACCACCGCGCAGGGAGAGCACGATCTCGACATCCGGGTCGCTGGCGGCCGCATGCAGATGCGCGATGCGCACGGCATCGCTGGCAGCGAAGCGCTCTTCCCTTTCCTCGGCAGCATAGTGGCGGATCACGCGGTAGCCCTGCTGCTGCAACCCGACGATGGCGCGCTCAATGGCGTCGGTGTCAGCGGCATACCCGCTTGGTGCAATCAGGGCGATTCCGGTTGACTCATTCACTGGCAACTCCGGTGGAAAGCGGCTTTTGGGCAAGCCGTCGTTCGGCAAAAAAATCCTTCAGCAGCGCGCTGCATTCGTCGGCCAGTACGCCACCGACCAGGCCGGTATGGTGATTCAATTTCTCTTGCCCGAACAGGTCGAGCACCGAACCGCAACAACCGGTCTTCGGATCACTCGCACCGTAGACCACACGCGCAAGCCGCGCATGCATCATCGCTCCGGCACACATCGCGCAGGGTTCCAGCGTGACAAACAATTCGCAACCGGGCAACCGGTAATTGCCCAGCAGCGTGGCACCGGCGCGCAAGGCCATGATCTCGGCATGCGCAGTCGGATCATGCGTGCCGATCGACTGGTTGAAGCCGGTCGCGACGACCTGCCCGTCTTTCACTAGAATCGCGCCGACCGGCACCTCGCCCAGGGCCCAGGCATTGTGCGCCTGGTCCATGGCGAGGCGCATGAAGACCGTGTCATCCATGGATGACTTCAGCCCAGCAATTTGGTGTTTCGTAGAGCTTGATCTTGTGCAGCGTCAGGCCGGTACCGAAATTGTCGGTATAGGTCGCCTTGAGGATATCGAAAGCGATACTGGCCAGATTCTCGACCGTTGGCACCAGCGGCAATACGACGGTCTTGTGGTCCGGCAGGCTGTCGAGGAAGGCGCGCACGGCGTCGTCCTTCTCGTAGACCAGAAAAGCGTGGTCCCAGACATCGACCAGTGCTTGCTTGGCCAGTGTCTTGACGTCCGAGAAGTCCATGATCATGCCATTGTCGGACGCGCCATCAGCGGCAACAACGCCTCCGGTGAGCGTGATTTCAAGCGTGTAGCGATGGCCGTGCAGGTTGCGGCACTGGCTCTTGTGGTCGGGGATCCGGTGGCCGGCGTCGAATTCTAGTTTGCGGGTGATGGTCAGCATGGCGTTACGGTATCTGTAAAATTTTATGGGTTTGCACGCTCAGCTTCCACTTCGGGTGGCGCTTGCAATGTTCAATGGCGCGTTCGGTATTGCGGGCAGCCGTCGGACTATCCATCGGCTGTAAATAAAAGTGTTCGAAATCCAGCGATTCATACATCAGCAGGTCTTGTCCGAGCTGCGGAATGACGACTTTCAATTCGTTGCCGCTGCGCTGGACCAGCTTGCTGCCCATCTTCGGGCTCACGCAAATCCAGTCGACTTCGGGCGGCACCGGCAAGGTCCCGTTGGTCTCGATGGCGATCATGAAACCTTGCGCGTGCAAGGCGTCGATCAGCGCGATATCAAGTTGCAGCATCGGTTCGCCGCCAGTGATGACGATGAATTTGCTGGCCGGATAATCAGCCGGCCACAGCCCGTTGACGGTGGAGGCCAATGATGCGGCATCGGCGAACTTGCCGCCCATCACACCATCGGTGCCGACAAAATCGGTATCACAGAACTGGCAAACCGCAGTGGCCCGGTCGCTCTCGCGACCACTCCAGAGATTGCACCCGGCAAAGCGGCAAAACACCGCCGGACGACCGGCATGGGTGCCCTCGCCCTGCAAGGTGTAGAAGATTTCTTTCACGCTGTACGTCACTGCACTGGCCTCGCTTTGGATCGATTCACTACTGGACTTCAAGGGCGCGCAAGTATAACCGAGTGCCCGAGATTGCATTGGGAAGGGCGGGAAGCGCAAGCGCGCCATGTTGCGATGTTAATCCGGACCGCGCTTGAACTCGTCGATCATCCACACCCAAAGTGTTTTTTCACAAACTTTTCTTATGATATTGTTCCGCAGCAAAATTAACTGGAGAATTTTTCTTCAGTGAGAAAAATCTGGAGACTGATATGAAATTGCTTTATTCGACTTTATTGCTCACCCTTCTGGCAACCGGCGCTCACGCAACGGATCGTTTGCCGATCATTGCGCCAGAAAACTATACTGCGGAACAAAAAAAGGCAGCGGATGATTTTATGACTGCGCGAAAAATGCCGGTCTTTGGTCCATTCGAGCCGTTGATGCATAGCCCGCAGGTGATGACGCTGGCCCGTTCTACTGGCGACTATCTGCGCTTCAACTCAGCACTGGGCAATATGCTCAGTGAATTGGTGATTCTGGTCACTGCACGCGAATGGTCGCAAGATTTTGAATGGAATTATCACTACCCGATTGCACTTAAAGCCGGCATCAAGGCAAGCGTTGCGGATGCAATCGGCGATGGCCGTCGTCCGACCGGCATGACCGAAGATGAAGAAATTGTCTATGATTTCTCGACTGAACTGCACAAGAACAAGCGCGTGTCCGATGCCACCTTCGCCCGAGCAGACAAGCGATTTGGCAAAAAGGGTGTGGTCGATCTGACCGGCATCAACGCGTATTACACGCTTTTGGCCATGCAGCTTAACGTGGCGCAATACGTAGCTCCGCAGTATGCAAAGAAAATGCCGCGCTTCCCGGAATAATGGATTGAACATATTGAAAAGTGACTTGCTGCGCGCGGTGGGCCGCGCAGTATTCGACGTGAGTTCGTCGTGCGTTCGACGTAAGCTGGCTTCACGACGTAATGACTTTTCCTTGGGTGATGTTCAGGGAGGAATATTTTGGGCGCAGTGTATCAGCGACAAAACCGCCGTCCAAATGACTAATCAAATTAGTCGTACTACGATGGCGGACATGTTCGATCTGGCCTTCCTGGTGACGTCATTGCCCGAAACGCAAAAAACCCCTGAAACATCAGGGGCTCGAAGACACACTGCTATCTGGCGTTGGTCCCCAACCTCATTCCCACTCAATTGTTTCCAAGGCCTGAAAACCCGCATGAATACAGGCTTTCTCTGTATGGGACATCTAATTTACCGTCATATTTACCGTCAAAAAACAAACGCTTTGACTGGCGCGGGAGATGCACTCGGTTTGTGCGGCGACTACTCTTCCACATCAATCGTCAACTATCGACAGGAGCTGGAAGTCCATCGAAGCCACTGCGTCCTACGTTTTTCCTCTCAAGGAACAAGTATAAAGCAACGATTTCTCATGACCAAACGCTATACATCGAGAGTGTTCCAAACCATGAAATCCAAGGTCAACGGCACGCCTGCGCCAACAACTCACTCTTGGTGCGTCCCATGGCGACTTTCGCCATTGAATTCTTATCGTTACATTTTACGCTGAATTCGTTTCCCCGTGGGGAGACAAGCTTGCCGCCAGATATCGTAATGTTATATTTATTGCGCATTACGTTTCTTTTAGAGGCGCAAATTGAGCACAAACTATCACTTGCAAACAAAGACGCTAGGCTCACGGGCAGCGCAACTCCTCATTGAGCTGAATGAACTGCGCCGGTCTACGTTCACTTTGGCGGATGTGGGTTCGATCACCGGCCTGTCGGCTGCTGCGGCCCGAAATCTCGTGCACAAGGCTAAACAGCGAGGCTTGGTGACGCGACTGAAGCCCGGTTTGTACAACCTCGTCCCCTTCGAACTCGGCCGGGCCACTGAGCACATCGACAGCCCGTACCTGATCGCGCGTGAACTCGCCGGTGCCGCGCCCTACTTCCTGTCGCACGGTACAGCGCTTGAACTGCACCGCATGGTGACGCAGTCGAACTTCACCGTGTATGTGTCATGTACGCGGCGCGTGCGTCCGCAGACGGTCGGCGGCTATGACTTTCGGTTTATCCACATCACTGCGGAACAAGAATTCGGGGTCACGAAGCACTGGATCGACAAGGAGCGCTTCGTGATGATCAGCGACATGGAGCGCACGATCATCGACGGGCTCCGACACCCGGCATTTGTCGGTGGCATTACCGAAGTTGCCAAGGGCTTGTGGATGAAGCGGGACGTACTGAAAGTCGAACGGCTGGTGGACTACGCACGACGCCTCGGCGTCGGCGCCGTCGTGCGACGCCTCGGCTACCTGCTGGAACACTATGGCCTAGCCGATGCGCCGGCACTGGAACCATTGCACAGCATGCTGACGGCAACGTACCAGCGCCTTGATCCACTGCTCCCCCCCGAAGGGGCATTCCTCTCACGTTGGCGGCTCCAGCTCAACGTGACTCCTGAAGAACTCGATACCGTAAGGCTTGGCTAATGATTCCACAACGCAATATTGCCCTGATCTCGAACACGCTTATGAGTGCTGGCAGGCGGCGCATTCCTTCGTTCGACTTTACTGTCCCGAGCTTTGGGACTTGAAAAGTGTCAGAAATAGCGTCATACTTCTTCCATATCAGGAGATATCGCCATGCAGACCCTCGCCAAACAAATCTTGGAACACGCCACCGGAGCGCCGGAGGGCACGCCTTTGGTCGCCAAAGAACTGTTGCACCTGGGTCGTCGTGCAGCCGTGGATCAAGTATTGTCCCGCCTTGTGCAGCGCGGCGCCCTATTGCGCGCCGGTCGCGGCATCTATGTCCTGCCCGTCGAAAGCCGCTTCGGCACCCGCGCACCGTCGGCCGTCAAGATGGTCGAAGGCTTGGCAAACCAGCGCGGGGAAACCATCGTGTCGCACGGTGCCGCCGCCGCCAACGCGCTAGGCCTGACCACGCAAGTCCCAATGCGAGCGGTCTATCTCACGTCCGGCCCCAGCCGCCGCTTGAAATTGGGTGCGCAGATGATCGAGTTCCGACACGCGCCAATTTGGCAACTGATTTTCCCTGGGCGAGCTGCAGGCGAGGTGGTGCGGGCACTGGCTTGGCTAGGCCCGGAAAAAGCCGGGGAAGCGATCCAGAAGCTGCGCGCCAAACTGCCACCGTCCGAACTTAAAGAAGTCGCTTCGGCGCGGTCGCGCCTGCCGACGTGGATGGCCCAAGAGATCAGCGCCCTGGTGGCCTATGGCTGAATTCTTCCAGCTCTCAACCGCCGAACGCCTGGAGGCGCTCGACCTCGCAGCGAACACATCGGGCCTGCTGCCCCATCTGCTGGAAAAAGACATCTGGGTGGTCTGGTCGCTGCGGCACCTCTTTGCCGGCCCTTACGCTGACCACTTGGTATTCAAGGGTGGCACGTCCTTGTCAAAGGCCTATGGCGTCATCCGGCGCTTCTCCGAAGACGTGGACCTGACTTACGACATCCGTACCATCGCCGCCGATCTGGTGGGTGAAGCGAATGCGCCGCTGCCGGTCAGCAAGAGCCAGGAGAAAAAGTGGAGCAAGGAGATTCGTGCGCGCCTGTCGGACTGGGTCGGTGCCGAGATCGTGCCGCGTCTCAAGCACGATCTTGAGGAAAACGGCTTGCCGGCAACCGTGCGGGCCGAGGGCGATAAAGTGTTCATCGACTACACACCGCTGGCCACCGGCACCGGCTATGTCGCGCCCGCCGTCATGTTGGAGTTCGGCGCCCGCTCGACTGGCGAGCCCAGCGAACCACGCGCAATCCGCTGCGATGCGGCCGCGTATCTGCAAGGGGTGGAGTTTCCCAGCGCGCTACCACAGGTGATGCGCGCCGAGCGTACCTTCTGGGAGAAGTCTACGGCGATTCACGTTTTTTGCGCGCAGGGCGAGTTTCGCGGTGGTGATCGCTTCGCGCGTCACTGGCACGACGTGACGAGGCTGGACGCTGCCGGCTTCGCCGCCGCAGCTATCGCGGACAAAGCTCTTGCACGCGCCGTTGCCGACCACAAGAGCGTGTTCTTTGCAGAAAAAAACACGCACGGCGATGCCATCGACTATCACGCAGCGGTCGCAGGTGGACTCCAGCTTGTACCTGATGACGGCGCGTTGGCTAAATTGGCTACCGACTATCAGCACATGGTCGATGACGGCTTATTCCTCGATGACGCTGAGCCATTCGAAGCACTGATGGAGCGATGCCAAGCGATCCAGCAGAGGGCCAATGCAAAACAACCACCACAATGAAATTCAATTGACATGAGATACGAAGGAGACATTGGTTTCGTTCGGCCTGTTCTATGCGTGACGAGATAGCTTTTTCGATCCAAGTCCTGAAAGAGCTACGTCCGCATAATTAAGAACTCTGCTACGCTCGTTTTCCAACCGTTCGCAGTACTCGTGCTCAATCATGAACGTCGGACAGTCGGCTTTCCCGCATTGGCACGGCTGGATGTGATTGTTTCGAAGCCCCTCATCGAAAATCACCCTGAGCCCGGTCAACGCGGTTACGCACTCCGCGAGTGCATCCTTAACGGTAACGCTCGTGAACGACTGGCGGGTTGAAATCCTCGTGATGATCGCGCCCTCCCGATCACGCCAAATACCGGTATTCAGCGCGCCAATCGTATCTCCAATCGCCTGCCTGAACGCCGGCAGGTTGCTTTCGCTGCGAATTGGCGTACTGAAGGCTGGCCTGTCGAAAAGCCGCGCAATAAGCTCCCCGGCTTCTCGCTCTGTTGTCGGATCGAGTTGCTGAACGAAGGTCCGTAAAGCAGAGGCTTCGTCCGGAAGTTCCTCGCCGCTGAAGAACCGCTGAAAGACCGAATCGGCGTGGAAGCGCAGACGTTCTTCGAATTCGGAACCGGACCACACTTCGGAAACCGTAATCCCCCTGCTCTTGGCGTGGGCTTGGCATTTTTCCTTGGTGGCAGCACTTACCGATTTACCGGCAACGACGATGACCTCATGGGGATTCTCACCAAGCCCATCCACTATTTTGTCGATGTCGGAATTTCCCTTCGTGCTCGTGAACGATTTCCAGTTTGCGCAGGCCACAACGACTGTTATCCTATTGCCGTAGTCGTCATCGCGAGTGCCTACGATGTCACGGCCGCCGTCGCTACCGGTCTGGCCGGTCCAATCGAGCGTATGCCAAGCGTACATTCTCAGGAGGGTGGCAAACACAAGACGTTCAAATTCCTGGCCGGACAAATCGGAAAAGCTGATGGGGTGAACGGTCTTGGTAAAAGTAAAGGGCATACTGGATCTCCGGTTTTAATTGTCGTGGATCTGATCGTGAACGAGCAGCACTAAGCGGTTACCTATACTGTCTAACCGATATCGTCAGGATCAGCCCCCGAGACGTACTGATCAACTTGTGGCTGCCGGCTTTGAGGTACGCTTCCGCGGAGCTGCGGAAGGTAGCGACGACAGACATTCAAACAGGCGCTCCGCATACACGAACCCCATACGGCGAACGGCTTCCTTATCGAAATAGAAGGCCCACGCCACAAGCAACGCGAGGGAGATGAGGAGCGTCAAACCGGCAGCAAGACCGGGGTCCGCGAGGTTGACTGGTGCAAAATGTGGCGGAATGACTTGCAGGGCTTTCGCGATCAGTAGCCCGTAGACGACGCCGAAGATACATGCGAGCATCCCGACCGGCTTCATCGCAACCATGTTGCGGTGAAAACCATAGGCGATGTTCTCCTTGAGCAAGAGCTGTTTGTCGCCACGCGTGAGTTCGCGAAGCCGCCTGGTAGCTCCGATATAAATATCGTCAGCCTTGGCCGGGTCTGCCATCTCCTCCTGCGCAGTCGGCATGACGATGCCCAACTTGGCCACAATAACAGCGTGATAACGCTGCTTGCTGATGCTGTCCAGGAACGTATCGCGGTGGCGCAACGCAATGGTGGTCGGCATTCCACCCCATTCTTTCACCAACGTTTCTTCCAGCTTTTTGCCTCGGCCACGCGCCACGCTGGCCAAGGCATAGATGGCACCACACCCCCCAAGCAAACCAATAACGCCAGTGAGTACAGGATGCTTCGCGCCGTAGACGCACAATAGTGGCACAAGCAACGGCAGCGCGACCAGCAGACCAGGTATCACCCGTGCTTTGCGTTCGTACGGGTCTTTGATGAGTTCGAGAATGGCTGTCATGGTGGATTAGGTTTGGGCCGTCAAAGCATCGATGTAAGGCTGAATTGCGGCGCGGTTTTTCAGAGTGATCTGCTGTGCGAGAGGGTCTGGAGCCTCGTTGGTTTGTAGACCGAGGCGCCTGAGCGTGTAGTACAGAAAAGCCTGCCGACACGGAAGTAGTACCTGCCCTTCTTCCATGCCGTAGTCCAATTCCAGAACCCGCTTCTTAGCAGGCGGCAAATCCGGATGCGGCGCAAGTACCAGTGTCAGCACCGTCTGCCATTGCGAGTCCATACTAGGATCTGCATCGCTTGACTCAAATCCCACTATATTGAGGATGCGAGCGAGCACAAAATCGCTGAAGCGCTGACGCTTGTGACAATAGGCCCGCACATGCCAACGAAAGCCGTCGTTGCCTAGTGCATGCGGCGAGAGCAGGCGTTCGGACTCATCCAAGGAAGTCATCGACTGGTAACTGACGCGGACGGCCACCTTTTCCCGTATCGCTTTGACCAGTGCCTCCACCGTCTGCTCGTTGATCGTGCGCCATGGCGAAGGCGCCCAGTCAATCTCGGGAGGCGATCCGATGAAGCTAGTAGCTGGCTCCATGATGCCTGTCTTCGTCGCAAGTAACTCCGACAAATAGCGCCGCGCCGCGCTACTCTGATAGAGCGCACGGAAGTCTTGCGTTGCGACATAGGTTTTCGAGCTTTTATCATAGGCCAAGTTTGTCGGCGCCAGCTCGGTGTACTTGGCTATGTCGAGTGAGGCTTGTGGAATCGACAGGCCAAAATATTCAGTCAGATCTATTCGGTTAATACGCCTCTCCCAGCGCAGACGAAAGTCGATGAACTGGAGCCGACGTTCTAGGCCCCAGGTCGTTCCTTTAGGAACAATAAGGTCAAGGTCGGTAGTGGGTTTCTCTTGCATGAGTTTATGGATATAAAAAGTAGACTGATCTAAAAAATAAGCGTATATTAAATATACGCGATAATTCTTTGGCCGTCTACTGGAAATACTTATGCCTACCACCCTCACCTTCTTCCCTGTCGACAACGGCGACATGACCCTCATCAAGTTCGGCGATACCGATGCCACGACGTTGCTGATCGACGTAAACATCCGACAGGACGCCGACGACCCCGACGGCGAGGCGCGCGATGTGGCCAAAGACCTGCGGGACCGGCTGAAGAAAGATGTGAACGGCCGGCCCTATGTCGATGCCTTCTTGTTGAGTCATCCGGACCAGGACCATTGTCGGGGTTTGACGCAGCACTTCCATCTTGGGCCGCTCGGCGACTACCCGGATGACAAGAAAGACTACAAGGGCAAAAAGATCGTGATTCGTGAGGTCTGGTCTTCACCCATTGTCTTTCGCCGCGCGAGCAAAACGCACACGTTGGGTGCCGACGCTACCGCGTTTAGTTCGGAGGCGCGGCGGCGCGTCAAGATGAACCGTGACAAGAGCTTCGCGGTGGGCGATGGCGACCGCATTCTGATCATGGGTGAAGACATCGACGGCAAGACCGATGACCTGAGCCCTATCTTGAAGAAAGTGGATGAAAGTTTTTCAACGATCAACGGTAAGCAGTCCGCATTCTTCTCGGCCTACCTCTTGGCCCCGCTGGATGCGCAAGACGATGAAGAAGAGGAAGAGTGTCTCGTCAAAAATCAATCTAGCGTGATTATGAATATCACACTTGCCGCCGATGCGCAGACCCCCGACGGCGCGAAATTCCTGACAGGCGGCGATGCCGAAGTATTCATTTGGAATCGCCAGTGGGCACGCCACAAGGACGAACCAGAGGTGCTTGAGTACGATCTCATGCAGGCGCCGCACCATTGCTCCTGGCATTCGCTTTCCTATGACAGTTGGTCCAAACTTGGCGAGAAAGTTCAGATCGACGCGGATGCTCGAAGTGCGCTATCGCAAACCCGAAATGGAGCGATCGTGGTGGCAAGTTGCAAACCGATTGCCGACGACGATAGCGATCCGCCGTGTATCCGTGCGAAGCGCGAGTATGTGGCGATCGTGAACGACGCGAAAGGCGCGTTTTACTGCACGGGCGAATACCCTAACGCCAAGGCGGTGGAGCCGCTCGTTTTCACCGTGACCTCCCAGGGTGTTCAGCCTCCTTCCAAAAAAGAAACCGGGTCGAAGGCTGCCGCTGTGATCACTTCGGCGCGCACGCCAATGCCGCACGGAACGCGATGACAGGTGCCGTTGCCGACGCTATCCATCAACTAAATCGGCACCGGGGACTCGCCCGAGTCAGTGAGCCGTGCTCGTCGGGCACGGCCACGGTGATCGAAGTTGACGTAGAAGTCGAATTGCCGAGCAGATGCCGCCAGGACGGCGTATCCGCCACGGGCGTTCGTGCCATCGAGACCTGTTCGCTATTTTTCGACAATGACTGCCCCCTCTCGGCACCGCGCGTCTTCCTGCGCAAGGATTTTCCGCTCAACCTGCCGCACATCAACCCTCATCGGGCTGGGCAGCTTGTTTCGCCGTGCCTGTTTGAGGGATCACTGGACGAGTTGCTGCATCGGTTTGGTCTGGACGCCATCGTCGATCAATTGATCAATTGGCTGCACCAGGCAGCGGCTGGTACGCTGATCGATCTGGAGCAGGGATGGGAGCCTACGCGCCGCGACAGTTGCCCATCAAACGTTGTATTCAGCGCGGAACGTGTCGCAGCCTCAGCGCCTGCCGACGGCTCCATCTTGTTAGTCAACGCGGGCTACGTAACAATGGACGGCGGCTTGTACGCGATCCTCAACACCGAGCTAACCGCACAGATCGATCCCGTCTTCGATCAAGTGGTCCATGATGACCAGTTGGGAAAATGGGGTCGCGGTCACGCGTCAGCTTTCATTTGTCGTGCGCCAGTAGTGCGGGGCCAGCCTCACATAGTCGGACACTATCAACCGGAGACAGTCGTTGATATCAACACGCTTCTTGAGCGGACGGCCGAACTGGGTATCGACCGGACCTCACTGGCGCAGGGTCTGGATAGCTATTACAGCCGTTCCATTTTGGATATGCAGCAAGATCCACGGACATGGACACATGGCTTGTATGCGATCGTGGTCCTTGTTGTGCAGCGACCAGTGTCGCTTGTCGGCTCACCCGGCAGGAGCACCGAGGTGCTGCCATATGTTGTTCGCTATGAATACTCCGCACAAACGCCCTTCGAACATAAGGCGACGGTACATCCTGCTTTTCACGCGCATGCGCTTTCGCCCCAGCTATTGGCCCGAACATCCGGCCTGGCATCCGCGGACACTTCGAAGCCGCTGGTGATACTCGGCTGCGGAAGCCTCGGTTCGAAGATCGCGTTACACCTCGGACGTGCTGGGTTCGGCGCGATGACGTTTGTCGACAACGAATCTATGTCACCTCACAACGCGGCACGACACGCACTTGTCGAGCCTATTTCGGTCCTAGCGCCCCCATGCAAGGTGACGCTGATGAAGACAGCGTTCGAGGCCTTGTCGCATGTCCAGACACGCGCCTTCGATGTGGATGCGGTTGCTGTCTTTGCCGATCCTGTTCAGTTCAGCAGAGCAGTTCCCCAGGATGGCGCGCTGATCGTAGATGCGACGGCATCGCTCAAGGTACTTGCATCAGAAACGTTATCGGTTGCAATGAACGAATCCGCCGCGCGCTTGGCGCGCGTGGCGCTGTATGGCCAGGGACGCTGTGCCGTGGTTCTGCTGGAGGGATGTAGCCGCTCAGGCCGTGTCGATGACCTGACCGCCTTCCTGTTCGAACACTGCCGACACGAGATTGCGCTTCGGGCGGGCGTAGCTGGGGACGGTTCCGACCCCACACGCGTATTTGTCGGGGACAACTGCCGTTCGCTGACGGCGCCAATGTCCGACGCCACCGTTTCGCGCGCGGCAGCGATGGTGGGCCTGCAACTGGAACGTTGGCTGGTGGACGGCCTTCCGGTGGAGGCCAGGCTTTGTGTCGGTGTCGTCGACGCTTCGGGCGTTGGAATGTCTTGGATCAGTACGGCACTCGGTCCCACTACCGTGCTGGACGTGGTAGACGACGGAGGCTGGAAGATTCGTGTATTGCATCCAGTGGTTCAAGCCATCCACGCTGATGCCATCCACTGGAGTCCGAAGGAAACCGGAGGCGCCTTACTTGGTCGAATCTCTCACGAGAATCGCACCATCACCATCGCTGGCATTGTCAACGCGCCGCCGGACAGCATCAGGGAGCCTGCGCGTTTCGTTCTCGGCACAGATGGTTTGGTCCATGGTTTGCGCGAGGCGCATGGAAATTCTGTTGGCTATCTCGCCTTCATCGGAACCTGGCACAGCCACCCACAAGGCGGGCCTCATTCGGGCATCGACCGTGAGACGTTGCGCAACATCGCAGAGAACGCCGGCGGCCTGCCGGCGGTATCGCTGGTCTGGACGCCCACGGGATTCACCTGCGCCGTAGACCGGTGGTAACGAAGAGCGGGATAGCCAACACTTCGCCGCACCTGCGCAAAAACCAAGTTTAAAGAAGGAGGAGCTATGCCTGGTCAGATGGTTCTGCGAATCTGGGATGTCGCCCACGGCGCGTGCGCCATGCTGACCCACCACCATGACGGTCGCGATGGCCGCATCGCGATGATTGATTCGGGAAGCACGGTTGGCTGGAATCCCAGCAACTGCATTCGCAACGGTTTGGGGCGCTCAACGCTGGACTACTTGTTCATCACGAATGCTGACCAGGATCACATGGACGACTTGCAAGGGTTACGGGACCAGAATATCGCGGTGACGACGCTGCTCCGCAACCCCAGCTACACCGGCGAAGATATGAGACGACTCAAGCGGCAGAGCGGGCCGCTCACCAACGATGCGCAGCGGTACACGTCTGCCTGCGAGGTCTACAACCAGCCCGTGACCGAACCATTCAACGCCTACATGGGCGGCATCACAGCGACCACCTTTTGGAACAACTATCCTGCTTTCCAGAGCACGAACGATCTCAGCCTGGTGATCTTCATTCAGTACGCAGGTGTGAAGATACTATTTCCCGGCGACTTGGAGAAGCCTGGCTGGAGGGCATTGCTGCAGCGTCCAGATTTTTGCGCCGAGCTGCACAACCTTGACTTCCTCGTGGCATCTCATCACGGGCGCGAGAACGGTTTCTGTCCTGAACTATTCAACTACTGCCGCCCCGATGCTGTGATCATTTCAGATAAGCCCATTGAACATGAGACTCAACAGACGGTGCCAGACTACCGCGCGGTGATAGGGCGCGGGATACCTGTCAGAACGACCAACAAGAGGAGACACGTGCTCACGACGCGGCGCGACGGCTGGATACAGATCACAGTTTTCGACAATGGTTGGTACGCGTTCGATACGGAAAAGCGAGGGTAGGTACCGAGGTCATATTTGCAGTAGCGTAAATATTGATATTTGATTTCACGCGTCCCGGCGTTGCCGCCGTCGGGCTCGCGGGCGTTGCCCCGCGCCTCGTGCCGAGTCACGGCCATTCGGCATTGATCCCTGACGCCTCCGGCCCTTTGGGCCTGCGCGCGCCGCTTGCCGTTAAGGCGGTGGAGTGTGTGGGGTGGTCTTGCTGTTCCGTTCAATGTACCACGCCGTTCTCGCCGTCAAGGGCTGCGCGTGCCCTGCACGCTGGCGTCCATGCGGCCGTCTTCGACCCCTGACTGCTTGCGCTGCGGCGTGTTCCTTCGGTTCCAGGCAATTCCGCCCGATTCGGACTGGAGCACGATCATGTTGCAACTTACTCATTCTCTCAATTCTTCCCTTCTCGTTCGCGATGTTACGGGCGACTACCGTCCTGCCAACGCCGACGAGGTGTTGCAGGCGGCGCAGCGTGTACTCGCAGGACAAATGCGCGACTGCGAAGTCCTGAACTCGCCGCAGGTGGTGCGCGACTTCCTGCGGGTGAAGCTGGGCGCGCTGGAGCACGAGGTGTTCGCCGTCATCCATCTGGATGCACAGAACCGTGTCATCGAATACGTCGAGATGTTTCGCGGTACGGTGAGCCAGACATCGGTGTATCCGCGCGAGGTGGTCAAGGAGTCCCTGGCCAGGAACAGCGCTGCGTTACTGCTGGTGCATAACCATCCGAGCGGTTCAACCCAACCGTCGCGCGCCGACGAGATGCTCACGCAGGCACTGAAGTCGGCACTGGCGCTGGTGGACGTGCGCGTGCTGGATCACTTGATCGTCGCTGGTGGCGACATCCTGTCTATGGCGGAACGCGGGCTGTTGTAGCCCGAGGGGGCATCGCCCCCTTTTTTGCTGCGTCCTTGACGTGCAGAACGGCTGCGCGCTGCGCTTGCCTCCAGGGGTCGGCTGACGCCCACCCCGCCGCGCAGGCTTGGCGCCCCACAGGACCGCCGAACAGGCTGCGCCTGATCGGCCAGCACACAACGTCGATTGCGCGCCACGCGCTTTGCCCACTTCCAGTCAGGCGTGCTTGCTGCACGCAGGGGCGCTCGCCGCGCGGCGTTGGTTTCAGCGCATCCCCTGGCCCATCGACCGCTGTTCGTCTTTCCCCAAGTTCATCGCTTTCTCCCGCGACCTTAGCCTGCGGTGCCTGGCCGTCAAGGCGCGCAGGGCCGAGTCCTCGCTGCACTGCGGGCCGCACCAACCCTGCGCTTCGTCCTTGACGGCCAATCCCTCGCAGACCCGGTTTTTCGCGGGCGATGAACTCAGGAAAGACGGCGGCAAACAGGGACCGGCCCAGGTCTCTGCGCCGAACCAACCAAAGCCACAACGGGCTCCAAATCTTGGAATCCGGTCAGCTTTGAAACCACAGCTTCAATCACAGGAGAAAGACCATGCAACTCAGTTCCCGTTTCGCTTCCCGCTCCCCCGTGCTGCGCGCCGATCATCCGCTGTCGGATGACCAAATCCGCACCGTGGCGCCGTCCATCTTTGCCGAGGACAAGCACGAAAGCCGCTCTGATCGTTACCGCTACATAGCAACCGGCGCGGTGTTGTCCGAACTGCGCAAGGAAGGATTCCAGCCCTTTATGGTTTGCCAGACCCGTGTACGCGATGAAGGCAAGCGCGAGCATACCAAGCATATGGTGCGGCTGCGCCATGCCGACCAGATCAATGGCGCGGAGGCCAACGAAATCATTTTGCTGAACTCGCACGATGGCACCAGCAGCTACCAAATGTTGGCGGGCATGTTCCGCTTCGTCTGCAAAAACGGATTGGTGTGCGGCGATACCGTGGCCGATTTGCGCATTCCGCATAAAGGCGATGTGGTCGGGCAAGTGATCGAAGGTGCGTTTGACGTGCTGGATGGATTCGACCTTGTGCGCGAACGCCGCGACGAAATGCGCGCCATTACGCTAGACCGGGGCGAAGCAGAAGTGTTTGCCCATGCGGCGCTGTCTCTCAAGTACGACGACCCGACCACGCCCGCGCCCATCACCGAATCGCAGCTATTGACGCCGCGCCGCCGCGATGATGACCGGCCCGACTTGTGGAGCGCTTATAACCGCGTACAGGAGAATTTGACGCAAGGCGGGTTGCACGGACGCACCGCCACCGGACGCAAGCACAGCACCCGGCCCATCCAAGGCATTGACCAGAACGTCAAGATCAACCGGGCTTTGTGGATGCTGGCCGAAGGCATGAAGCGGCTCAAGGCTTGACCGGCTGAATCAACGAGGGGGCGCAATGCCCCCTCGACATTGGAGGCACACGGGGCAACGGCGGACGGCCAGGCCGCCGCGCGCCCATCCGTTCCGTCTGGGCGCGCGGCGGCGGCGGTCGCTACGCGACCACTCGATGGCTGCAGGTATTCGCCATCGTTGGCATGGAGAACCAACCGCTAGGTGCCAGATGCTTCGCATTGGGTAGTTCGGCAATCCTGCCTGAATTGTCTTTGCGTCTCCCGGCATGGCCGGGCCGCGCTGTCGTGCGTGGCATCGAGCCGCCATAGCGTCTCGCCCCTCTCGGGCTTCCATCGTTCCCTCCCTGGGGTCGGCTGACGCCTGCGCACTGCGTTTGCCCTCCAGGGGATCGGCTGTGCAGCCCATCCCCGCCGCACTGTGTTTGGCGCCCCTGCAATGCCGCCGAACAGGTGGCACCTGATCGGTCAACCATCCATCTAGGCGTGCCTTTGGCACGCAGTGGCGCTTGCCGCGCGGCGTTGGTTTCAGCGCAGCCCCTGGCCCATCGGCCGCTGTTCGTCTTTCCCCAAGTCCATCGCTTTTTCCCGCGACCGTAGCCCGCAGTGCCTGGCAGTCAAGGCGCGCAGGGCCGAGTCCTCGCCTACGGCTGCGGGCCGCGCCAACCCTGCGCTTCATCCTTGACAGCCACGCCCTTGCTGGCCCGGTTTTTCGCGGGCGATGAACTCAGGAAAGACGGCGGCAAACAGGGACCGACCCAGGTCTCTGCGCCGAACCAACCAAAGCCAACACCGGGCTCCGAATCTTGGAATCCGGTCAGTTTTGAAAACCACAGGAGGCAGCGCATGCAGACATCGACACCGTGAAATCGACAACGAATTTTTCTACATCCATTTTTTTCAACGTCCCGCGAGGGATAGGAGCTATCACCATGAACACCATTACCCACCAAGAAACCCAAGCACTGCATGCGGCAGTTTTTACCCCTGCCGCCGCTACCATTGCGGCATACGACCTGCTGCTGATTCCGCTGTCGCAGTTGCGGCCTTCGAGCCGCAATGTGCGCAAGAGCGGCGGCGCGTCGATTCCCGAGCTTGCATCAAGCATTGCCCGCGTCGGTCTGCTGCAAAATCTCACTGTCACCGCATCAAGCGATGGTGAGCATTACGAAGTGGTCGCAGGCAAGCGGCGTCTGGCTGCGTTGAAGCTGCTGGCGAAGCGGCGCAAGCTTGCCAAGACCCATGAAGTGCCTTGCCTACTGGTGCCGGATGCGTCGGCACGTACCGTGAGCCTGACCGAGAACGTGCAGCGCGAAGCCATGCACCCCGGCGAGCAGTTCGAGGCGTTCGCCGCGTTGGTGGCCGAAGGTCGGCCTGTCGAAGATATTGCCGCTGATTTTGGTGTGACACCGCTTGTGGTGCAGCGCCGTTTGAAGCTGGCGAATGTCTCGCCGCGTCTGCTGGCCGACTATCGCGCCGATACTGTCACACTCGACCAGTTGATGGCGCTCGCCATCACCGACGACCACGGCGCACAGGAGGCAGCGTTCTATGACGCGCCGCAGTGGCAGCGTAGCGCGCAGGCGCTGCGCGAACACCTGACCGAACGCGAAATCGACGCCACGCGTGATGCGCTGGCGAAATTCGTCGGCATCGACGCTTACGAGGCCGCAGGCGGTGGTGTGCGGCGCGACCTTTTCTCGGACGATACACGGGGCGTGTTTCTTTCCGATGCGGCATTGCTGGATACCTTGGCGCGAGACAAACTTGCAGCCGCTGCGGACAGTGCCCGTGCGGAGGGTTGGGCATGGGTCGAAACGGTGCCGCGCATCACATCGGCGGAAATGCACGGCTTCCAGCGTGCCCGCCGTGACCGGCGCACGCCGAACAAGAGCGAGGCTAAGCGCATCGCCAAGCTGCAATCGCGGCAACAGGCCATCGACGACAAGCTGAATGCCGACGATGCCGAGGACATCGCGGAAGAAGAAGCATCTGCCCTCTACGAGGAAAGCGACAAACTTGGCGCGGAACTCGACATCATCGAGCAATCGCTGTTGGCGTTTGCACCCGAGGTGCTGACGATGGCCGGGGCTATCGTGGCTATCGATCATGCGGGCGAAATCGCCATCCATCGCGGCCTGTTGCGTGAGGCCGAGGCCAAGGCATTGCGGGCGCAGGAACGGCAAGGCATGCAAGCTGGTGGTGATAGCGAAGGCGAGGCGCAGCAACCGACCACGCCGAACATTTCCGAAAAGCTGGCGCGGCGCTTGAGCGCACACCGCACGGCGGCGCTGCAAGCGGAAGTCGCCCGCCATCCACAGGTGGCACTGGTGGCCGTGGTGCATCGCCTCGCGTTGCGTGTGGTGGTCGATGGCTACCGCTCGGACGATTCGCCGATCAACATCAGCGCTTCGCCGCAAGATGGACTTGATACATTTGCGCCGGACGTGGCGCAGTCGCCCGCCCTGATCGGCTTGCGGGAAGTGCGGCAGGCGTGGGCGGCACGGCTACCCAGTGACCCGGACGCACTGTTCGCTGAACTGCTGGCGCTGCCCCAGCCTGAACTGCTGTCGCTGCTGGCGGTATGCGTGGCTGCGACGGTGGGCGCGGTGACGCCACGCGAAGATACATTGCCTGCAACGGCATTGGCGCAGGCGGTAGGCCTCGACATGCACCCATGGTGGACACCGACCGCCGAAGGCTACTTCGTCCATGTATCAAAGGCCAAAACCATCGAGGCCGTGCAGGTTTTCGCGCCGGAGCATGTGGCGCGGCTCGCCAAGCTCAAGAAAAACGACTTGGCCAGCGAAGCGGAACGGCTGGCGGTGGGCACGGGTTGGTTGCCGGTGATGTTGCGGGCAGCGGTACAGGAGGCACCAGCAGAAACGCTCCCGGATGCTGAGACGGACGAGTCAGCAAGTGAATAAGTAAGCGAATAAGCAAGATACCCCGGCGAGTTTCCGCCGGGGTATTTTTTGCGCGTCGCGCGCGGCAGGTATGCCGCGCGCGTTTTAACAGCCGACAACCCAAACCAATTCCCAAAAACGCGCCCCGCCGCACAGGCGGGACGCCGGAGTGCGACAGCTTCGCTGCGCGCGCTTGTGCAATGACGCACCAACCCCGACGCTGCCGGGCAGCGTCGCCAGAAACGACGGCGGCTCACCGGCAGGCCGTCCACCTTGCCCAGAACCATCCACACCGCAATCGATCAAGCCCGCGCCAGTGCGCGGGAGCGTTCATCCTTGGTGATTCGGAAATGACCTTGATGATGAATGGGTGCGTGCCGGCGCAGCGCCTATGCTGAGATGCCGGAGCCATGCTGCCTTCCGGTGAGGATCGCACCCAACGGCGGCCTTGACTTGTCGTGAATCCTGGCGCGGCAGCGGCTGCGCCTCGGGCTTCATGGCTGCAACCGTCCGGCGCAACGATTTTCCCCGGCACGGTGTGCCTTCCTCACGCAACAAAATCGCCGCGCCTCCCGGTCCTCCACTGCGTTGCGGCCGCTTTGCGGTGCAGCCCGCCCGTACCTCGCCCTTTGGATCACCGACAAGGCCGCGATGGGCGCGACCTTGATTCACCGAAAGGAAATCATCATGGCAAACATCGGCATCTTTACCGCACAAAACGACAGCTTCACCGGCACGGTTCGCACCCTGACGCTCAACGTCAAGGTCAAATTCGTTCCCAACACCAAGGAGAGCGACAACGCCCCGGACTACCGCATCGTCGCCGGCAACTTCGAGATCGGCGCGGCGTGGAAGAAAGTCAGCAAGGCGGAGCGGCCCTACCTGTCGGCAACCCTGGATGACCCGTCGTTCCCGGCGACCATCTATGCCCGCCTGGTCGAAGGCGAGGTCGGCGCGCACAATCTGATCTGGTCGCGCAGCAAGGGCGACTGATCATCGCCCTTAGCGCCCCGTTCTTGCAGCGGGGCGCGTTTTTGCGTTCACCATCAGCGGCCCGCGCATCGCAGCGCGGGCCGACTCATTTGATGCACAGAATCGCTGATTGGCGGAGTACGGAATTGTGTGGAACCGCACTTCCGTATTCGTGCTTGAGCACAAAGCCGCTTCTACGGATTTTCGGTTCTGTAGTTTTACGGGGAGGCGTAAAACCGGTTCTACGTTTTCATGAGTTTTGGCAACGACACATTTCCGGTTCCACGAATCCTTGTGCGCCAGCATTGAAGTCCATCGTGCGTCCCCGGCGATGCCGGGCCACGCTGTCGTGCTGCGCATCAAGCCGCCGATGGCGTCTCGGCCCTTCGGCTTCCATCGCTGACGCCTTCGCGCCTGATGTCGCTGCGCGCTACGCTTGCCCTCCAGGGATCGGCTCGACGCCCATCCCCGCCGCGCTGTGCTTGGCACCCCTCGCAATGCGCCGAACAGGCTGCGCCTGATCGGCATGCAAGACCGCATGCGCCATCGAACCTGGTCTGATGACAATCGCTTTTCACCGCAGCGTTGCCGCCCTTCATGACGACACTGATCCTGTAGCACATGGCCGCATCACCGACCGGACAGGCAGCGCAGCTTGGCGCACGCCGCACGCCCGTCAACCCCCGGCCCGCGCCAGCTTCGCCCGTGTTGGGGGTGTGACGGCCGCGCTATGCGCGTGCGCCAGACACGCAGCGCTCCGATCGGGAGCGTCCATTCAAGGAGTTGCCATCATGAACCTCATCACCGAAACACTGCGTGCGCAATTGCTGGCCAACGGCCAGCAATCCCTCGACAACGGCGACTTCGACCCACCGCCCGTCGTCAAGCTGTTCACCCCTGACGCGAGTGCGACCTGGCTGCTCACCGAGATCGACCCGGACGACCACGACCATGCCTTCGGACTCTGCGACCTGGGGCAAGGCTTCCCGGAACTGGGCTATGTGAGTCTGGCCGAGTTGCAATCGGTGCGCGGCCGTCTTGGTCTTCCGATTGAGCGGGATCTGCACTTCGTTGCCACCAAGGCAATCAGTGCCTATGCGCAAGAAGCGCGCCGCGCGGAGCGTATCGTGACGTAACCGCCATACGGGCGCTGCCGCAGGGCAGCGCCCTTTAGTTGCCTATTTTTCGCTCTGGGCCAGGATTGGCGCTCATTTATGGTTTTCCTGCTTGAACTTGTGGTGGGCGTGCCTATTCTGGAAGACGCATCTACGGAAATCATGGTTTCCGTACTTACGTAATTGCCAATACGTGTGCCCACGGATTCGGTGGAATCCGCTATGGCAATGTGACGCATAAGCACACTTGACCATTCAGACTTTGACGCATCGGCGCGTTTGCGCAAAACTAATGTTCCGTTGAACGTAACCACTTGCGCCAGCGACCATGAAACCACTCATCACCGACGATCACCGTGTTCAACTGCTAGACAACGGCGCTGCCGCCGCGCGTGGCGAGAAGCGCGACCCGCTGCCGGTTGTCAAGCTGTTCACCCTGGACGCGCATGCGACCTGGCTCTTGACCGAACTCAGTCCCGCCGACGGCGACACCGCTTTCGGCCTGATCGACCTCGGTATAGGTGCGCCCGAACTCGGCCATGTGCGCTTATCCGTCCTGGAAGGCATTCGCGGGCCACAGAACCTGGCCGTTGTCCGCGATTTGCATTTCACGCCACGGCGGCGGCTTTCTGAGTACGCCAAACTGGCCCAGGCCGACGGATCGATCAACGACTGATCGTCCTTGCTTGCCAGCGCGATGCGGCATCACACAGCCAGACAGACCCGCACTGAGTGCGGCACCGCACAGATTGAATCGCCCAGACGGGCTATTTTGCGGAGACTCCACAGGCGTGCTATTTACGCGGGGTGCGGTGCGATTGCCCGGCATGTTGTCGGCCATCTTACCGGCTGCTGCGGGGCGGCACGCTGATCTGCGGACGGGGCACGTTTGCTGACGCAGGCTGACGATGGGACGGCCCCTTGTTCTCATCAATTGACAACCTTGTTGACTCGTAGCGGTCGAAGACCGACGTGGTCTTGCCCGCCGTATCCCCATGGCGATTAAGTTCCTTCTACCCGAGAGGAGTTTGCGCCATGGCAGATTTGAGCACGATTCACTGGCATCCCAGTGCGGCATATCTGTATGTCCTGCACCTGGACGGCCCCGCGCTGGCTTGGGAATACCTGCGGCGCAACCCGGAATACCGGCGCGCCTGGCAACGTCACCGACGCCGACCGCAGCACGATGCGCTTCACTGGGGCTTGCGCCTGCTGGAAGACCCCGCGCGCGATGCACGCGACGCGTACCCCGATTGGTTCCCTGATCCATCCTCGGTAGTCCAGGTCTATCCCGATGCCGATCCCACGGCCGATGCGCTGCTGTTCCAGCTTTGGCGCTTCCCCGGCCGCAAACACCTGATGCACGACGGCAAGCGCCTAGTGCTGACCACTCAGATCGTCAATCGCATGCTGCGCATGGCGATATCTCCCACGCTGGAAGACGGCATGGCTTACGCCTATGCCGTTCGCGCCGGTTGCAAGCTCTCCGAGCGCTGGCGCGTAATTGAAGCCGAGCTGGCGTTGCTTGACACCGCAAAGCTGCACCTCACTGCAATCGCCACCGGCCGACCGGGCCGCGCGTCAATGCTCCACATGCGCACCCTGCAGGCGCTCGATGGCACGCTGGCCGGCGCTTCGCAGCGCGGCGTGGCCGAAGTGTTGTTCGGCATCGCCGCCGTTACGGAGCGCTGGTACGACGACGGCGATCTGCGCGCCCAGGTCCGCCGCATGATCCGGCGCGGGCAAACGCTCATGGATGGTGGATACCACCGCCTACTCTAATTCGGCAAGGCTGCACAGGGACGTTCGCGCGGGGGCGCAAAACGTCCCTGCACAACACGCCTGACTTTCCGGAAACTGCTTCCATCCGGCGGCGATTGCTTCGTCGGCGATCTTGACCGATGGAGGCACATGCCATGAGACCCGAACCGCTACCGCCGCAGCACGTACCCGCAGCCACACCCACCGCCGCCCAGCAGCCGGCGCGTTACCTAACCAACAACGAAGCCGCCGAATTCCTGCGGCTGTCGCCGCGCACGCTGGAAAAGCAGCGCGTCATCGGCGGCGGGCCGCGCTTTCGCAAATTCGGTCGGCGCGTAATGTACGCCGTCATCGACCTCGAAACCTGGGCCGATGCACGCAGCTTTGAGATGACATCCGACCCCGAATATGCCGAACAACACACCGCGCGCCGTCCCGGCGCGCGGTGATCGGCGATGGACACCGTTACCAATGGCCATCGGGCGCATCGGGGACACCCCACAGCGCGAGCAACTCGAACTGTTCCATGCCTTCTCCGGCGAGCTGCCGGCACGCGACGCGCAAGACCTGATGGCCTACCCATTCTTTTCACTGGCCAAGACCAAACGCACGGTACCGATCGACTTCCGCACCAACAGCGTGACCGTGCGGGTCGAAGGCACGGCCGAGCATGGCCTGGCGACGATATGGGATGCCGACATCCTGATCTGGGCCGCCAGCCAGATCGTCGAGGCGCGCGATGCGGGGTTGCGTTCGTCACGTCTCATGGCGGCCACACCCTACGAGATTCTGCGCTTTATCGGTCGCGGCACGTCGCTGCGCGACTACCAGCGCCTCAAGGCTGCGCTGGACCGCTTGCAGTCCACCAGCGTCGCCACATCGATTCGCCAAGCCAATGCGCGGCGCCTGCACCGCTTCTCGTGGATCAACGAATGGAAGGAACGTGCGGACGGCCAAGGCCGGCCGCTGGGCATCGAGCTGATCCTGCCGGACTGGTTCTATGCCGGTGTGTTCGAAGAGAGCCTGGTGCTAACCATCGACGCCAACTACTTCCGCCTGACCGGCGGTATCGAGCGCTGGCTGTACCGCCTGGTGCGCAAACACGGCGGCTGGCAGCGCGAAGGCTGGCGCTTCGACTTCCCGCACCTGCACCGCAAGTCCGGGAGCATGGCGCGCTTTACCGACTTCGCCTACGACCTGCGTTGCATCGTGGCGCGGCAACCCTTGCCCGGTTACACGCTCGCCGTCCTGCGTCCCAGGCACGGGCCGGAGGTGCTGACCTTCCGCGCCGTGCCGTCCACGGCACCGCTGCGCCCCGGTGGCAGCTTCAATGCCGGTGCAAAGCCTGTGGACAAACGGTGAATACGCTCGTGCTATCGGGAGTGGGAATCCTCGTGCTATCAGGCGCAGTGCTGTCGTGCTATCAGGAGTGCGAACGCGTCGCAAAGCCTTGCGCAGCGCGGGTTTCGGCCTTTCCTAACTTAGGTTCTAACTTTGAATCTATAAAACTAACGATAAGAAGCCCCCGCGCGCTGTGGACAAGTCGGCGGGCAGGAGGCAGCACATCATGATCATCGCACTGTTGAACCAGAAAGGCGGGGTCGGCAAGACAACCCTCGCCACACACATCGCCGGTGAGCTGGCAACGCAAGGCAGCGCAGTAATCCTGATCGATGCCGATCCCCAAGGTTCGGCACTCGATTGGACACAGCGCCGTAGCCAGAACAATCTTCCCAGGTTGTTCGGTGCAGTCGGTCTGGCCAGGGAAACACTGCATCAGGAGGCGTCAGAACTCGCCAAGCGCTGCGATCACATCGTGATCGATGGCCCGCCCCGGATCGCCGCCCTCGCGCGCTCCGCGCTGCTCGCGGCGGACCTGGTGCTGATTCCCGTGCAACCCAGTCCTTACGACGTGTGGGCCAGCGCCGAGATGGTGTCGTTGATCCGCGAAGCGCAGGTGTTTCGGCCAGCGCTGCGCGCGGCCTTCGTCATCAACCGGCGCGTCAGCACCACAGTGATCGGACGCGAGGCACGCGGTGCGCTCGCCGATCAACCGCTACCTTCGTTGTTGTCGGAGGTTCGGCAACGCATCGTGTTCGCCGACAGCGTGGCCGCCGGCCGACTCGCCCGCGAACTCGACGCAGACAGCGTCGCCGCACGCGAGATCGCGGCGCTCGCCGCTGAAGTGTTGAGGATGGGGCGATGAAGAACAGCAAACGGGTAGCCATTGGTGCCCGTCCGCCTGCCGACCCGCATGCCGATGCATGGGTACGCCAAGGCGACGGTGCGGACATCGGCAAAGCCGATCTCTATACGGCCCGCCTGACCATCGACGTGACGCCGGCGCTACGCGCCCGCATCAAGGTTGACGCCTTTACACGCGGCATCACGGTGGCCGAGATGCTGCGCGGTCTGCTGGAACATGAATTCCCGGAGAAGCAATCATGAGTGCAATACCGCAGGTGGCCAGCAACGCGCCACCCATACCACTTCCCGTATTTTCAAACGCCACGAATAACACGCCGCTGACGCGCGTGTCCCTGGCGTTCGTCGAACGTCGGATCAACCTCTATCTGCGCTTCGGCCATCCCGTTCGTGAGCTGCGCCTGGACCGCTGGCGGCGCTGCGCGCTGTTCCTACCTGCCGCCCTGTTCTGCCGCGTGCGCTGGGAGTCCAACGACTACGGCACGACGCGCTGGCAACTCATGGTGCTGCAAACCTGCACGCCACTCGATGCGGTGCAGCGCATCGCCGGCATCCAACCTGGTGCGCGCCTGTTGCTGCACGCCGAAGGCGAACAGCAAGTGCAGTCAGTCCTGCCGCAGATCGACGCCATCGAAACGCTTGGCATCAATCCGGTAGCGGTGTCGCCTGCGTACTGGCGCACATTGGGCAACCGGTTGTCTGCGCGCCTGCCGTTGACGGCTTACACGGTCGAACGGCATGCCGCTTACCTTGCAGGCGAGGTGCTGCGATGAACGCCCGTCGCGTTGTAGTCGGGCTGCTCACCAGCCTAGGCATCGCTGCGCTTGCCTGGCCGTCGCTGCACACATCACTGGCGCGCATCGTCTACAACCCCAGCGACAGCGTACCGCCTGGCTGGTATCGCATCGGCCCGCCCGAATCGCTGCACGTCGGCAGCTTCGTGCTTGTCCGGCTTCCGGCAGACACCGCCACGCTGGCTGCGCAGCGTGGCTACCTGCCTGAGCACGTTCCGCTGCTCAAACGCATCGGCGCGATGTCACCGCAGCAGGTGTGCATCGAGAAGCGCATCGTTCGCATCGACGGCGTGGCGGTGGCCAGCGTCCATGCAACAGATGGCCGTGGCCGTCCACTGTCGGCATGGCAACAATGTCGGGGGCTTCACGATGGCGAGCTGTTCCTGCTCAGTGCAACCAATCCGGCATCGTTTGACAGCCGGTATTTCGGTCCCGTGGCTGTCTCCGCCGTGATCGGCAGCGCGCAGCCCTTATGGACGTGGTGAACATGAAACAGGCCATGAACGTGCAGCGCTGCGCACCATTCTTCGTGCAGTCTCGCTGCACATCGTTTGCACCACGGCCTGCGGCTGAGGTGCTTCACCCGTGCAGACAATCGCAGCCAGACCGTCGGGGCCGGTCGCGTCAGCGATCGGGTAAGGCGGAGGGCAAGATAAAAGGGGCGGCACGTACCGTGTCGCAAGGCCAGTCTGCACGTGGGTTTGGCACGGCACGGTGGCTTGCAGCCAGCGTGCCGTCGCGGAGCACAAAGCCGGATGGGCTCCCGCTTTCCCGCGTGCCGTCTTCGATGCGGTACGCCACCCTACGATGGAGCTGGTGTCATGGCCTCGCGTGACGAGGACCGTTTGCGCATCAAGCCGGGCGCACCTAAGCGCCCGGATGGATCGCAAAGCGGCCAGCGCGCGCAGCGCTTTGTGTCGAAAGTCCTGAAGCAGGTCTCGAAGGCCGGTGGGAAGTCCTCGGGCGGGCGCGGAGCGCGTCCCGCATCGACCTTCGGACGGGGCCGCGTAGCGTCGGGCATGGCTGGCCGCACGCTGGGAGCCAACGCGCGGCGGGTGATCATCAAGTCTCGTTTTGTGGTGCTGAAGAAGGTTGGCGCCAATTCCGTATCGACGCACCTGCGCTACATCGAGCGCGACGGCGTGACGCGCGATGGAGAGCGAGGTCAGGCCTACGGCGCCGAGACCGACACGGCTGACCTCAAGGCCTTCGAGGAACGCGGCAAAGGCGACCGCCATCAGTTCCGTTTCATCGTCTCGGTGGAGGATGCCGGGGAACTGGAAGACCTGCGCGGTTACACGCGCGAGTTCATGCAACGTATGACCACCGACCTGGAAACGAAACTGGACTGGGTGGCTGTCGATCACTGGGATACGGATAACCCGCATACGCACATCGTGCTGCGCGGGCACGCCGGGAATGGTCGAGGAAAAGGTCAAGACCTGGTGATTGCGCCGGACTATATGGCGCACGGCATGCGCATGCGCGCCAGCGAACTGGCGACCGAATGGCTAGGGCCGCGCACCGAATTGGATATCCGACAGGGGCAGCTACGTGAAGTCGAGCAGGAGCGGCTGACGAGCCTGGACCGGACGCTGTTGCGGGAGGCCAGCGCGGATATCGTAGACCTGACCCAGCGGCCCAACGACCGACAGCACCAAACCGTTCTGCGCGCCCGGTTGCAGCGGCTGGAGGCGATGGAACTGGCCGAGCGTATTGACGCGAACCACTGGCGGCTATCCCCGAACATGCAACAGACATTGACCACGATGGGCGAGCGCGGCGACATCCTGCGCACGATGCACAAGGCCTTGCGGGGCGAGCAGCGGGAGTTGGTACTGGAAACTACGCCGACAACACCAGTATTGGGCCGCATCGCCGCCAAGGGTCTGGCCGACGAACTCAATGACCGGGGCTATCTGGTGGTGGATGGCATCGACGGCCGCGCGCACTACGTCCGCCTGCCGGTTGGCGCGGACCTGGCCGCACTGCCGATGGGTGGCATCGTGGAAGTGAAGCCCGCCGAACGGGAACGAGCGGTAGACCGCAACATCGCCGGAATCGCGCGTGAAGGTCTCTACCGCAGCGCT
The DNA here is from genome assembly GCF_035019065.1 of Actimicrobium sp. CCI2.3. Classification (NCBI taxonomy): domain Bacteria; kingdom Pseudomonadati; phylum Pseudomonadota; class Betaproteobacteria; order Burkholderiales; family Oxalobacteraceae; genus Actimicrobium; species Actimicrobium sp. CCI2.3. Next base: position 81,151 of record NZ_JASJWR010000003.1, on the reverse strand, counting down.
GACCATCTTGTGCAGCTTCGACAGGAAGGTGCCGCAGATCCGCAAACTGCGGTCGATGCCCACGTGCGCCGACTCGAAGCGCTGCGCAGCTCTGGAGCCGTGGAGCGCATGACCGACGGCGTTTGGCGCATACCGCCTGACTTCTTGTCACGCACGCAAGCGCACGATGCGCAGCGCGCCGCAGGGGGCACTATCGAATTGCGTTCGCACCTGTCTATCGAACAGCAAGTACGCGCCCAAGGCGCAACATGGTTGGACCATCAAATGGTGGGCGACACGAAAGAACTGTCGCCACGGGGCTTCGGCGTCAAGGTGCGGGATGCGTTGCAAGGCCGAATAGGTTTCCTCGTCGAGCAGGGCTTGGCCGAGCGGCGCGGCTCGCGCGTGGTTTTAGCGCGCAACTTGCTATCCACCTTGCGCAACCAAGAATTGGCTGCTGCGGGCAAAGTGATCCAGCAGGAGACCGGGCTGGCCCACCGCCCGCTGCGCGATGGCGAGCGTGCAAACGGCATCTACCGCCGCTCAGTCCAGCTCGCCAGCGGCCGCTTCGCGATGCTGGACGACGGCATGGGTTTCAGCCTGGTGCCGTGGCGGCCGGTAGTTGAGCAGCGGTTGGGGCAGCAAGTGGCTGCAGTCGTCCGAGGGTCATCGGTCACCTGGGATATGGGACGAAAACTTGGCCGGTAGGCGCAGGGCCACTATGAAATGGTGGCCACCATTGCTCGCACCTCATGCGCGACTACCTCTTCACTTCAAAGCGCAGATAATCCGACAGCCGCTTCGACTCGGTAATCTCATCGTGTGGTAACAGCAGGTACTTCCACGGTTTGGTGCCAACCTCGACGGCATGGTCTGACGCATGCTTGCACCAACGCGCCGCTGAATCCGCCTTGGCTTGCACCTCCTGCGTGTTAACGTCGGTACGAGCCTTGGTTTCCACCATGTAGATGGTCGAATCCGTTTCGGCAACAAAGTCAGGAACGTACTCCGGCTGCTCGGTGCCGAGCTTGTAGTAAATCTGAAACTGTCCCTTCGCCGGCTTGAACCACTTCAACGCATCCCGCTCAAGGATGACGCAGAAACGACGTTCAGTGTCCGAGTCGAATTTCTGCAACGGATATAGGCAACGCTCAAAGCCGCCGAAAAGCATCTGCTTGATGCGGCTCATCTCGACAAGCGTTTCCCGGAAGTGATGTGCCGTCTGGCCCGCCGTGGCGGTGTAGTTGCATTGTTTTAATTCAGTGAAACCACGACTGACCTGCACCTCATACGAAGTCGCCTGCTCCCAGAAGTGCGCCATCATCTGCGCGTGGATTTCCCTTGCAATCAGCCGCCGATCCCGATCCAGCACGCTACGGGTTTCGTCTTCGGAAAGATAGCCCAACAGATGCTGCACCAGTTGCCCTGCGAGGTCGTAGAGCAAATCGGCGTGAGTGAAGTAGTCGATATCATCAAAGTCCACCAGGGCATGGACAATATAGTCCTCCGGCCGCGCCTCCTTCAATCCGACTTCCGACGCCAAGGTGAATTGTTCATTGGTACGTAGCATCTGGCCGACGATCTCGCGTTCGCCCGGCTGCAAATGCAACTGATCAATATCCAGTTTGAATGGATGAAAACCCGTGGTGACATCACCTGTAGGCACCACTGCAATACGGGGAATGTCGATGGTCTGCTGCACCACGATCTCGGTAGTTCTCGCCACCACGGCGGCCAAATCGATCTTGGCATCTTCCGCGATCAAGCTCCCTTGCAATGGTCTCAGACGCTCGGTGACCTCGGCAAGAATCTCGCGCTGCACTTCCGGTCTGAGCAGCGCATTGCTGGTCGGCACCAGGTCGCGCTTGACCTCGTATGTGCCGATCACCTCCATCACGAAACGCGCCGCATGGCGTTCTGAATCCGTGGCGAACACTGGTGGAGGCGGCGTTGTTGCTTGACCTGATCCTATAGCCGAACCAGCCCCCGCAGGCGCGACCATGATTGCCGGTGCATCCGCCAATCCCAAACGAGTCATTGCCCCCGAGCCAACCTGAACACTGACTTTCTTGTCGTCAGCGCTCGGTGCATCAAGGATGACCTGCTTGAGGCGAATCGGTGAATCAGCGCGGTTCGCGTCATCGATGATTTCTTGAAACTTGTCGTGAGCGACGATGTTCAGGCGATCCACCGCCGCGACGCCTGTCCGCTTGCCGTAAGGTAAGCGCAGGCCACGGCCGATAGACTGTTCAATAAGCGTGCGTGCATTGGCCGCACGCAGGGGTACGATGGTGTAGAGGTTGGTGACGTCCCAGCCTTCTTTCAGCATGTTGACGTGAATCACAATTTCCGTTGGCTCATCCACGCTTTCCACGGCCAGCAAGCGACTGATCATTTCTTCCTCTTCCGCGCCGGTGCGGCTGGAATCCACCTGAATCACCTTGCCCAGATAGCGCCCCTCGTAAAACGCCTGCGACTCCAGAAGCGCCAACAATTGCCCCGCGTGCGTAGTATCACGCGCAATGACAAGCATGAAAGGTTTCACGACTTTGACGCCGTTTTCGCGTGCGTAAGTCAGCAGTTCTACTTTGGTGGTCTCATGCAAACGCACGCCATCTTCCAGCTTGGTTTTTTCAATTTCCTCTGGCGTGTGGGCTTTAGCGTCAAAATTGCGTTGGGTGACGACCGCCGGTTCTTTCACGAATCCGTCTTCCATCGCCCGCGCCAGCGGGTAGTCCATCACCACGTTTTTGAACGGAACGGTTTTGCCGCTACCTGCTTCCACAAACGGTGTCGCGGTAAGTTCCAGACCAAACAGCGGTTTCAAATCATTGATTGACCGTACGCCAGCACTAGCGCGATAGCGGTGCGATTCATCCATTAACAGGACGAGGTCGGGCAGACTCGCTAGATGATTGAAGTAGCTATCGCCCAGAACCTCCTTCATCCGTTTGATGCGCGGCTCCTTGCCGCCACGTACCTCAGAATTTATTTTGGAAATATTGAAGATGTTGACGCGGATTTCGCCGAACAGCTCGCCGCCCGCAATGTTCTGCTGGTCGTAGTTATCCCCCGTAATGACACGAGGAGCGTTGATAGCAAACTCACCAATTCCCTTGAAAACGTACTTCGGCGTATTTGGGGTGAAATCGGCAATAAGCTTGTTATAGATCGTGAGGTTGGGGGCCAGAACGAAGAAGTTATTGATACCGTGTGCAAGATGCAGATAGGAGATGAACGCCCCCATCAGGCGAGTCTTGCCGACACCTGTTGCAAGCGCAAAGCATAGCGATGGAAACTCTCGCTCGAAGTCCTCCAACGTCGGAAAATCCGCCTTGAGGCTGGCCAATACGGCGGACACGTCGCGCTCGTGGCCAAGCAGTTCCGGCGATGCGGCGAGCGCCCGCACCAAGCGAGAGAGAGATTCGGACTGAGGCAGGCGAAGAGATAGACGACCGCTAATATGATTCAATACCCGTGCGTTCATGCCGTACCTTCCGTATTGGGTAACTCCGCCGCATAGATTGTCAGACGCAACTCCATGTCCGCAATGTTTTCATGAACGGGCTTCTTGCCTGACAAACGCTCACTCTCGGCCATAATCACGTCCACCCCTGAGCCGCGTCGATCCATCAAAAACTCGCGCCCCAATCCATCTTCACGAACAGGAAAATAACGCGCGAACAAACTGGAGATAACTTCGTTACGCGGCATCGACATCACTTGCATTGCCTCGACCGTCATAGAGTTAGGCAATGTACCGGGCGAATACAATTCAAAGCGATCTCTAAATAAATGCAGACGAATTCGCCCAGCAGATACGGAGTAATCCCGGTGCGCTACCGCATTGACCAACGCTTCAAAAACTGCGCGCAGACTGTATTGAGGGTAATCGACTCGCCCCAGTTCCTTGAGCGCAGGTACTTTCATATTGAGCCGTACGAAATTGAAGGCATCCCAGATTTGACGGTCAAGCGGACCATCGAAATCTTTCGCATCCAACTGGTCGTTAGGATCATTGATGGTCCCGCTGTAAGCCACCGCTTGGACATATGCAGAAGCCAGCCAGCGTGTCGGTTTAACTGTGCATAGCAAAACGCCAGCGACACTTAGACGCTGGAAGCCGTCGTCATTTGCAGTCAGGTGCAAACGTTGTAATTGAATTTCAGCAGCGCCTTCACCGTCACGCAGGAATGATTGAATCAATAGTGGATCAGCTAAGTCAACGGATGATCCCGGCACCGCCTGCTCGTCGAAGCGAATCAGGCGGGACTGACTACGTTGTTGAAATAATCGGGCAAGAACGTCCGGCGCCATCTCACGCTTTGCGTGTGCTACGCGCTTGAAATAGCCGTTTGGACTTTTATGCACCATGAGACTGCGCGGCACTGTTACCACGATGACAGGCTGCAATTGTCCAGTTTCATCGGGCAATTCGATATGTTGCGTCGCAACGTCAAGGGCTGGCTTAATCAGTGCCTGGCAAATTTCAGCCAACCATTTTTCAACGGTATCCAATGCTGGGTAAGCAATGCCTAGCACTTGCTTAGTTTTGTCATCTACACCCAGTATCAGCGTACCGCCTTGCGCATTGCCCATGGCGGCAAGTTCATCTGCCAAACCGTCGGGATGCGGACCGTCAACTTTAGTCTCGCTGCGCATCACGACGCGTTTCAATTCAAGCGTCGAGTCCTCGCCCAGCCGAATTCGTTGCAGCCATTCGTTTACGGTTGTCATGGTCCCATCTCCAAATCCTCCAGAATGCGCTTGTAACGCTGGCGGAAGGCCTCTTCGCCACCTTCCATCACGCGACAGATATCTTTTCTCACAACGGTTTCTTGCAAACCACCGGCAGACGCCAAATTAATTTGCCCATCGAAATCCATTGTCATTACTAATTCAGCATCCGCATTCACAACAATGTTGGCATTGTGCGTCACCACCAAAAGCTGTCTATGTATTTTGTTCTTTCGCAGTTGCTCAACGACCAGCGCAGAGACGAGCGCATTATCAAGATCATCTTCCGGCTGATCGAGCAACAGGGGTTCATCGCCGTGAATAAGTAAGAAGGACAACATCGCGGCGGTTTTCTGTCCGGCCGATGCCTGATTAATATTTTTATAGGACGCATCGCTTCTGGGGCGATAAGCCAAGGCGACTTCGTCTTCCGGAAACCAACAAGCAAGTTCGTCGAAAACTTCTGGAGGTAATCCCTCGATACGGCGCACCAGATCTGCCCTAAACGTGGTATTCAGAATCACGCTGTTATGCCGTTTCTCATTCATTTCCTCAAGCGCTTGCTTGAGTTCGGCAAGCCTGCCCGCGATGAGCTTGCTATCCACCACGTTCACCATATCCCACAAGACGCCGCTTGAATTTTCACCTTCTCGCTCCTGCCAAATAGCAGCCGCAAAAGCATCTCCGGTTCCGAGCCTCAATATTTCCCGCAAGCGACCGACCTCGCTCCTTGTGCTTGCCATACTGCGCAAGCTGACCTTGAGCATGTCATTCTGTTCGAGTAACCGTGTGATTAGGGCTTCTCGCGACTGCGTCAGTTCTTCTCGGCAATCAATCAATGCTTGTGCCGCTAGTTCTACCGAATTTTCTGCCGACTCAAGTTCAGCCTCAAATTTCTTGATCAGCTCTAGCTGTTTACGTAGCTTCTCTTCACTTGCGACAGCAAGTCCAGCATCTTTTGCACTATTGATACCTTCTGCCTTTAAGCGCTCCGTTTCATTCTGATAGGCCTGCATATGCGCCAGATTCTCTTGATGCCAACCACCTGAAGCTTGTACAACTTGTGCAGCCTTCAGTTGCTCTTGCATTGCAGCCACGGTCGAAACAATCTGTTCGTACTTCTTAACCAATTCTTTTTTCACCACGATGGCGCTATCACGGGCAGCTATTTCCGCTGGGGTCTCAGCTAAAAACTCTGTCAACTCGGTACTGGCTAAATTTGCAGCCTGTTCAACACCTGTCTGCAATCCAGCGATATCGTTCGTTAGTAATTGATAAAAGTCATCCATAGCCCTCTGTTGCTGAGTGGCGCGTTGATAGGCTTTTAGTAAAGGCCCAAAGTTGGCATTTGTAAAAACCCTAGCCTTACGGCTAGCCTCCTTGTACTCAAGTTCAAGCGCGGGTTTTTTCGCCAACTCTTTCTTCAATGTGCGTACACGAAGGCGGGCTGCCAGCAGTGCAGATTTGAGCCCATCAAACTGCAGCAACCAAGCCTTTTTTTGTTCGCGAATAGAGTTGTCGATATGTTCCAACAACGCTTGAGGATTATTCGCCAATGCCAGAATTTGCTTTTGGCTAAAGATTTTTACCGGGAATACTGCACTAGCTTGCTGCTCACCCAAGCCTGTTTCTTGCCAAGCGTCTTGATCCCAACGCATGACCTGCGTTGCAAAGCGACCATCTGCCTGCTTGCTCCATACAAATTTGAAACGCTGGCTTGATTCTTTCGTGCCTTTTACCACCTCGACGCAAATCTTTGTCTCCGGCAGCATCATGCCGGGTCTGTCTTTGTGGACATATTCACGCCGGAATCCGTCAAAGGTTTTCCAAATCTCGGAATCTTCCCCAAGCTGCCGCAATTCACCTTCTCGGGCTAGTCCCAATCGCAAACACTCCAGCACCGTCGATTTACCGCTACCACGTCCTCCGATGATCGCGTTGTAGGCGGGGTTAAAACGCAAGGTCAGCGGGCCGTGACCATTGCGTCGCAAGTGCATATTTTCTAACGTAATCGATTCAATCCATTGTTCCGGAAGCGGCTGAGGATCATCGGCTTTTTCATCACTGCGCCGTAGTGCTGATTCCGGATCAAGTAAAGCTAAACGCAAGCCATCGAAGCTTGGCGTGGACATCTTGACCCACGTAAAACGACTGCCAGCATTGGTACTCACATGCGGCGAATCCGAGCCGGATACATGCGCAAGTTTAGCGATGCGTTGTTCAAAATGGCGATAAGCAGCGCAATCAAGGCTTTGAAATTCCAGCCCATCCAGCTTGGGCAACACATCATCAATAAGACGGCCCGCCTTTTTAGGATCAAATTTCCCGGTAGCGCCAGTGACGCCTTGCAATAGGCCGTTGTCCCTCTCGACATGCGCGGCAATTGCCAATCCATTTAGCGCATGGATGCAATCAATGACCGTACTGGCACTTTCGCTAACCATGAGTTCCGCAGTAGGCTTGCCTGCATTTGAAATAGACAGCTTCCCGACCAGCAAACCATCCAGGACGGATTTTTCCACCTCGGGGCCAAACACCGCCAAGATATGAAGCGAATCGCAACTTGTAACCTCGACACCGGGAAATAGCACAAGCGGATAATATCCGGGCGGTGCAGGGTCTTCCTTTGCCATGTCGCGCAAGGCAGTTTGTAGCCTCTCGATCCAGCCACTGTTGTTGTGATCAGTTACCGCAACACAATCGATACCTTTGCGCATGTACGCCAATAACCAATCACGTGGTTGTAACGTGGCGATTTCGGTCGCATCAAAATCACTTGAGGCGGGCGTGTGGTTATGAAAGTCAAACTTCCACCAGCGCGAACCTGGATACTTTTGCTCACTCATCACACATTCTCCTCAAACAGTCCGCCCTGTCCTGATGCGGTTTTCTTGTTCTTCGACGGCTTTCCTGTGATGGCTTCAACGGCAGGTTCTGATTTTTCAACTTTCGCCATCGGCAGATTCGCCACGTTCAGGCTGTAATCGTCATGACTCCATTCGCAGCGAGCCAACACCATCTTAGGAATCTTCTTCAACGATAGATTCGGCCAACGTTCGGTGGCCTTGGCAGCCGTTATGCCGTGGAATGCTGCGCAGCAAACCAATAGACTTTGTGCGCCACCTACCTCATCCGACAACGCCTGCAACTGACCGGCCGACAGGTTCTGCGTCGTGACGTAGATGAAGTCGCGCTCACTGGAATGCCCATGCTGCCACCACTGCGATTCGGATGGTGCGTAATTGAAACCTTCCAGCTTGCATAGGGCCTCGGCCAAATGGGCAGCGTTGTATTCGGGATTGACCACCGGATTCCCCCAGCGATCATTGACAATCAGACTGGGCGCAAGTTTGTAGTAGCGGAAGCCACCGCCGCCTTGCCAGTCCATGACTTGACTGATACCACCTGGATCTTCACCGTCGATGACCTTTTGCAAACGCGGGATAATGTGCGTATGGCAGTGTTCGCCCAGTTCAATCATGAGCCAGCGACGGCCCATCTTGTGGGCAACGGCACCCGTAGTCCCGGAACCGGCAAAAGAATCAAGGACGAGATCATCGGGATTAGTGGCAATCTCGAAGACCCTTTTGAGTAATCGCTCTGGCTTTGGGGTATCAAAGACATCTTGGCGATTAAAAGCGCGTACCTCCAACTTGGCCTCGTGGTTGTGTCCGACCTCTTCATTTGGCCAAAATGTTGCAGGAGGCCTCGTCGGACTATCTTCGATGTACTGCTTTACATAAACTTCCCAACGTCCTTCCTTCTGGATGAACTCCAATTGATCCTTGTTCGCAGAAACGTTTTCTTTTTTCCAGCGCCAACGGCCTTCAGTTCCATCGGGCTTGACTGGCCAAATAACTGAACCGTCCGGAGCGGAAATTTCATACCACATGGTCGGTCGATCGTGGCGCAAAGATTCCGAGCCTTCCTTTCTCAGAGACCGTCGCCGATAATATTTATTCGCAGATTCGTCGAAGAATCCAAACTGCGCGGCATTCTGATCCTTTGGAAGCTGGCGAGGGAAAAATTTCTCTGTCTTTTGATATACAAGCAAGTGATCGTGTGAAACACTGAATCCACGAGCGTCCATACGTTCGCTATAGACTTTCTGCCACAGGCAGTTCGCGACGAAGTTCGGCCGCCCAAACACCTCATCACACAACACCTTGAGGTAGTGCGCCTCGTTATCGTCAATCGTGATCCATAACGAACCGTCCTCGGAAAGCAACCGCCGAATTACCTCCAACCGATCACGCATCAACCCCAGCCAAATCGAATGTTCCAGCCCGTCGTCGTAATGGGTAAAGGCGCTGCCGGTGTTGTAAGGCGGGTCGATGAAAACGCATTTCACCTTGCCTGAAAACTCAGCCTCCAACGCCTTCAATGCCAGCAGGTTGTCACCGAAGATCAGGCGGTTGTCGAAGATGTCGCTATCGGAAACGCGATGCTTAGCGTGGTAGGATTTTTCTTGATCTTCCAGCAGGATGCGCGGCTCCAGTCGTGGGCGCTTTTCCTTGCCGATCCAGGTGAGTTCTAATTTTTGTTTACTCATGATCTCGTTCTCATAGTGGTTGCGTCAGCGCTGGCATCATCAGGCGCTTGACCGTGTGGCAGTCCGTCTTGCTTTCGAACACGCTGCGAGTCTGCTTTCCCCATTGCTGCGACGTTGTGCTGAGCACAAGTTGGTTGGCAATGGCGTCAATGGCTACTGAAAGCCGTAGCTCCTCCTGCGGAGTCAAAGTGAGTGACTCGCCGATTTGCAGTTGCGTCTTGATCGACAGAATATGTAAGGCAAGCCAAACCCCTTGCTGCAATATTTCTTTCCCTTCGGCGGGCTCACCATTGGCCCGCGCCTTGATGGTTCTTTGTGCAAATCGACTGATCTGGACCGATCGCCACAGCTCACGAGCTGTCAGCGAGTCGGTAAACAAGCGTGAGTAAGCATCGGACAACGGTGCGGCATCGCCGACGAAGGCGGGTTTGCGAAATAAGCGCTTGCGATCTGTTTTTGCAGCAACGACAAAATCGGCCCAATCATTACTCGTCTGGCAGCATGCCAGAGCAAGCGCCGCCTCTTGCACGCTAAAAACCGTTAGCGATAGTGGCGAGTCGTCGTCACCATGTTTGAATAGGTATTCAATGCCCGTCATCAAAAGTGTCTGTCTCCAACTCGACTGCTTTTCGTCCAGTGCAGCGAAGTCTTGAAGATCGACAGCATTCTGCCGATTTCGGTACTGCGTTACCCGGTCGCCGAACGCATCCGGGGTATTCTCAAGGCACACAAAAGTGGCGAGAACTTCAGCGGGATGGGCTTCGTAGTGAGCGATTGGCTCTTTTGCAATTGCTCCAACTGTCTGCGCACCATTGATAATCGAAATTCCTCGTGCGCGAAATAACCCTTTTTGACGATGGGTATCACGTGGATGAATTTCACTCATGGATTCACATAAAAACGTGACGCCATTATTAAAATAGAAGAAATGATGCGGCTCGTCTTTTAAGGTTGCAGTCAGCCCATCATTTACATCTGTGGAGCCCTTGAAGCGGCGAATATTGCGCTCAACCAGGGCATCACTATGCTCGACCCCAAGCTCGGCCAATCGCTTTGCTGAAAGACGACCATAGAAGGCGCGGTAGGGGCCGGGAACGTGACCGAAATCATTTAATTCAATCTCGGATTCAATCGGCGCCAAGGCATTCGCCGCGAGCTGGATGTCGTGCAGCGTGGTGAGCCCATATGCAAAGCAGCGCAAAAATCCCGGATTAGTTCCATTGAATGCCCGTTCCAGATCACCGAATATGTGTCGGCGATCCTCTGAAATGGCGGTGCCGCTGTACGCGAGGACAACGCGAATTCTGCATTCATCCTGACTCAGGGCGCGCTGGATATCCGGAACCTTTGCGTTGAGAGCTTGATTGAATCGTTCGAATCGACCATGAATTAAGTCGGTCACGCCATCGCGGAATTTTGCAACGTCGCCCAATTCAGGTTCGCCACGACCAACTGCAATGTATTTAGACTGAATCAACCATAGTGTGTTGTCCGGGCCAATGAAAACCGAGTCAATGCCATGGTCCAGCCCACCATCAATGTTCGCGACTGCCGCCTGCTGCGGCGTGGCACCCGCCTCATGCGTAAGCACGTAAGCGGCAACGGCTTTTGAATAGAAATTCCGTTTCTGCTCGACCGCGCTGTTACCTGTACCGACAATCAAAGTGCCAAACTCTGCATCCAATGCTCCGGTAAAAAGAGTCAGTTCGAGTGGGATTGGTATTTGAGTTGCCATCAAACCAGCTCCCACTCAATCGTGAAAAGAGATTCTTCCTGAACTTGCTGTTGCAGTTGCAGTTCGAGGGAGGAAATCAAGTCATTGCGCTGAGCTTCAATTTCATCCTGCCGAGCAAAAAGTTCACGGCGGAGCTTGTTGCGCTTTCCCTCTAGTTCGCGCTGGCGCTTTTGCCAGCTCAGCTTTTCATCAAGCGTTGGGGCCGTGGCCGCAGTTCTGCGAATTTCCTTGATCTCTCGATCAATCTCTTTAATCGATTGTTCCAGACCCAGCTTCAAATCGTCGGCCCAAGCGTCAAGCTTTTCGACCTCTTGCTCGAAGTAGCCCAGGTTTCTTTGGTTGATTTCGCGTAGTAATTGCAACTTGCGTGTTTCCATGTCAGCAGACAGCGCTGTATCTCCAGCGGCGAACAGTCCTAGTGGTCTCACGTGCGCCGGGAAGCGCAGCAATTTTTCCGGATCATCTTCTGCCAACGCAACGCCATCGGCGGTGGTGGCCGCCACGATCAAGTGCTGTTCCTGTTGACCCAGTGTGTCAACGGAGAGCAGTTTGACGGTAAGCCAGCCGGTTTGACCTCGATAGGCTATCAGCGTACTGACTTGGATGCCATAACCGTCATAGTCGAAGGCGAGGCGTGCGCCGGACAGTTGCCGGGTCTTGGCTTGTTCGGTGATCCATAAAGCGAGCGGATGGCTGAGACGATAGAGGTGGGACTCGCCGCTACGACGAGGCAGCTCGTAACGCCCTAGATCAATGCCATCGAGTTCGACGCCGGGGGAGCGCTTCAACGTGAATCCGTCTTGGTCAAATTCAGCATGCTCACTGAGTTCGGCCCTGGTCAAGTCCATCAACATCCGCTCGTAGCGATTCAATGCGGCGCGGCTGTCTTCGGCGCGGACCCGGAGCTTGTCCTGTACCTCTTCGTCAAAGTTCTCCAAAAGCAGTCGCCGGGTCTTGACCATCGCCTCAGATATCTCACCCGACAAGTCAAGCTGCAACTGCTTGAAGCTGGCTTTGATCGCATCTGGATCGCGGCAGTTCTGGTAGATGTCAGCGATACGGCGTTCAAAGTCCACGCCAGAGCCGATCGCGCCGAGCACCTCGTCGCTGGCCCCGAAGACACCTTCAAACAGTTGGAATTTCTGCGCCAGCAGTTCATACACGCGGGCGTCTGCTTCGTTGCTGCGATCGACGAAATTGACCACCACAACATCGTGTTTCTGTCCATACCGATGGCAACGACCGATACGCTGTTCGATGCGCTGCGGATTCCACGGCAGGTCGTAGTTGATAACCAAAGAGCAGAACTGCAAATTGATACCTTCGGCGCCAGCCTCGGTCGCAATCATGACCGTGCCACGTTCCTGGAAATGCTCGACCAACGCTGCGCGCGTATCGGCGGTTTTGGAGCCGCTAATCTTGTCCGACCCTTCGTGGCGCTTTAGCCAGTCCTTGTAAACAGTTTGTGCGCGCGGGTCACTGTTCGTGCCGTTGAAAAGAACGATGCCATCGCCATAATGGGTATCCGCCAACAAGGACAGCAGGTAATCCTGAGTCTTTCTGGACTCGGTAAAAATGATCGCCTTCTTGGCTGCGCCCAACCGGTCTAGCTCGGCAAACGCTCTCTCAAGTGCGGTCAGCAGCGCGTTGCCCTTAGAGTTGTCGCGGATGTTGGTGGCCAGCGTCTTGAAGTGACGAAGCTCGGCGATTTCTTGGGTGACGGCATTGCGTTCGTTCCTGTTGTACGTTTCGTTGCCGTCATCGCTTTCGGTCCACTCTTCAGCAGTCTCGTCGAGCGACTCATAGTCTTCGTCTAACTGATCGACCAGTGCAGGAACGTCCGGGGTTTCATCGAGTACCGCTTGCAGGCGCTTAGCCATTGTTTCAAGGGCACCAGCAATAGCGTGGGTTGAGGAAGCGAGTAGCTTCCAGAGCACCAGCGATATCAATTGGCGCTGACCGTCCGGCAGCGCCTTCAGATTGGGGCGACGCAGGTAATCCGCCACGAGACTGGAAAGCTCTTTTTCCTCCGTCGAGGGTGTGAACTCTTCAACGATGGCGCGCCGCGCGGTGTAAGCCACATACTGCTGCACGTCCCGCCGGAGTGTACGCTTGCAAATTGGGGCAATGCGGGCGCGCAATCCGGCAAATGCCTGTTCTTTGTTTGGCTGACTGAATTGAGTGCGAAAGCTATCAAGATCGCCAAAGACGCGGTCATCGATCATGCTCACCAGACCGTAGAGTTCCAACAGCGAGTTCTGCAGCGGAGTCGCTGTTAATAATACTTTTGAGTGAACGTGTGCCAGCGCTTCTTTCAGTGCCTTGGCAATGACATTGCTGGTCTTATAGACGTTACGCATCCGATGCGCTTCATCCATGACCACCAAGTCCCACTCGATCTCCTTGACGTCTACCGCTTTGGATTTTGCGAATTGGTAAGAACAGATCACTGGCCCCATGGGCATCAGGAACGGGTTTTGGCGCTCTTGCTTGCGGATGGTGTTGTAGTTCTTGGCTTCCAGAATCAGGGCTTGCAACCCGAACTTGTCTTGAAGTTCCTGATGCCACTGTTTGCGCAGGTTGGCCGGAACAATGATTAAGATGCGGCGGCGGCGCTCGGCCCAACGCTGAGAGATGACGAGACCAGCTTCGATAGTTTTCCCGAGCCCAACTTCATCGGCCAGGATGACACCACGAGAAAGGGGATTCTTGCAGGCAAACAGTGCCGCCTCGACCTGATGCGGATTGAGGTCAACCTGCGAGTCCACCAGGGTGGATGCCAGCGATTCCACTGTGTCACTCGCCGCGCGACGGGTCAGCAGCCACGCGTAATATTGGCTTTGGTAGGGCGTGAGTAGTTGTTGCGTTGTCAATTGGCCTCCGGTTGCTTCTTCTTATTGATGCTCTCGGCAATCCAGAGATCAAGCTCTGAGCGACGGAAACGCCACGTTCCACCAAGCTTGAATGCCGGAATCTCACCCTTCTGGGCGAGCCGGTAGACTGTCCGCTTGCCAGCTTTCAAGTAGGCAGCAACTTCGTCGAGCGTAAGGATTTCGCCATCTGTGTCGGTCATTGTTTCTTCCGCAATGCTGGCCTACAATGAATTCTGCTTGCCAAGTATGGCTAATTTTACCGCATCAAGCCTATAACTGGCTAGAGTCAGTCATACAAGCCGCGCATGACGATTCAAGTGCTGCGGCGACAGGGCCGTGCGCCAAATGTGGTCACTACAGACGACGGCTCGACTGCGAAATGCCACACCATAGGCTTCGCGATTCGTGCAAGTGACAGGAATAATCATCGCTGTACTCCCCTCTTAGCCGACTTTCGCCAGAGCAGGTTTGCTCATAGTCGCGGCGCCCCCAAACTTGTGATGCTTAAAACGGTGCCGTATCGGTGCCGTATCGAACCGTAACGATTGGCCGATTCTGATTCGCGTGTACCGCGCTGATGGCCCATCGAAATGGACTGAATCGAGAAATCACAAGAGGGGTAGCGCATGGTGCCGACCGGCGTGCTGATTGGCCAGATCACAATGGTTTTCGCCACCACTTTGCTGGGGCTATGGAGCGCCACCCAGTGGACGGCGGCGGCACTGGGATACCAGATGCGCCTCGGCGCGCCATGGTTCGACCTGTTTGGCACGCCGATCTATCACCCGTGGCGGCTGTTCGAGTGGTGGTACTTTTTTGATGCCTATGCACCTGACATCTTCATGCGCGGCGGTGCCATTGCCGCGTGCAGCGGCTTAGCCGGTGCCATGGTGGCCGTCACCATGTCGGTGTGGCGCGCACGGCAATCCAAGCTGGTCACGACCTACGGTTCGGCGCGCTGGGCGCTGCCCGCTGAAATCCGCAGTTCTGGGCTGACCGGCCCTGCCGGCGTTTTCCTGGGCCGCAAAGATGACGATTACCTGCGCCACGAAGGTTCCGAGCATGTGATGGCCTTCGCGCCCACCCGCTCCGGCAAAGGTGTCGGCCTGGTGGTGCCGACGATGCTTTCGTGGCCCGGCTCCGCCGTGATCCACGACATCAAGGGCGAGAACTGGACCTTGACGGCCGGCTGGCGCTCACGCTTCTCGCACTGCTTGCTGTTCAACCCGACCGACGCGCGCTCGGCCGCCTACAACCCGCTGCTCGAAGTACGGCGCGGCATGCACGAAGTGCGCGACGTGCAGAACATCGCCGACATTCTGGTCGATCCCGAAGGCGCGCTGGAGCGGCGCAACCATTGGGAGAAGACTTCGCACGCACTGCTGGTCGGCGCGATTCTGCATGTGCTCTACGCCAGCGAAGACAAAACGCTGCGTGGCGTCGCCAATTTTCTGTCCGATCCGGCCTGCCCGTTCGAGGTGACGCTGCACCGGATGATGACGACACGGCACCTGGGCGAAACAACGCACCCGGTTGTCGCATCAGCGGCGCGCGAGGTAATGAACAAGAGCGAAAACGAACGATCCGGTGTGCTGTCCACCGCGATGAGTTTCTTGGGCCTGTACCGCGACCCTACGGTGGCCGAAGTCACCTCACGCTGCGACTGGCGCATCGCCGACCTGATTGATGCCGATCACCCGGTGTCGCTATACCTGGTGGTGCCGCCCTCCGACATTAGCCGCACCAAGCCGTTGATCCGCTTGATTCTCAACCAGATCGGCCGACGCCTGACCGAGTCGCTTGATGGTTCGGACGGCATTGCCCGACGCCACAAGTTGCTGCTGATGCTCGACGAGTTTCCGGCACTGGGTCGGCTCGACTTCTTCGAGAGTGCGCTGGCCTTCATGGCCGGCTACGGCCTGCGTGCCTTTCTCATTGCGCAGTCGCTCAACCAGATCGACAAGGCCTATGGCCAAAACCATTCGATCCTCGATAACTGCCATGTGCGCATCGCTTTCGCCACCAACGACGAACGCACGGCCAAACGTATTTCCGAAGCATTGGGCACCGCAACCGAATTGCGTGCGCAGCGCAACTACGCGGGCCACCGGCTGGCCCCGTGGCTCGGTCACTTGATGGTATCGCGGCAAGAGACGGCACGACCACTACTCACGCCCGGCGAGGTCATGCAACTGCCGCCCGACGACGAGGTGGTGATGGTGTCCGGTCATCCACCAATCAAGGCGCAAAAAATTCGCTACTACCTGGATGCAAATTTCAAGACGCGCATGCAACCGCCACCGCCATTGCAACTCGGGCACTACGCCGACGCACCGCCATTGCGGCCGGACGATTGGACCGGGCTGGCGATACCCGCCCCCGCCGCACCGACTTCCGGCTTGGCCATCCCCGCACACGGCAGGGCCATCGACGACGGTGGCCACCAGCAGCAGCCGGAACTGTCCGAAGTCGTATTCACGCCGGAACCAGAACACGCAATGGACGACTTGGGCCTGTTCGATGACGACGACTTGTCGCTGCCCACCCAACTCGATCCACGCCTGCTACGCACGGCGCGGCTAGCCGCACTTGACCCTGATGACGGGATATCCCTATGAGCCGCACACGTCTGAACCTTTTCATCGAGCACGAGCACGCCAAGCGGCTCGACGAGCTGGCGACCATGAAGGGCTTGTCCAAGTCCTCAATCATCGCCGCCGCGCTGGCCTCGTTCCTGTCGCCCGACTCCGGCGACCAGCGCGAAGCGGCCATCGCCAAGCGATTGGATCGACTATCCCGCCAGCTCGACAAACTGGAGCGGGATCAGAACATCCTGATCGAGACACTGGCGCTCTACGTGCGTTACTTCCTGACCGTCAGCACCCCCGTGCCGGAAGCGCATCAGGAAGCGGCGCGCGCTCAGGGCCGCGCGCGCTTCGAGCAGTTTATCGAACAACTCGGTCGGCATTTGCTGCGTGGGCGCAGCCTGGTCAAGGACGTGGTGGAGGAAATCCAGCCCGACCCCAGCCAGTTCTTCGGCCAGCAGGACAACGTTCCCGCCGCAGCGCCTGCCGATGAAGCTGCGGGAGCACCATGAGCAACCCGCCGCGCGATCAAGGCTTGTCGGCCTCGCTGGCACTGGAACGTCGCGTGCGCATGCTGCGCACGGCCATGGGGCCGGACATCGCCAAGGCCTTGAACGACCCGGACGTGGTGGAAGTCATGCTGAACCCCGACGGTTCGCTTTGGATCGATCGACTGAGCAGTGGGCGCGAACCGCTGGGCGTCAGCCTCACGCCCGCCGACGGCGAACGGATCATCCGACTGGTCGCCGCCCATGTGCGTGCCGAAGTGCATGCGGGCAAGCCGCTGCTATCCGCCGAACTACCGGAAACGGGCGAACGTTTCGAGGGCGCGCTACCGCCCGTGACACCGGGGCCGGTCTTCGCGCTGCGCAAGCGCGCGGTCAACCTGATCCGGCTCGACACCTACGTGGCCGATGGCATCCTGACCGAGGCGCAGGCGGCCTTCCTGCGGACAGCCGTGCGCGAGCGCCAGAACATCCTGATTGCGGGTGGCACCAGCACTGGCAAGACCACGCTGGCCAATGCCCTGCTCGACGAGATCGCCGCCACCGGCGACCGCGTGATCGTGCTCGAAGACACGGTGGAACTGCAATGCACGGCACTCGACCACGTCCCGCTGCGCACCCGCGCCGGTGTCGTGACCATGGCCGAGCTGGTGCGCTCGACCCTGCGGTTGCGGCCGGACCGGATCGTCGTGGGCGAGGTGCGCGGCGCCGAAGCGCTCGACCTGCTCAAGGCTTGGGGCACCGGCCATCCGGGCGGCATCGCGACCGTCCATGCCGGTTCCGCAGCGGGTGCGTTACTGCGGCTGGAACAACTGATTCTCGAAGTTGCCGTGACCGCACCACGCGCCCTGATCGCCGAGGCCGTGAACGTCATCGTCTACATCGCCGGTCGCGGCAATGCGCGCCGCGTGCAGGAAATCGCCCGCGTCACCGGCTTCGACAGCCACGGTTACCAACTCAGCGCGGAGCTGATGCCTTCCTTCCCCTCACTTTCATCAACACCCGGAGAACTGTCATGACACCTTTGCACATTTCAAACACTTCAAACACTTCCGTAAATCCGCTTCTGCACAACGCCCGCCTTCAGGTCGGTATGCAGATCATCGTCATGGCGGCGCTGTTGCTGTGCGTGGCGCTGCCTGCGCACGCAGCGGGCTCGAACATGCCGTGGGAGGCACCGCTGCAATCGGTACTGGAGTCCATCCAGGGGCCGGTGGCCCGCATCATCGCGGTGATCATCATCATTACCACCGGCCTGACGCTAGCGTTTGGCGACACCAGTGGCGGCTTCCGCAAGCTGGTGCAGATCGTCTTCGGCCTGTCGATCGCGTTTGCCGCGTCCTCGTTCTTCCTGACCTTCTTCAGCTTCGCCGGTGGAGCGGTGATCGCATGAACGCGCTGCCTGCTGACGCACCTGGCTTTGAAGTGCCGCTGCACCGTTCGTTGACCGAACCCATTTTGCTGGGCGGCGCGCCGCGCACGGTGGCGATTGCCAACGGCACGCTGGCCGCTGCGGTCGGTCTCGGATTGCAGCTCTGGCTCCCCGGTCTTGCGCTGTGGATCGTCGGGCACTCGCTGGCCGTGTGGGGCGCGCGGCTGGACGCGCAGTTCATGGCGGTGTTCGCGCGACACATCAAGCACCGCATGTTGTTGGACGTATGAGACCCACGGAGAACACGCCATGATGCATCTTGCCGAATACCGCACACGCCCGGCCCTACTGGCAGACTGGTTGCCCTGGGCCGGGCTGGTCGCGCCGGGTGTCGTACTTAACAAGGACGGCTCGTTCCAGCGCACGGCGCGGTTTCGCGGGCCGGACCTGGACAGCGCGACGCAGGGCGAACTGATCGCCACAGCGGCGCGCTTGAACAACGCGTTGCGCCGGTTCGGTTCCGGCTGGGCGCTGTTCGTGGAGGCCGAACGGCGCGAAGCGGCCGACTACCCGCAGTCAGTATTTCCCGAGCCGCTGTCCTGGCTAGTCGATGAAGAGCGCCGCGCCGTTTTTGAGGAAGCCGATAGCCAC
Organism: Actimicrobium sp. CCI2.3; assembly: GCF_035019065.1. Lineage (NCBI taxonomy): Bacteria > Pseudomonadati > Pseudomonadota > Betaproteobacteria > Burkholderiales > Oxalobacteraceae > Actimicrobium > Actimicrobium sp. CCI2.3. The sequence goes on along the minus strand of NZ_JASJWR010000003.1, from coordinate 62,161 downwards.
TTCGAGAGCACGTACCACCTGACGCTTCTGTACTTGCCGCCCGAGGAATCAACGGCCCGCGCCGCCAAGCTGCTTTATGAGAACAGCAAGGTCGAAGGCGTGGACTGGCGCGAACGACTGGAGGGCTTCGTCTCGGAGACCGAACGCTTCTTCGGTTTGCTCGAAGGGGTCATGCCGGAGATCACCTGGCTCGACGATGGCCAGACCTTGACCTACCTGCATGCCTGTGTGTCCACGCGCCGCCATTCGGTGGCCGTGCCCGAAGTGCCGATGCACCTGGATGCGCTGTTGGCCGACGAACCGCTGACGGGCGGGCTGGCACCGATGCTCGGGAACCAGCACCTGCGCGTGGCATCAGTGCGGGGTTTCCCGACCTCGACCTGGCCCGGCCTGCTTGATGACCTCAACCGCCTGGGCTTTGCCTACCGTTCGAGCACCCGCTTCCTGTGCATGGACAAGGCCGAGGCGGAGAAGGAACTGACGCGGCTGCGCCGCCAGTGGTTCTCCAAGCGCAAGAACATCGTCGCGCTGCTACGCGAAACCATCTTTCAACAGGAAAGCCCGCTGGTGGATTCCGATGCCTCGAACAAGGCAGCGGATGCCGATGCAGCATTGCAGGAACTGGGCAGTGACCAGGTGTCGTTCGGCTACGTCACCGCCACCGTGACGGTACTCGATATCGATGCGACGGCCGCTGACGAAAAGTTGCGCGCGGTGGAGCGGACTATCCAGGGTCGCGGCTTCGTGACGATCCCCGAAACCTTGAACGCGGTCGATGCGTGGCTGTCGTCGATTCCGGGACACGCCTACGCCAACGTGCGCCAGCCCATTGTCTCGACCTTGAATCTGGCCCACATGCTGCCGGTGTCGGCAGTGTGGGCCGGTCAAGAGCGTAATGCGCATCTTGACGGCCCGCCGCTGATCGTGACCCGCACCGATGGCGCGACGCCGTTCCGGCTAGTCACGCACATCGGCGACGTGGGCAACACGCTGGTGGTCGGCCCCATCGGCATGGGCAAGTCGGTGCTGCTGGCCACTTTGGCCATGCAGTTCCGCCGCTATGCCGGTTCGCGCATCTTCGCGTTCGACATGGGGCGTTCGATTCGCGCCACCGTGCTCGGGCTCGGTGGCGAGCACTATGACTTGGGCGCAGACGGTGCTATCGCCTTCCAGCCGCTGGCCCGCATCGATCAGGACAGTTACCGCGCTTGGGCGGCCGAGTGGGTCGAAGGACGCTTGATTCATGAAGGCGTGGCCGTTGGGCCGGACGTGAAGGACGCCGTGTGGTCGGCACTGAACAGTCTCGCCAGCGCGCCGCTCGATCAGCGCACCATGACCGGCTTGTCTGTGCTGCTGCAATCGAACGCGCTGCGGCAAGCCCTGCAACCCTATGTGCTGGGTGGCGCGCACGGCAAGCTGCTCGATGCCGACCATGACCGGCTGGGTTTCGCCGACGTGCAGTGCTTCGAGATGGAAGAGCTGATGCACAGCAAGGCGGCTGCGCTGGCCGTGCTGCGCTACCTGTTCGCGCGCTTCGAGGAACGCCTTGACGGCGCCCCAACACTGTTGATCCTTGATGAGGCATGGCTGTTCCTCGATGACCCGGTGTTCGCCGCGCGCATTCGCCAGTGGCTGAAGACACTGCGCAAAAAGAATGTGTCGGTGATCTTCGCCACGCAATCGCTGGCGGACATCAAAGATTCGAGTATTGCGCCAGCCATCATCGAGAGTTGCGTGAACCGTATCTTCTTGCCCAACCCACAGGCAACCGAGCCGCAGATTCGCGTTATCTACGAAGGCTTCGGCCTCAATGCGCGGCAGATCAATATTGTGGCGACCGCCCAGCCCAAGCGCGATTACTACTACCAGTCGCGCCTCGGCAACCGGGTCTTTGATTTGGGGCTTGGGCCGGTGGCGCTGGCATTTGCTGGCGCGGCCAAGCCCGAAGACCAACGCGCTATCGACACCGTTTCCGCGTCATTGCCGCCTGCGGACTTCGCAGCCGCCTGGCTACGCCATCGCGGCCTCGACTGGGCCGCAGACCTGATTCCCTCTTATCCGTCGTTCCCCTTCACATCCCAGGAGAAGCAGCCATGAAGAAAACCTTGCTTGCCATCGCCACCACCATTCTGGTGGGCACCATGCCTGCTGCGCAAGCGCAGTGGGTCGTGATCGATCCGACCAACCTCGTGCAGAACATCATGACAGCCGCCCGCGCGTTGGAGCAGATCAACAACCAGATCAAGCAGCTCCAGAACGAGGCGCAGATGCTGATGAACGACGCCAAGAATCTGACCAGTCTGGACTTCAGCGCACTTAATCAGCTACGTGCAGCACTGTCGGCGACGAACCAGCTCCTGCAACAGGCGCAGGGGCTTGCCTTCAACCTGTCGCAGATGGAAACCGAGTTCGCGCGGCTCTATCCCAATGCCTATACCGCCTCCACGTCGGGTAGTCAGATGTCAACCGACGCCCGCACGCGCTGGCGCAATTCGTTGGAGGCGCTGCGCACCGCGACCCAGGTGCAGTCGCAGGCTGTACAGAATTTTGCATCCGACGAGCAGACCTTGACTGATCTCGTGAACCGCAGCCAGTCCGCCGTTGGCGCGCTGCAGGCCACGCAGGCGACGAACCAATTGCTGGCCCTGCAATCCCGCCAAGCCATCCAGGCGCAGCAGCTCCAGATCACGCAGGACCGGGCCACCGCGCTGGAACAAGCACGGCAGGTCGCAGTCCAAGAGCGTGCGCGTGAAGTGCGCCGTCGCTTCCAGGGCGATGGCACTCTCTACACGCCGACCACGATCAACTACTACAACCCATGAGGACTCGACCATGAAAACCCTTCTCACCGTTACCGCCTGCACATTGCTACTGGCCGCGTGCAGCAAGCCGGTCCCCACCGAGTCCGTCGAATCGCTGATGGCCAATCCCGAACGACTGAAGGATGTCCGCGCTCAGTGCAAAGCCGACCACGCGAAGGTAGGCGATGCGCTATGCACGATGGCCGCCGAGGCCACGCGGCGGCGCTTCATGGGCAGCGGCACACCGTACACGCCTGCGCCACCAGCTACGCCACCGCCCACACCGAAGGACTAAGCCATGAACGACTTGTCGGTCATCGACCATTTCCTTGATGTTTTCTCGCGCTATATCGACTCGGGTTTCGGATTGCTGCATGGCGAGGTGGCGTTCCTCACCGCCACGCTGGTGGTGATCGACATGACGCTGGCCGGACTGTTCTGGGCCATGGGCGGCGAAGAGGTCATTGGCAAGCTGATCAAAAAGACGCTGTACGTCGGTGCCTTCGCATTCATCATCGGCAATTTCAACAATCTGGCGGGCATTCTGTTCCGCTCCTTTGCCGGTCTCGGGCTGGTGGCGTCGGGTTCCACACTGACGCAAGCGCAGTTTCTACGACCGGGTGTACTAGCCAAAGTCGGCGTCGATGCAGCGCGGCCCATCATGGCGCAGATCAGCGACATGACCGGCTTCCCGGAAGTGTTCGCGCACCTCGATGTCATCTCGGTGTTGTTCCTCGCCTGGCTGGTAGTGATCATCAGCTTCTTCGTGTTGGCGGTGCAGCTCTTCGTCACGCTGATCGAATTCAAACTGACGACACTCGCGGGCTTCGTGCTAGTGCCGTTTGCGCTATGGAACAAGACGGCATTTCTGGCCGAGCGGGTATTGGGCAACGTCGTGTCGTCTGGCATCAAGGTACTGGTGCTCGCAGTCATTGTGGGCATCGGCACAGGACTGTTTGCACAGTTTCAGGTGCCGCCCGGCACTGAGCCATCCATCGACCTGGCGCTGACCATCATGCTGGCCTCGCTGGCGATGCTGGGACTGGGAATCTTCGGGCCGGGGATTGCGACCGGGCTGGTGTCGGGCGCACCACAGCTCGGCGCTGGCGCTGCGGCCGGAACGGCGCTGGGTGTCGCTGGTTTGGCAGTGGCCGGTGGTGCCGCTATCGCATCAGGTGGCGCAGCGGTCGCGGCAGGTGCGCGCATGGCACCGGGTGCCGCGCGCGCGGCCATCGGCAGCGCCGCTTCGGCCGGACGTGCAACCAGTTCAATGGCAAGCGGTGCGAAATCCGCTTACCAGGCCGGTGCTGCGGCATCGGGTAGTAGCGGTGTTCGCGCTGCCGGCGCGGGCCTCGCCAATGTGGCCAAGAGCGGTGCCGGTGCTGTCGGCCAGCGCGTCGCAGCCGGTGCGAAGGCGGTCAAGGACCGCGTAGCGAATTTCGTCGCGGAGGCTGCTGCGCCTGCGGCAGCAGCCGGTGCACCCGAATCAGCCGAATCGACTGACGCCAAGCCCCCTGCGGGCGAGCCCGCTTGGGCCAAACAAATGCGGCGCAAACAGCAAGCAAGCAGTGCGGTCTCGACGGCGGCGCACACGTTGCGCGCGGGCGACCACGGTGGCAGCGGCGCCAGCCCGAGCCTGCGCGATGAATCCAGCACTTGACGCCAACCCTTGAGGAGAAGAATTCATGCTATTCAAACGACCACAGGTGCGCTACTCGGAAACGCCCGCGCCTGTCACTCCCTACCAAGCCGCTGCGCAGGTCTGGGATCAGCGTATCGGCAGCGCCCGCGTGCAGGCGAAGAACTGGCGGCTGATGGCCTTCGGCTGTCTGTCGCTGGCATTGCTGATGGCGGGCGGTCTGGTGTGGCGCTCAGCGCAATCCATCGTCACGCCGTATGTGGTGGAGGTGGCCGCCGGTGGTCAGGTACGCGCGGTCGGCGAAGCGGCCACGCCGTACAAGCCGAACGACGCGCAGATTGCCTACCACCTGGCGCGCTTCGTCACCGACGTGCGCTCGCTGTCGATCGATCCGATCGTTGTCCGCCAAAACTGGCTCGAAGCCTACGACTACACGACGGACAAAGGTGCGGCTACGCTGAACGACTACGCACGCACCAACGATCCGTTCGCGCGCATCGGCCAGACCTCGACGGCGGTGGAAATCACCAGTGTGGTTCGCGCCAGCGAATCCTCGTTTCAGGTGCGCTGGATCGAGCGCAACTACGCGAACGGTTCGCCCTCGGGCACCGAGCGCTGGACCGCCATGCTGTCCGTGGTGCTGCAGCCGCCGCGCACCGAAGAGCGACTGCGCAAAAACCCGCTGGGAATCTATGTCAACGGCCTGTCCTGGAGCCGTGAACTCGACGCAACTGAAGGAGTGAAGAAACCATGAAAACACAAATCCGCATTGTCGCTTTTCCGTTGATCCTGAGTGCCACCTTGGCAACCGTCACAGGCTGCGCCACGCATGGACAGCCGCCACCTGACATCACGTTAGATGAATCTATGGCGGCGCACGTTTTGGCCGAACCGCCCAAACCCATCGAGATAGTCGAGGTGCCAAAACCGCTGCCGCTGCCCGAGCAGTTGAAATCCTTGCGGAACGTACCCGAGGACAAACCGGCAACTGAATCACCTGATGAGAAAACCCGCGTGGCGCGCGCCAATGCCGAAGCGCGCGTGGCACCGAGCCGGGAGGGTTATATCAACGCCATCCAGGTCTGGCCTTATGCGGACGGCGCGCTGTATCAGGTCTACACCAGTCCGGGCCGCGTCACCGTCATCGCCTTGCAGCAGGGCGAAGAGCTGGTAACGGTCTCGGCCGGTGACACCGTGCGCTGGATCGTCGGCGACACGGCCAGCGGTGCGGGCGCCAGCCTGCGTGTAAACATTCTCGTAAAGCCAACGCGCATCGGGCTGAAGACGAACCTGGTCATCACCACCAATCGCCGCACCTACCTGCTTGAACTGTCTTCGACGCCGCAGGCATGGATGGCGTCCGCATCGTGGGACTACCCGAAAGACCGCCTGCTGGCCTTGCAAAAGCAAGCGCAGCAAGCTCAGACGGCTGCGCCGGTGGACTCAGGCTTGCCGCTGGAGCAGATCAAATTCCGCTACGCGATTTCCGGCGACAGCCCACCGTGGAAGCCGCTGCGCGCCTTCGACGACGGCGAGCGGGTCTACATCCAGTTCCCCGCCGGCATCGCGCAGGGCGAGTTGCCGCCGCTGTTCGTGATCGGAACGCAGGGGGATGGCCAGCTCGTGAACTACCGCTTCCGCTCACCGTACTACGTGGTGGATCGGTTGTTCGGTGCGGCCGAATTGCGGCTGGGCGCTGACAAGGCCGCCGTTGTTCGCATAGAGCGCACCGATGGTGTGAGCAGCGCGGCACGGAGGCATTGAGCATGAGCACGCCCGCCACGCCACCACCAACTGGGTCGAACAAGGCTGACCCGGACACCATGGCTCTGCGCGCTTCGCCGCGCCCGGTCACGCGACTGAACCGGCGCATGCTGGCCGTCCTTGCGGGAACGCTGGGTGCGGTCGTGTTGGGCGGCACACTGTGGTCGCTGCAATCGCACAAGCGCGAGCGCAACGCGGCAGCCGAACTGTACAACGTGGACCGTGTCTCGCATGCCGAGAACCTCGACCAGTTGCCCAAGGACTATTCCAAGGTGCCGGTGGCTGCCAAGCCGGTGCCCGTTTTGGGCGAACCATTGCCGGGCGACCTGGGTCCGGCCATAGTGGCGCAGCGTAATGCGGGAGCGCCCGCGCAGGCTGGACGCATTGCGCAGCCAGGTGATGCCGATGAGGCGGCACATTCGGGGGTTTTCTTTCGCAGCGGTGCGGTGAAAGCAGCGCCGTCGCCTACTGCGAATTCGGCCATGCCCGAGTCGGTATCTGGCAACCAGCCATTCAATCCGATGGCGCCTGCGGCCGCATCCGCGCAACCGACCGACCCGACGGCGGTGCAAAACCGGCAGGATCAGAAGCAGGCGTTTGTCGCCAATGGCGGCGACACCGCAACCCGTAATCCGGCCAGCTTGCAACTGCCAGCCTCTCCCTACCAGGTGATGGCGGGCACCATCATTCCGGCAGCGCTGGTGACGGGCATCAATTCCGATCTGCCGGGGCAGGTCATCGCCAACGTCACCGAGGCGGTCTACGACACGGCCACAGGTCGCTTCCTGCTGATTCCGCAGGGCTCACGCCTGATCGGCCGCTACGACAGCCAGGTGTCATTCGGTCAGCGGCGCGTGTTACTTGTGTGGACGCGGTTGATCCTGCCCGATACCTCATCCATTTCGCTCGACCGCCTGCCCGGCATCGACCCAGCGGGCTATGCCGGACTGGAAGATGGCGTCGATTGGCATTGGGATCGCATCCTCGCCGGTGCTGCGTTGTCCACGCTGCTCGGCGTGGGTGCTGAGTTGGCTGCGCCTGATCGCACCGGCAGCGATAGCAAAATCATCATTGCCACGCGCCAGAGCGGGCAGGACACAGTGAACCAGGTCGGTCAGGAGATCACCAAACGCAATGTGAGCATCCAGCCGACGCTCACTATCCGGCCCGGCTTCCCGATGCGGGTCATGGTGAACAAGGATCTGATCTTGCGGCCGTACCAGCCGCTGTTCTTCCAAAGGGGATCGTCGCAATGAGTACGACCACCAACAAGCTGCGGCTGGGGCCGCTGCCGACCAAGACTGAGACAGTCAAAATCACCATTGCGCTCACCACCGCGTTGAAGACCGACTTGGAACGCTACGCCACGCAACATGCTCAGACCTACGGCGAGCCGATTGATGCCACGACGCTGATCCCGCACATGCTCGAAGCGTTCATGGCGCGGGATCGCGGCTTCAAGAAGATCACGGCGAAGTGATTCACAACCGCGCCGCGTGAGCGCAATCAGAATACGCTCATGCACGCCTGAGCGAGTTTTCAATAGATGCCGGAAAGATCACCATCACAGGACCGTATTTATATCGGCCGTTGCAATGCACGCAGCAACTGCCCTGCTGATGGAGAAGATCATGAACAAAGCAGATCGAAGTTTGCAGGCCGCGAGGTCGAACAACGACTCTGATGCAAACGACCTACGCGGCATGCCGCTACCACGACTGATCGCGCCGAATATCTTGCCCTTCCGACGCACGATCCGCCGTCCCGAGTTGCGACAAATCGTGCCTCTGGCCGACACCACGATCTACGACATGGAACGGCGCGGTGAATTTCCGCGCAGGTTCAATCTAACCGCACGCTGCGTGGTGTGGGATTTGACGGAGGTAGAGGCATGGCTTGATGCGCGCCGCCAAGCTTCCGACAGCGCGCAGATAAAACGAGCCCCCTCGCCGGACGTGCGTCAGCGCAAGCACCGCCCCGTCAAAGCAACGCCTGTGTCGTGATGATCTTCATCGACGGGGGCAGCAAGGTCGGGGTATGCGATTCGCCGGCCACCCAGGCGTCAACCATATCGGCCCACTCTTGCAGCATGTGGCGGCGCTGCTCGGCGTATTCAGCCTTGTTGTAGATGCCGCGTGATGAACGGCCATCTTCGTGGGCAAGACACTTCTCGATCCAGTCACTGTTGAAGCCCAACTCGTTGAGGATGGTCGAACCGGTGCGGCGCAGGTCATGCACAGTGAAATTTTCGATTGGCAGACCCTTCGCTTTCGACCGCTCCACGACTATCTGCCCGACACGGTTCAGCGTGGCGTTCGACATACACTTGTCGCCGTCATAGCGCGAAGGCAACAGGTATCTTGAGCCACCGGCGCAGGTGCGCAGTGCGATCATGATGTCGAGCGCCTGCTGCGACAGATAGATGTTGTGGGCCTTGCCGGCCTTCATGCGGGCTTTTGGGATAGTCCACAGTGCATTCTCGAAGTCGATCTCATCCCATGTCGCGTGGATCAGTTCGCCTTTGCGCACCAGCGTGAGCAAGATAAGCCGCAGACCCAGTTTGATGGTCGGGTACGAAGCGACGTACTCCAACTGCTTGAGCATGATGCGTATCTCGGACGGCGACAGCGCTCGATCCCGTGCCACGAAAGTAGCGATCGACGATGGTCCAACGTCGTCGGCAGGGTTGGCCACCTTCTCGCCGTGCAAGATGGCAAAACCGTAGATTTGCTTGATGATGTCGCGGACATGGATTGCCGTTGCTGGTGCTCCCCTCCCCTTCACCTTGTCGCACAGATCGCGCAGGTCATCAGGACTGATCTCGCTCAGCAAGCGGCTCTTGAACACAGGCAGGATGTCCCGGTCAAGGATGCTCTTGCGCATCGACCGCGTGCTGTCGGCCATCCGCGCACCCTCGTACCACTCGTCGGTAAATTCCTGGAAGGTTTTGGCGTCCGAAAGGCGCCTCTTCTCTCGCTGCTTTTCCTGCGCCGGGGACTGTCCTTCCGAAACCGCCCGCTTCGCGTCGATGCACTTTTCGCGTGCACGGGCCAGCGACAGACCGCCTGGCCCATAGCGGCCAATCGTCAGCGTTTCGCGCCTGCTATTGATCCGGTAGTCATAACGGAACGTGACGGTACCCGCCGTCGAGACCGTCACATACATGCCATCCCTGTCCGTCACCTTGTAGGGTGCATCCTTGGGTTTGAGATTCTTCAGTGCGGTATCGGTCAGCATGGTGTCCTCCTGAGAACGGCAATTTTACCGTCAACGACTCAAAAGACACAGAATGCTCTGAAACCCGCATGAATACTAGCTCTTTCTCTTATTTTTTACCGTCAACGCCGAAAACAGTCAGACGGTAAATATTTTTAGATGGCTTGCCTAGCTTTCATTACCGTCAGGATTACCGACAAAAAGATTCGCTTGCCGTCAATAGTTGCCGATAGCTTTCGCGATTTAAACTTATATAAATCAATAAGTTAAGTGACTTTTCCGATAGTCCGCGAAAGCTGCCGAAAGACCTAAAATCATTCCCACTCAATCGTCGCCGGCGGCTTGCCCGAAATATCGTAGACCACGCGGTTGATGCCACGCACTTCGTTGATGATCCGGTTCGATACGCGCCCAAGCAGTTCGTGCGGCAAATGCGCCCAGTGCGCGGTCATGAAGTCCTGCGTTTGTACTGCGCGCAAGGCGACCACGTATTCATAGGTGCGGCCATCGCCCATGACACCCACCGACTTCACTGGCAGGAATACGGCAAACGCCTGGCTGGTGCCTTCGTACCAGTTGTTGACGATGCCTTGCTGGTCGATTCCGGCCGGCAGGTCGAGCGTGCATGCGCGCAGTTCTTCGATGAAAATCGCATCGGCGCGACGCAGCAAGTCAGCGTATTCCTTCTTGACTTCACCGAGGATGCGCACGCCCAAGCCCGGACCCGGAAACGGATGGCGATACACCATCGTCGGAGGCAAGCCGAGCGCTACGCCCAGCGCGCGCACTTCATCCTTGAACAGTTCGCGCAATGGCTCGAGCAATTTCAGGTTCAGCGTATCGGGCAAGCCGCCAACATTGTGGTGACTCTTGATCGTGTGTCCCTTTTTGCCCTTGCCGGCACTTTCAATCACGTCCGGATAAATCGTGCCCTGTGCCAGCCACTTGGCCTCTTTCAGTTTGGCCGATTCGACCTGGAAGACTTCGACAAATTCGCGGCCAATAATTTTGCGCTTGAGTTCCGGGTCCGTGACGCCAGCGAGATGCCCCATGAACTGATCAGTGGCATCGATACGGATGACCTTGACGCCCAGATTGTTGGCGAACATCTCCATGACCATGTCGCCTTCGTTCAGGCGCAGCAAGCCATGATCGACAAACACGCAGGTCAGCTTGTCACCGATGGCGCGATGGATCAGTGCGGCCGCAACGCTGCTGTCGACCCCGCCGGACAAGCCGAGGATGACTTCATCATTACCGACTTGCTGACGGATCGATGCTACGGCTTCCTCGATGTAATCAGGCATGTTCCAGTCCGATTTGCAGCCGCAAATATCGTGCACGAAACGGCCGATGATGGCTTTTCCCTGCAGCGTGTGCGTGACTTCCGGATGGAATTGCACCGCATAAAAATGTCGCGTTTCATCGGCGATCGCGGCAATCGGGCAGCTGTCGGTCGATGCCATCAACTTGAAGCCGGCCGGCATTTCGGTGACCTTGTCGCCATGACTCATCCAGACTTTGAGCATGCCGTGACCTTCTGCCGTGGTGAAATCGCTGATGCCATCGAACAGCGCCGTGTGGCCGCGGGCACGTACTTCGGCGTAACCAAACTCGCGCACCGACCCGTTTTCGACCTTGCCACCGAGCTGCTCGGCCATCGCCTGCATGCCATAGCAAATACCGAATACCGGCACACCCAGTTCAAAGACGGCTTGCGGAACGCGCGGCGTATCGCCTTCGGTCACCGAGTTCGGACCACCCGACAGGATTACGCCAGCGGCACCGTAATTGCGCACGAACTCATCGCTGACGTCGTACGGAAAAACTTCAGAAAACACGCCCGCATCGCGCACGCGACGCGCAATCAGCTGGGTTACCTGGGAACCGAAATCGAGGATCAGAATTTTGGAATGCATGGCTTGGTCGATTTAAAAAAAGCATCAATAAAATGTCAGCAGGGCTGCACGGAAATCCGCCAGCCCTGCCGAATGACTACGACGATCAACAACGACGATCAACAATAGCGATCAGTTATTCGGCGCGATAATTCGGCGCTTCCTTGGTGATCTGGACATCATGAACGTGCGACTCGCGCATGCCGGCCGAGGTGATTTCGACGAACTCGGCTTTTTCGCGCAGCTCTTCGATCGTGGCGCAACCGCAGTAACCCATCGATGAACGCACGCCACCAACCAGCTGATACAGGATGGCCAGCACGCTGCCCTTGTAGGCGACCCGGCCTTCGATGCCCTCTGGAACGAACTTGTCGTTGCCGCTGCCGGCATCCTGAAAATACCGGTCCGCCGACCCATCGGCCATTGCCGCCAGACTGCCCATGCCGCGATACGACTTGTAGCTGCGCCCCTGGAACAGGATCACTTCGCCCGGCGCTTCTTCGGTCCCGGCGAACATGCTGCCCATCATCACGCTGGACGCCCCGGCAGCCAGCGCTTTCGAGATATCCCCCGAGAAGCGGATGCCACCGTCGGCGATGCACGGAATGCCGGTGCCCTTGAGCGCCTGGGAGACATTCGAGATCGCTGAAATCTGCGGCACGCCGACACCCGCGACGATGCGGGTGGTACAGATAGAACCCGGACCGATGCCGACCTTCACGCCATCGGCACCGTAGTCGGCCAATGCTTTTGCCGCCGCTGCCGTGGCGATGTTGCCGCCGATGACATCAATATGCGGGAAATTAGTTTTGACCCATTTGACCCGATCCAGCACGCCTTGCGAATGACCATGCGCGGTATCAACAACAACCACATCAACGCCAGCAGCAGCGAGCAACTCGATGCGCTCGTCGTTATCGGCACCAACGCCAACAGCCGCACCGACGCGCAATTTGCCGTGTTCGTCCTTGCAGGCGAACGGATGTTCGGTCGATTTCTGGATGTCCTTGACGGTGATCAGGCCGCGCAATTCAAAGTCATCGTTGACCACCAGCACACGTTCGAGCCGGTGCTTGTTCATCAGGCGTTTGGCTTCGGACAACTCGGCACCGTCTTTGACGAACACCAGCTTTTCACGCACCGTCATTTTGGCGCGCACTTCTGCATCGAGTTCTTCTTCAAAACGCAGGTCGCGGTTGGTGATGATGCCGATGACCATCTTGCCTTCGACCACCGGAAATCCGCTGATCCCGTGCTGCGCCGACAGCGAAATGACATCGCGTATCTTCATGTTCGGCGGGATCGTGATGGGGTCGCGCACCACGCCGGATTCAAAGCGCTTGACCCGGGACACTTCACGGGCCTGCTCGCGCGGGGTCAGGTTCTTGTGGATGATGCCGATTCCGCCTTCTTGCGCCATCGCAATTGCCAGGCGGGATTCGGTCACTGTGTCCATCGCTGCGGAGAGCAATGGAATATTGAGCATGATGTTGCGGGACAAGCGCGTCTGCAGAATCGTGTCTTTGGGGAGGATATTCGAGTAAGCCGGGACGAGCAGCACATCATCGAATGTGAGTGCCTTTTGAAGAAGACGCATAGTATTTCCTATTGGCGCAAAATCGAATTATACAGACATCCCTCTCGAAGTCGTTGTTTCAATACCGTCCATCAACAAGCGACCCGCAACGCATTGACAGCCACGCCAAAGCATGGCGAAATCGTGACTATCAGTTGATCCATCTCAACAAGAGGAAAACATGAACCTGTTCTCGCTAAAATCACTCGCCGTCACGGTGGTCCTGCTGATGTCAGGGTCCGTGTCAGCGCAGTATGTGTGGCTCGATGCCAAAGGAACCAAACAATTTTCCGACAGACCGCCACCGGCATCGATACCACGCACAGCTATCCTGAAAGAGCCCGTAGCAGAGCTGCCTACCCGAACTGAAACGACTTCCGACGACCCGGACACAGATAAGCCAGTCGCACCATTGAGCACCGCAGAGCGCAATGCAGATTTCCGGAAACGCCGGATGGAACAAGCTGACATCGACAAAAAAGCGAGCGACGACAAAACCGCTGCAGCAGAAAAAACAGCCAATTGCGGGAGAGCCAAGGCGTATCAACGCACTCTGGAAGACGGCATGCGTATCAGCAGCGTCGACAAGAACGGAGAGCGTTACACGATGAACGATGAACAGCGTGAAGCCGAAATGCGCACTGTCCGGAAGTTAGTCAGCGATTGCCGCTAGGCACAGGTGCGTGCTCAGCCTGACTTGGCCCGCTTGCGCCGGGACTCTTTGGGATCGGCCAGCAACGGCCGGTACAGCTCCACCCGATCGTGCTCGCGCAACACGGTTTGCGGCGTTTTCAGTTTGCTGAAAATACCGACCCGATGCTGGCCAAGATCGATATCCGGCATCGCCAAGCGCACCGCTTCGGCGATGGTGGTGTCAACGGGGACATTGAGTGACACCAGCCGTTGCTCGATGGGCGATGCATAGCAGACCTGCACCGGCATCAGCGATTCAGCCATAGACCACCTCGGCACGCTTGCAAAATGAATCGACAAAACTGTTGGCGATGATACTGAAGACCGGCCCGATGACACCCTCGATCAACCGGTTTGAAAACTCATAGTGCAGCTCGAAATCGATCTTGCAGGCATCGCTGCGCAATGACTTGAAGGTCCAGGTTCCGTCGAGCAATTTGAACGGACCATCGACCAGTTTCATCGTCATCAGGAACGGTGGCTGATTGGTATTTTCGGTAGTAAAAGTTTGCCGGATGCCGTGATAATTGATGCTCAGGGTTGCTGTCAGCTTGTTGCCTTCCCGCGAGCGCACTTCAACGCCACCACACCATGGCAGAAATATGGGATAGTCTTCGACCTTGTCTACCAGTGCGAACATTTGTTCGGCGCTGTAGCCCAGCAAAACGGATTTGTGCACGACTGCCATTATTTGATCCGTTTGATAAATTCAATAGTCCGAAATTCTAACCGACCGCACCGATCTTTACCTCATGACCATAGTTGATAACAGAAAAGCATTCCACGATTACTTTGTCGAAGAGCGTTTCGAAGCCGGACTCTCGCTGCAAGGCTGGGAAGCCAAATCGATTCGTGCCGGCCGCGTGCAGCTCAAGGAAGCGTACGTCATCGTACGCGGTAATGAAGTGTTCCTGTTCGGTGCGCACATCAGTGCCCTGACCTCGACATCGACGCACGTTCATCCGGAAGCGACGCGCACCCGCAAGTTACTGCTGCATGCCGCTGAAATCAAGAAGATGATCATCAAGGTCGAGCGCTCCGGCTACACGCTCGTACCCATCAACCTGCATTACGTAGGCGGGCGCATCAAGCTTGAAGTGGGTCTTGCCAAAGGCAAGAAGCAGCACGACAAACGCGCCACCGAGCGTGACCGCGATGGTCAGCGCGAAGTCGCGCAGGCAATGAAGACGCATCGCCGCTAGTCGGATGGTGTGAGCTTAGTCGGTGCAATGCCCTTCGGTTATTGCACCGCACGCCTTGAGGCGGCCCCCTGAAACTGAACCTGTCAAACCTTCTGCTGCGATTTCACTACCTGCATCGCGCCGGCAATGAGGCCACTGATGTCGCTGAGATTGGCCGGTACGATGATCGAATTGTTGGTTTTGGCCAGTTGCGAAAACGCCGCTACATACTGCTCTGCCACCCTCAGATTGACCGCATCGGAACCACCGGGCTCCAGAATCGCCGACGAGGTTTGGCGTAACGCGTCGGCATTGGCTTCGGCCAGCGCCACGATCGCGGCGGCCTGTCCCTGGGCGCGATTGATCGATGCCTGCTGGTCGCCTTGGGACCTGGCAATTTGTGCTTGACGTTCGCCATCAGCAATATTGATCTGCTCTTGCCGGCGACCTTCCGATGCCGCAATCAGCGCCCGCTTTTCCCGCTCGGCCGTAATTTGTGCCTGCATCGCGAGCAAGATTTCTTTCGGCGGAGTCAAGTCCTTGATCTCGTAGCGCATGACTTTCACGCCCCAGTTCGCAGCTGATTCATCGATGGCATTGACGATCGCGATGTTGATTTGTTCGCGCTCCTCGAAGGTCTTGTCGAGCTCCATCTTGCCAATCACCGACCGCAGCGTGGTTTGCGCCAACTGGGTAATCGCAAGAAGGTAATTCGACGAACCATACGATGCCAGCTTGGGATCGGTGACCTGAAAATACAGGACGCCGTCGACCTGCAACTGCGTATTGTCCTTGGTGATACAAACCTGCGGCGGCACATCGAGCGGGATCTCTTTCAGGATGTGCTTGTAGGCGACCCGATCAATGAACGGAATCACAATATGCAAACCCGGCGCGAGTGTCGCGTGGTACCTGCCTAGTCGTTCGATGACCAGCGCGTGCTGCTGCGGAACGATATTGATGGTCTTCATGACGAAGACCACCGCCAGAATGAAAAGGATCAGGGAGACGCTGCCGAAACTCAATTCCATGGATTACCTCTTTGGTTGTGAAAGCGCTTGTGAATGATTCTTTTCCGAAGGCATTGCGACGAGCAGACAGCTGCCGCGAATTTCTCTGATCTCGTGCACGCCAGCTTGCGCAACACCGGCGCCGATGTATTCAACATCCCACAGCGCGCCGCGATACCGTGCCCGCGCAGTCGAGCGACCACCGACAGGATGCTGCCACTGGTCGATCGTGATCATTTGTCCGACGTCAAGATTGATGTTGGGGTCGCGCGCCGCAACAACGCGACTGCCCTTGCCCAGCTTGCTGCGATTGAGCGCAATCGTCGCACCCACCCCCACTACGCCAGCGACCAGAAATTGCACCGGCGTGTCCAGACCGGCATAGGCTGCAATCGCACCAGCTGCCGCACCGACAGCAATCATTAGCAAATAAAACGTACCAGAAAATATTTCCAGCGTAACCAGCACGCCTGCGACAGCCATCCACATAATCCATTGCGTCATGATTGTTCCCTCCGAAAAAAAACCCCGGTAGCCGCAAAGCTCCGGGGTTAACTGTCATATTGAGGCATTTTCCGAAATCGGTAGCTGCTTTAATTTGACGATGACTGCGCTTTTCAGGCCGGCTTGTTCAGCGCTGCCAGTTTTTGCCAGGTATCGATGACCGAATCAGGGTTGAGGGAGATCGATTCAATACCTTCGAGCATCAGCCATTCGGCGAAATCAGGATGGTCCGAAGGCCCCTGACCGCAGATACCGATGTACTTGCCCGCTGCGCGACACGCCGCAATCGCTTTCGACAACAACGCACGCACCGCAGGATCACGTTCGTCAAAATCGGCCGCCAGCAATTCCATGCCGGAGTCACGATCCAGACCCAGGGTCAGCTGGGTCAGGTCGTTCGAGCCGATCGAGAAACCGTCGAAGTACTCAAGAAACTGCTCAGCCAGAATCGCGTTCGATGGCACTTCGCACATCATGATCAGGCGCAAACCATTTTCACCGCGCTTGAGGCCATTCTTGCCGAGCAGGCTGACGACTTTTTCAGCTTGTCCGAGCGTACGCACGAACGGCACCATGATTTCGACGTTGGTCAGGCCCATGTCGTTACGCACGCGTTTCATGGCCAGGCATTCCATCTCGAACGACTCGGCAAAATCCGCCGACAGATACCGTGCCGCGCCGCGGAAACCCAGCATCGGGTTTTCTTCATCGGGCTCGTAACGCGAACCGCCGATCAGCTTCTTGTACTCGTTCGACTTGAAGTCGGACAAGCGCACGATAACTGGCTTAGGCCAGAAAGCGGCAGCAATGGTCGCCATGCCTTCGGCCAGCTTGTCGACATAAAACGCCTTCGGTGAAGCATGACCACGCGCAACGGACTCGACGGCCTTCTTCAGGTCGGCATCAATATTCGGATACTCGAGAATCGCTTTCGGATGCACGCCGATGTTGTTGTTGATGATGAACTCAAGACGCGCGAGACCAACACCGTTGTTCGGGATCGACTGGAAGTCAAAAGCCAGTTGAGGATTGCCGACGTTCATCATGATCTTCAGTGGCAGCTTCGGCAGTTCGCCGCGCAGCACTTCGGTGATTTCGGTTTCGAGCAAGCCGTCATAAATTTTGCCTTCGTCACCTTCGGCACAAGAGACCGTGACGAACGTACCGTCCTTCAGAATCTCGGTCGCGTCACCGCAACCAACCACGGCAGGCACGCCCAGTTCACGCGCGATGATCGCGGCATGACAGGTGCGGCCACCACGATTGGTGACGATGGCGGCAGCGCGCTTCATGACCGGCTCCCAGTTCGGGTCGGTCATGTCGGCAACCAGCACGTCGCCCGGCTGGACACGTTCCATGTCGGCGGCATCGTGAATTACGCGAACCGGACCGGCACCAATTTTCTGGCCGATTGCACGACCGTGGACCAGCACCGTGCTGCTGCCCTTGAGCTTGAAACGCTGTTGAGCGTCGGTCGCTTTTTGCTGCGATTTCACGGTTTCAGGACGCGCCTGCAGGATGTACAGCTTGCCGTCGCGACCGTCTTTGCCCCACTCGATGTCCATCGGGCGGCCGTAGTGCTTTTCGATAATGACCGCGTACTTCGACAGCTCGACGATTTCATTGTCATCCAGCGAATAGCGATTGCGCATTTCGATGGGGACGTCAACGGTCTTGACCGAGCGGCCAGCTTTCGCTTCGCCGGTAAATTCCATCTTGATCAGTTTTGATCCGATGTTGCGGCGGATAATAGGCAGTTTGCCCATTTCCAGCATTGGCTTGTGCACATAGAATTCGTCCGGGTTGACGGCACCCTGCACGACGGTTTCACCGAGACCGTAGCTTGACGTGATGAACACGACGTCACGGAAACCGGATTCGGTATCGAGCGTAAACATCACACCGGCAGCACCGAGGTCGGAACGCACCATGCGCTGCACGCCTGCCGACAACGCGACTTCAGCGTGGGTAAAACCCTTGTGGACGCGGTACGAAATTGCGCGATCGTTGTACAGCGATGCGAACACGTGCTTCATTGCTTCGAGCACGTTGTCGATGCCGACCACGTTCAGGAAAGTTTCCTGCTGACCGGCGAACGACGCATCGGGCAAGTCTTCGGCGGTGGCCGATGAGCGCACGGCAAACGACATTTCGCTGCTCGAGTCGGCCACGAGTTGCTGGTAGAACGTATCGATCTCGGCTTGCAGACGCGGCTGGAATGGCGTCTCGACGATCCATGAACGGATCTCGGTGCCGGCCTGTGCCAGTGCGCGGACATCATCGATATCCAGATCGACCAGACGGTCGGCGATGCGCTGGGCCAGCGGTGCGCCGCCGTTGTCGCTGTAAGAAAGAAAATCACGGAAGGCCTGGGCCGTCGTGGCAAAGCCACCCGGAACCCGGACACCGGCGCCAGCAAGCTGGCTGATCATTTCGCCCAATGAGGAATTTTTCCCGCCGACCGAATCGACATCCGTCATGCGCAAATTTTCAAAAGAAACGACGTAACTCGTATCTGCAGTTGCTCCGGTTTGTGCTGCGTTAGTCATGACAACCTCTACTTGATGATAAGAAATCTGCACGTGCGTCGCGTTGGCCTTTACACTTTGTTTTTTTCTTTCGGCCAACCGGTGACAAGTTTGGCGGCCATTTTAACCGCTGCCATCGGATTTGACTTCAGCAACCTGCTTTTCTCGTACTCAAATAACCATGAACTCACCCGATCTCACGCCGCAACAGCTCCGCGCAATCGACCGCACCGTCTTTTTTGTTTCGGACGGTACCGGGATTACTGCTGAAACTTTTGGCCATGCAGTGCTGACCCAGTTTGAACTGCGTTTTCGCCAGATCCGGATGCCCTTCATCGACACCGTCGAAAAAGCACACGCTGCCGCGCAGCGGGTCAACGAAGCCTTCAAGCTCGAGGGCAAACGCCCCATCATTTTTTCCACGCTGATCAAGCCCGAGCTGTCAACAATCATTGCGCAATCGAACGGCATGGTCATGGACCTGATCCAGACCTTCGTCAAGCCGCTGGAACTGGAGCTGGGAGCGAAATCGACCCACACGGTCGGACGCAGCCACAACATCGCCGACTCCGACGATTACAAGAACCGCATCGAGGCGATCAATTTTTCGCTGGCGCATGATGATGGCCAGTCGCACAAAAACCTGGCCATGGCTGACGTGATCCTGGTCGGCGTCTCGCGTTCCGGCAAGACACCGACCACGTTATATCTGGCCATGCAATACGGCGTCAAGGCGGCCAACTATCCACTGATCCCGGAAGACTTTGAGCGTGGCAAGCTGCCAAGCGGTTTGCTGCCTTACAAGGCCAAGATTTTTGGCTTGTCGATTGCGCCGGACCGCCTGTCGGAAGTGCGCAATGAACGCCGTCCGGGAAGCAAATATGCCGCGATCGAAAACTGCCGCTACGAAATCAATGAGGCTGAAGCAATGATGCGGCGCGAAGGTATTCGCTGGATGTCATCAACTGCCAAGTCGATCGAAGAAATTGCGACGATGATCTTGCAGGAAATCAAATCGGACAAGCGCGCCTACTGATCTACTGGGGTCACCTACCGCCCTTGCAGGACCTGATCTCACAGGTGACGCTGGGACCGCAGGGGAAGGTGCGTGGAGAATGCCGCGCAACACGGCTGGCCGAGGTCAGTTTTGTCCGGGATGCGCGGCGACGTTTGCCTGACGACGCCAGCAAGATCAATGCGCCATCCGGCAAAATACTAGATCCAACTAACGAACCGCAGTAGGATGAAATTCCGAGATTTTTTTGAGGTCGAAAATGGGAACAGCACAACACTTCAGCATCACGTTACCGAGCGACATGGCCGACGCGATCAAATCCAAGGTTGCCACTGGCGAATATGAAACGGAGGGCGACGTCATTCGAGACGGATTAAGAACGCTGATGGCCCGCGACCGGGCAATCGATCTATGGCTGGACAACGAAGCTGGTCCGGCATATGACGCTATCAAAGCGGATCCGACACGTGCCATCACGGTTGGCGAAGTTCGAGAAAGCCTGGCTTTGGAACTAAAGAAAGCTAACCCCGAACGTTAATGGATCATGTCGTTATCTTCACGCCAGAAGCACGACAACAACTTGTCGCCCTGTTTAGATATATCGCTGTTGCAGCCTCACCTGCAACAGCCGAGCGCTACACCGGCAACATCGTGTCCTATTGCGAAAGCCTGGCCACCTTCCCCTATCGAGGCAGGGAACTTAACGAGGTGAGACCCGGCCTGCGCGTCACTCATTACAAAAAACGGACAGTCATTGCTTTCGATATCGATGGGAGAGTCATCACGATAATTGGTATTTTTTACGGCGGGCAGAACTACGAAGAGGCATTGAAAAAGTAGCACTGTGCATCCACTTCAACACGCTCAAGCAATCCCTTGATGCAGCGACGGTGCTAACCGGCGACTGGTACCCACCAACCCGGCAACTAGAAATCCACATGACGTTGCGGGTGTGCTGCATGCGGACCCAGCAGCAAAGTCATTGCGCGCCCCGCTGCCTGACCTGCTCGAAAAAGCACACCGCCGCACACGCCGCGACATTCAACGACTCCATCGCGCCGAGATGCGGAATGGCTACCTGATGCGTGGCCAGTGCCAGCAAGGACTGTTCGACGCCCTGCCCTTCATGGCCGAACAACCAGGCGACCGGTTGCGTCAGGTCAATGTCATAGACCCGCTGCGGCACATGGGAGCTGGTGGCCAGCACCGGGACAGTGGCATGACGCACGACCTCGGCAAGGTCGACGTTCTCGAATATCTTCAGCAGGAAGTGCGCACCCATGCCGGCACGCAGTACTTTTGGCGACCACGCGAATGCAGTACCGGGACTGCAGAATACGTATTCGATCCCGGCTGCAGCTGCGCTGCGCAGGATGGACCCCATGTTGCCGGGGTCTTGCAAGTTATCGAGCAAGACGGCGGAGCCAGCGAGCGCGACCGGCATGACCAGTTGCGGCGTCTCGACAACGAACAGTAATCCCACGCCATGTTCGACCTGGCTGATGGCCTGATACAGCGGATCGGGCAGGACGATGCATTGCACCCGCCCGGCTTCGCATTGCATCAGTAGCGGCACCACTTCCTGATTGACGGTTGCAGTCTGACTGACGACGCACAGTTGCGGCATACCCAGATGCTGCAAATAAGCTTCGCACAGATGCACACCATCGAGCAGCGTGCGACCCGCCTTGCGGCGCGCTTGCGAACTGGTGGCCAGTTGTTTCAATTCCTTGTAGAGCGGGTTGTCGCGTGAACTGATCGGCTTCATGCGTCGCCCTCCGCCAGCAAGCGCCGCACCGGCGCGTACGAGCGTCGGTGCACCGGCGAGACGCCGTGCAATCGCAAGCGTTCCAGATGCAGTGCCGTGGGATAGCCCTTGTGGCGATCAAACGCATAATCGGGATACGCGGCATGCAGCACCACCAGCGCCGCGTCACGCGCGGTCTTGGCGAGAATGGAGGCGGCCGAGATCGCATCGACCTTGTCATCGCCGCCAACAATCGCGATGGCACGCACCGTCATCACGGGACAACGGTTGCCATCGATGAGCGCCAGCGTCGGTGCGCTCGACAAGGTGTCGACCGCCCGCTTCATCGCCAGCAACGATGCTTGCAAAATATTGATCTCGTCGATTTCCTGATGCGAACATTCGGCAATCGACCAGGCCAGCGCATGCGCCTTGATCTCGATGGCCAGCGCATCACGGCGGGCTTCGGTGAGTTTCTTGGAGTCGCGCAAGCCGCGAATCGGATGGGCCGGATCGAGGATGACCGCCGCCGCAAAGACCGGGCCGGCCAGCGGACCACGGCCGGCTTCATCGACACCGCACACCAGTTCGCCGGGGTAGTCGTACAACGCAAGTGAAGCAGCGGTATTAGTCAAGGTAGCCAACAGTCAGGAGATTGAGGAAATTCAGGATAGGCTGGTCCGCGACTGATCGATCAGCGCCAGCACCGCATTGGCACTTTCACGCGAGGTATCGCGCAGCAGCGCATGGTGCATCTCGGTAAAGCGCTCGACCAGTCTCGCGCGGCCATTGACGTCATTGAGTTGCTGCCACAATGCATCGGCCATCGCCTGTGGTGTCGCTGCCTGCTGCAGCAGCTCCGGCACGACGAATTCCTGCGCGAGGATATTGGGCAGACCGACCCACGGCTGGTAACCCATGTGACGCATGATTTCCCATGATGCGCGCAACATCTTGTAGGCAATCACCATCGGCTTTTTGAACAGCGCGACTTCCAGCGAGGCGGTGCCGGAGGCAACCAGCACGACATCAGCGGCGGCCATCGCGACATGCGACTGATCGTAGAGCAACTGGATCGGCACTTCGGACAAGCCAGCCGCATCGACCAATTCGGTAAAGTACCGACCCTGCGCCAGCCCCGCCATCGGTGCCACAAAGCGGATCATCGGATCACGCTCCTGCAGCAAGCTTGCCGTCGCCACGAAAGCGGCGGCATTGTATTTGAGTTCCGACATCCGGCTGCCCGGCATGATGGCAACGACAGTCGCGCTCAGTGGCAACTTCAGCGCGGTGCGCGCAGCGACCACATCGGGCGTCATCGGAATGATTTCGGCGAGCGGATGGCCGACATAGGTGGCGTCAATGCCGGCATTGCGATAGATCGCTTCCTCGAACGGAAACACCACCAGCATGTGCGAGACCGCCTTTTCGATTTTCTTGATGCGACCACCGCGCCAGGCCCAGATCGACGGGCTGATGAAATGCATGGTCGGGATGCCGGCTTTTTTCAGATCGGTTTCCAGTCCGAGATTGAAATCCGGCGCATCGACACCGATGAAGACCGACGGCCGTTCGGCCATCAGCCCGGCACGCAGCGAATTGCGGATCGTGGTGATCTCGCGATAATGCGCCAGCACTTCAAACAGGCCGCGCACCGACAGTTTTTCCATCGGCCAGTCGCTGGTAAAACCATACTCGGCCATATGCGGACCGCCGATACCGTGCATCCGCGCTTCCGGCAATTGCGGACGCAATCCGGCGAGCAAGCGACTGGCCAGCAAGTCTCCCGAACTTTCACCGGCGACCATCGCAATGACGGTGCCGGAAGGATCAGCGGACGATGCCACGGCTGGTATTTTCAAGGAATTGGCGCAGCAGGACCAGTGACGGCAAACAGTCAGCAGCGACGTTGGCTTCTTCGGCCAGCAGCGCCTGTTTTGCCTCCTCCATCGTCAAGCCGGATTTATAAATCAGCTTGTACGCGTGGCGGATCGTACTGATTTGCTCGCGACTGAAACCGCGGCGCTTGAGACCTTCGATATTGATGCCGTGCGCGGCAGCGGGATTGCCGGACAACATGACGAACGGTGGCACATCCTGTGTCAGGCTGGTACTCATGCCGACCATCGCATGCGCGCCGACCTTGCAGAACTGGTGGACATTCGAGAAGCCACCCATGATGGCCCAGTCACCGACCTGCACGTGTCCGGCCAGTTGCGCGTTGTTGGCAAAGATCGTGTGGTTGCCGATCTGGCAGTCGTGCGCCAGATGGACATAGGCCATCATCCAGTTATCGTTGCCAAGACGGGTGACGCCCACATCCTGCGCAGTACCGATATTGAAGGTACAGAATTCGCGGATGACGTTGCGGTCACCGATCTCCAGCCGGGTGGGTTCGCCTGCATACTTCTTGTCCTGTGGCGCGGCACCGATCGATGAAAACTGGAAAAACGTGTTGTCGACACCGATGCGGGTGTGGCCGTCAATGACCACGTGCGGACCGATTTTGGTACCGGCACCGATCTCCACACCCGGACCGATGATCGAATACGCGCCCACTTCAACCGTGCTGTCGAGCACGGCATGGGCATCAATGAGCGCCGTCGGATGAATCCGCGTGATCATTAGCCGGTCACCGGTGCGACATCATCGTTGGTATTACGCATCGTGCACATCAGCTCGGCTTCGACCGCAAGCTGACCATCAACGGTGGCGCGGGCCTTGTACTTCCAGATGCCACGGGTATGACGGACGATCTCGACATCCATGCGGATCTGGTCACCAGGCACCACCGGGCGCTTGAAGCGCGCACCGTCGATACCGAGGAAATACACGATGCTGTTTTCATCGGGCTTTTGTCCCAGCGACAGGAACGACAGCAACGCAGCGGTCTGCGCCAGCGCTTCGATCATCAGCACGCCAGGCATGACCGGCTTGTGCGGAAAATGGCCATTGAAGAACTCTTCATTGGCGGTAACGTTCTTGATCGCGGTGATGGTCTTGCCGGATTCCCAGGTCAGTACCCGGTCGACCAGCAACATCGGATAACGGTGCGGCAGGTAGAGTTTGATCTGATTGATATCGAGGCTATTCATTATTCTTTTCTGTCAGCGATTTGACGGTTTTTTCAAGAGTGCGAATTTTCTCACGCATCGTGCCCAAATTACGCACGATAACGGCAGTTTTTTCCCATTCGGCGTTTTTTGCCAGTGGGTAAAAACCGGTGTACTGGCCCGCTTCCGAGATCGAACGCGTGACCAGACTGCCTGACGAAATATGGACTTTGTCGGCAATTGTCAAGTGGCCGAGCACCATCGCGGCACCACCGAACGTGCAGTATTTTCCGATGACGGCGCTGCCGGCAACCCCGACGCAACCGGCCATCGCCGTGTGCGCACCGATGTGGCAGTTGTGGCCAATCTGGATCTGGTTGTCGAGCTTGACGCCCTCTTCGATGATCGTGTCGGCCAGCGCACCACGGTCGATGCAGGTGTTGGCACCGATTTCGACATCCTCGGCAATCAGTACACGGCCGGTCTGCGGGATCTTGATCCAGGCCCCGCCTTCATTGGCAAAACCGAAGCCATCGGCACCGATCACTGCGCCCGAATGAATAATGCCGCGGGCACCGATCTGGCAGCGTGCCTGGAACGTTACCCGTGCATGAAAGTGCGTGCCGGCACCAATGTGTGCGCCACGCCCAATGAAGCAACCGGCTTCGAGAATGACTTGCTCGCCAATGACGGCATCGGCTTCGATGACGACGTGTGGTCCGACGTGCGCGCTCGCCGCGACATGCGCCGAAGGATCGACGCACGCGCTCGCGTGAATGCCAGCCAGAAATGGCGTTGCATCAAGCGCGGCAAACAACTGCGCCACGCGGGCGAAGTACGCATAGGGATTGTCGGTGACGATACGGCTGCCGGCAAATTCACTGCCCAGCAACGCGTGGGCCGCCGGTGACAGGATCATCGCAGCGGCCTGCGTGGTGGCAGCGCTGGCGCGCAACTTGGGATTGGTAAGAAAAGTGATGTGCTCGTTGCTGGCATCATCGAGCGGCGCGATACCGCTGATGCGCAGTCCGGCGTCACCGATTAATTGGCCGCCCAACCGGGCGACCAGGTCAACCAGGTACATGGGCATGGCGGCCTTTCCTGAAAAATACTGTTTCGAATGCGTGATCTTTGCTGCCTGTTATTTGTTCAGGGCTTTCAGCACCTTGTCGGTGATGTCGATGCGCGGACTGGCGTAGACCGCGTCCTGAAACACGATGTCATATTTTTCGGCTTCGGCAATCTGCTTGATGACGCGCGTCGTGCGTTCGAGTACCGAAGCCAGTTCTTCGTTCTTGCGCTGGTTCAGGTCTTCGCGGAATTCACGCTGCTTGCGCTGAAAATCCTTGTCGAGATCGGTCAGTTCGCGCTGACGCTTTGAACGCTCCGGCTCGGCTATCAAGGCGACATCCTTGTCAAGCTTGTCGGACATTGTCTTGAGTCGTGCAGCGACTTCCTGCAGCTCTTTGTCACGCTTGGAAAACTCCTGATCGATCTTGACCTGAGCCGCCTTCGCCGGTGTTGCTTCCCGAAAAATGCGTTCGGTGTTGACGAAGCCGATCCGGGATTCCTGTGCCTGCGCCTGCGATGCCAGACACACTGTTGCGATGACAGCAAGACGAAGGGCGGTGAACAATGGTGTCGGTAACTTCAAAGGGATTCTCCGCAATGCAAAAATGGATGATGCCAATGTCCGGTCAGAAACCCTGGCCAAGTTGGAACTGGAAACTTTGCTGACGGTCATCCGGTTTTGCATTGAGCGGCTTACCGTAACTCAAGCGCAGCGGACCAACCGGTGAAACCCAACTGATACCGATACCCACCGAATAGCGCAACTCCGACGCCTGAATTTTTTGCTGGTCAGCAAAGACGTTACCGCCATCGAGGAAGGTGTACCACCGCAAACTGCGATCGGCACCCGATCCCGGGAACGGGAACTGCAATTCAGCATTCAGGATGACCCGCGACGCGCCACCCAGCGGGTCGCCGTTGAGCGCTTTTGGTCCGAGTGACGAGCTGTCATAACCGCGCACCGAACCGATACCACCGGCATAGAAGTTCTTGAAAATCGGATAGGCTTTGCCGCCATAGCCGCGACCATAGTCGAGCTCGGCATTGGTCGCCAACGTGATGAAACGGAACAGCGGCTGGAAATACTGATGCTGATAAATCGCCCGGAAATATTTCAGATCGCCAAGCGGTGCAATTTCAAGATTGGCGCGCTGGTAGCGGCCGGCCGATGGCGACAACGCACTGTCGCGGCTGTCACGCTGCCATGCGATGGTCAGCGGAACACTGTTGGTGGTGGCGTTCGTGCCATCACCGAAGTTACGCACGTAGGTCTTGTAGAGCTCGGGACTGTCGTTGTGCAGCGGATCGCCGGTAAAAGTTTCGACCCGGGTACGTTCCAGACCGGCACCGAAAAACACCGTATCCAGTTCCGAAAACGGTACGCCGAATTTGATGTTGGCACCAAGCTGCTGAACCCGGTAGTCGCCGGTATTGATATCCGGTGGACGCGTTGTGCGCAGGAAGGTTTCGTAGCTGCGACTGATGCCGTCGTCGGTGAAGTACGGATCCGATTGCGATAGCGCGATGGTGCGATTGCGCTTGCTGGTGTTTACATCGAGACCTACGGTGGTGCCGCTGCCGAACGCGTTGGCTTGCTGGATCGAACCGGTCAGCGTCAATTTCTCGCTGCTCGAAAAACCGGCACCGATCAGGATGTTACCGGTTGGCTTTTCAACGACGGCCATATTGATATCGACCTGGTCGGTCGTGCCGGACACTTCGGGCGTGTCAATGGTCACTTCCTTGAAATAGCCAAGGCGGTCAACCCGGTCACGCGACAGACGGATTTTCTGGCCGTCATACCACGAGTTTTCAAACTGACGGAATTCACGACGGACCACTTCATCGCGCGTTTTGGTATTGCCCGCAATGCTGATCCGGCGCACATAGACCCGCTTGCCGGGATCGATCAGAATCGTGAAGGCGACTTCTTTTTTTGCCCGATCAATTTGCGGATTGGCGTTGACGTTGGCGAATGCGTAGCCAAAGTTACCCATCCGTTCCGAAATTTTCTTGACGCTTTCGGTCAGCTTGTCACCGGCATACAGTTCGCCTGCCTTCAGCGTCATCAAGCCGCGCAGCTCTTCTTCGCGACCGAATGTTTCCCCTTCGATCTTGAGCGACGACACCGTGTACTTCTCGCCTTCGCTGATGTTGATCGTGATGTAGATGTCTTTTTTGTCGGGGGTGATCGAGACCTGGGTCGACTCGACCTGGAATTCAAGATAGCCACGATTGAGGTAAAACGACTTCAGTGCTTCGATGTCGCCGGTCAGCTTTTGCTTGGAATACTGATCCGACTTGGTGTACCAGGTGAACCAGCCCGGGGTGCTCAAGGCAATGCGACTGCGGATTTCGCTATCGCCGAACGCCTTGTTACCGACCACGTTGATCTGGCGAATACGAGCGGTCTCGCCTTCGTCGACGGCAAACGTGATGTTGACGCGGTTGCGTTCGACCGGTGTCACGGTGGTGGTGACCAGCACACCATACAAGCCGCGGCCGAGGTACTGACGCTTGAGTTCCTGTTCAGCGCGATCGACGAGTGCCTTGTCGTACGTGCGCGATTCGCCCAGACCGATGTCCTTGAGTGCCTTGTTGAGCTGGTCCTTGTCGAATTCCTTGATGCCGGTAAAGTCGACAGCGGCAATCGCTGGCCGCTCTTCGACCAGCACGACAAGCACATCGCCCTCCGCCTCGATACGCACATCCTTGAAGAAGCCGGTGGCATACAGCGCCTTGATGGCGGCCGAGCCTTTGTCATCACTGAAGGTTTCACCGACACGCACCGGCAGATAGCTGAACACCGTACCGGCTTCGGTACGCTGGATGCCTTCGACACGAATATCCTTGACGATGAATGGTGCGACTGCCAATGCCTGCCCGGAACACAGGGCAAACGCAGCAAGGGCGATGAGGCGACGAGGTGAGGCTGGCAGGGCGTAGAGCGCGGAATGTAATTTCATTGGCTATGGTTGTGTTCAATACAGAGTTCAATACTCTTGGCAGGACGTGTCGGATCAGGAAACCAGACGGACGATATCGTTGAAGACAGCAACCATCATTAACGTCATCAACAGGCCTATCCCAAGACGCTGACCGAGCTGCCCTACCCGCTCGGATACAGGTCGACCGGTCAAAACTTCCACCGAATAGTACATCAAAAGACCCCCATCCAAAACCGGGATCGGCAGCAGATTCATCACTCCCAGACCAATGCTGATGGCAGCAATGAATCCCAAATAGGTGATCAGACCGATCCGCGCAGTTTGGCCGGCATAGTCAGCAATCGTGATCGGACCTGAAATATTCTTGATGGAGGCCTCGCCCGTAATCACTTTGCCCAACATCTTGAGTTGCAGGATGGCGCTATCCCAGGTTCGCACGACTGCCTGGGATACGGCTTGCAGCGGCGCGGCGCGCAAGGTCACCATCTCGATGCCACTGGCGATCTCGACCTTGATCTGGCCGATCGCCTTGCCGTCACGAACGATGCTGGCGGGTGTCACGTTCACCGACAGTTGTTCGCCGGCGCGCAGGAGCGTCAGGTTCAATGCCATCGCCGGAGAGGCGCGAACCAGATTGACGAAGGCGTCGCCATCAGCGATCGCCTTGCCATCGGCAGCAAGGATTCGATCGCCCGGTTGCAGGCCGGCTTGCTGGCCCGCGCCACCGGATTCGACATGACCGAGCGTGGCTTGCGAGCGCGCCAAAGCCAGACCCAGCTTGCCGACGAAGTCGCCCTCAAGATCATCGGCACCCAATGCGCTGGAAGGAATCGTCGCGGTGCTGAAACGCTTGCCACCGGATGGACCCGCATTGGCGCGTTCGAGCTCCAGTTTTGCCGACGTTTTTTCGATCGACAGTTGCACCAGTTGCCAGCGCAGATCGGACCAGCCCTGTACTGGTTTGCCATTGATCGCCGTGACCAGCTCGCCGCCCCGCACACCCGCCTGAAAAGCGACCGTCTGCTCGGCCGGCGCACGCAGGCGTGCCGCAGGTTCCGGCACACCGTACACATACAGCCCGGCAAAAATCAGGATCGCCATCAGGAAATTCGCAGCAGGCCCGGCGGCCACGATGGCGATGCGTCGCCAGACTGACTGGTTGGTGAATTCTCGCTTGAGGTCTTCGGCACTGAGCTGGACATCGGGCTGCTCGCGCTTGTCGAGCATCTTGACGTAACCGCCAAGTGGCAATATCGAGACGGCCCACTCCGTCTGGTCCGGCCCGAATTTGCGCGAATAAATTACTTTTCCCATGCCCACTGAAAAGCGCAATACCTTGACGCCGCACAAACGTGCAACCGAGTAATGGCCGAGTTCATGGATGATGACCAGTGAACCAAGCGCGACCATGAAGGCGAGGAGAGTTTGTAGAAAGCTCATGATGTCAGGAAAGAGTTAGCCAGTTGGCGGGCGTGCCGGTCCTGATCGAGCAGACCGGCGATGTCCGCGACCGCCTCGAATGAAGCGGCATGCATGACCCGGTCGATCAACTGGTCAATCTGGCGGAACCCGATGCGCCCGTCGAGGAATGCCTCGACAGCCACCTCATTGGCGGCATTGAGTACCGCGGGCGCGCTGCCTCCCGTGGCCAGGGCATCATACGCCAGCTTCAGGCAAGGAAAACGCAGCAAGTCGGGCTGACGGAATTCCAACTTCGCCAGCTGTGTCAAGTCCAGCGGTGCGACACCGGAACTGATGCGTTCCGGATAGGCCAGTGCATGGGCAATCGGCGTACGCATGTCGGGATTGCCCAGTTGTGCCAGGACCGACCCGTCCAGATACGACACCATCGAATGGATCACGCTTTGCGGATGGATGACGACCTCGATGCGATCATGTGTGGCACCAAACAGCCAGTGCGCTTCGATCACTTCCAGTCCCTTGTTCATCATCGTCGCCGAGTCGACCGAGATCTTGCGACCCATGACCCAGTTCGGATGGGCCACGGCTTCATCCGGCGTGACCAAATCGAGTGTCTCGACAGCGCGATCAAGGAACGGGCCGCCCGACGCCGTCAGCACAATCCGGGCGATGCCATGGTGGTCGAGATTGCGCTGGTAAGGTTGCGGCAGGCATTGAAAGATCGCATTGTGTTCGCTGTCGATCGGCAGCAAGATCGCACCGCTGGCCGCGATCGCATCCATGAACAATTGGCCCGACATCACTAATGCTTCCTTATTGGCGAGCAGAATTTTTTTGCCGGCGCGGGCTGCTGCCAGTGTCGGCGCGAGACCTGCGGCACCGACGATCGCCGCCATCACGGTATCGCAACCGGCACCGCTGGCGACTGCGCAGAGCGCCGCTTCGCCATAGCTGACTTCGGTGCTGACGCCATCGGATTTGAGCAGCGCAGACAGTTCCTGCGCCGCCGCCGCCGTACCAACGACCGCGACATCGGGACGGAAACGCGCGCACAGTCCGGCCAGTTCAACGACTTTGGTGTGCGCCGTCAATGCGTGGATTCGGTAACGATCCGGATGGCGCGCGATGACGTCAAGGGTGGAAATCCCGATTGAACCCGTGGCTCCGAGTAGCGTTATGTTTTGCATCCGTTCCTTCGGTAAGTCGTTATGGTCAACAGCGTCGGTACACCAGCGCCGCTCAGAGCCAGTAACCAATCAGCACCGCCAGCGGCAGCGTCGGCAATAACGCATCAATGCGGTCAAGCACGCCGCCGTGACCAGGCAGCAGGTTGCTGCTGTCTTTCATGTCGGCGCGCCGCTTGAGCTGGGATTCAAACAAATCACCCACAATACTGGCACCAACAAAGACGACCAGCACGCCAACCAGCCCGGCCCAGCCCCAACTGGTTTGTACGTGCACAGCAAAGGTATCGGCTAGCGCGGGAACAAATACCGAACTGCTCGCCAGCACGATGACCGCGAGGCAACCGCCAGCGGCACCTTCCCAGGTCTTGCCAGGAGAAATCGATGGGGCGAGCTTGTGTTTGCCGAATGCCTTGCCTGAAAAATAGGCACCGATATCAGCGATCCAGACCAGCGTCATCACTGAAAACAGGTACAGCGGTGACCAGCTATACAGCACCGCGACCGCCAGAAAACAGCCCAGCAGGGCGATGCCGTAGACCAGACACAGCAGGCGATTGCCGAACCCGTCCAGTGCCGGCAAACCTAGCTTCAGAGAGGGCATGAAGCGGATCGCCCACAGCGCTACGCAGAGTCCGAAGAAGACTTTCTGATTGACGAAGCGTGCGTTGAGCATCAGGAACAGGAACAGCATCGTCCATAAAACCGCACCGACAAGTGCGCGCTTGCTACCAAACAGCCGCAGTGCTTCCCAGCTGGCTGCCGCAAAAAATGCAGCCATCATCAGCAAGAACAATTCGGGAGATTTCGACAGCACGACAAGCAGCAACATGGCCAGCAAGGCCACTGCTGTGATGACACGGGTCTTGAGCATTAGGACGCCTTTTTCTGCTCAACCAGCTGTTCGCTGGTACGACCGAAACGACGCTCGCGCTGCTGGTACGACGTGATGGCCAGCTGCAATGCGGCAGCGTCGAAATCGGGCCAATAGCTGTCAGTGAAATACATTTCGGAATAGGCCAGTTGCCACAACAGGAAGTTCGACACGCGTTCCTCTCCCCCGGTGCGGATGAACAGATCTGGCTCCGGAGCATAGGCCATTGACAGAAATGGAACAAGATCGTCTTCGTTGAAATCAGTGCGACCAGGCTGCTCGGCCACCAGCTGGTTCATTGCCTGCATGATGTCCCAGCGCCCGCCGTAATTGGCGCAAATCGTCACGGTAAGACCGGTATTGCCAGCGGTGCGCCGCTCTGCGCTGTTGATCATGCCGCGCAACTTGTCATCGAAACGACTCAAGTCGCCAACCACTTTCAGACGAATCCCGTTGGCGTGCATCTTGGCGACTTCGCGATCGAGCGCAGTGACAAACAGCCGCATCAGCAGCGACACTTCGTCAGCCGGCCGACGCCAGTTTTCGGAACTGAATGCGAACAGGGTCAGGTACTCGACGCCGCCACGCGCACAGGCCTCGACCGTGCGACGCACTGCTTCCACGCCCTTGACGTGACCGGTCACACGCGGCAAAAAGCGCTTGGTAGCCCAGCGCCCATTGCCGTCCATGATGATGGCAATGTGGCGGGGAGTCACGGAAACCAGAGGAACCGCTGCAGTGGAACTGAGATGCGTCGTCATGGCTCACTTGGAAGTAAAAAAAAGAATCTGGCAGGCTGCGGGCTATACCGTCAGCACTTCCTTTTCCTTGTCGACAACCAGCTTGTCGATTTCAGCAACAAACTTGTCGGTCAGTTTCTGGACTTCGTCCTGGGCACGACGCTCATCGTCTTCCGAGCATTCCTTGTCCTTGAGGATTTTCTTCAGGCTCTCGTTGGCATCACGACGAATATTGCGGATCGCAATCTTGGCATCTTCTGCTTCGCTCTTGACCAGCTTGACCATTTCCTTGCGGCGCTCTTCGGTCAGTGCTGGCGTTGGCACGCGAATCAGGTCGCCCTGGGTTGACGGGTTCAGGCCGAGGTCGGCGTCGCGAATGGCTTTTTCGACGACCGATACCATTTTCTTTTCCCAAGGCTGAACACCGAGGGTGCGGGCATCAACCAGCGTGACATTGGCTACCTGGGTCAGCTGGGTCGGATTGCCGTAGTAATCCACCATGATGTGATCGAGCATACCGACGTGGGCACGGCCGGTACGGACCTTGGCGAGATCCGTTTTCAGGGTATCGATCGACTTGTGCATGCGTTGATCGGTATTTTTTTTGACGTCAGCGATAGTCATGCGGTTCTCCTGTGCTTGCTAAGGGAATGAGTGGGATCGGGAAATGTTCGGTACGGATCAGAGATGGACCAGCGTGCCTTCGTCAGCACCCATGATGACGCGTTTGAGCGCACCCGGCTTGGTGATCGAGAACACCTTGATCGGCAGTTTCTGGTCACGGCACAGCGCAAAAGCGGTCGCATCCATCACTTGCAAATGCTTGGAAATCGCCTCGTCGAACGTAATCGTCGTGTAACGCGTGGCGCTCGGATCCTTTTTCGGATCAGCGCTGTAGACGCCATCGACTTTCGTCGCTTTCAGCACGATCTGGGCACCGATTTCGGAACCACGCAGCGCAGCCGCCGTATCGGTCGTAAAAAACGGATTGCCGGTACCGGCCGCGAAGACGACGATCTTGCCTTCTTCAAGGTATTGCAATGCTTTCGGACGGACGTAAGGCTCGACGACCTGCTCGATGCTGATCGCCGACATCACGCGTGCGACGATGCCAGCCTGACGCATTGCATCGGCCAATGCCAGCGAGTTCATGACCGTGGCCAGCATGCCCATGTAATCGGCCGTCGCCCGGTCCATCCCCTGGGCACCGGGTGCAACACCACGGAAGATGTTACCGCCACCGATAACAATGGCAAGCTCGACGCCGAGCGCCGCTACTTCGGCGACATCGGCCACCATGCGCTCGATGGTTGCGCGGTTGATGCCGTAGGCATCGTCGCCCATCAGGGCCTCGCCGGAAAGCTTCAACAACACGCGCTTATAAGCTGGTTGGGTCATGAACAGAACTCCTGTTGTGCTCTCGCAAGCGATCTCACTGGGTGGGTAAGCGAATCTGGTTACGCGCCATTTTCAGTCCAAACTGATGGAAAATCCAGTCCGCTGTCAGCACGATCACATCCGACGGGTGGAACCACTGACTGGCTCCGGGAGCGCCTGACAAAAAAACCTGACGACCTGCGCTGACCGACACTATTAACCATCAGTGACAGACCAGTCCAGCCTTCTTTGTCTGGCGTTCCCTGCAACGGACACACCGCCCGTTGCAGGAAGCAAAAACGGGCTTCGCAGCCCGCTGTCTGATTTACGCCTGCTTTGTTGCAGCGGCGACTTGCGCGGCGACTTCGGCTGCGAAATCATCCTGTTTCTTTTCAATGCCTTCGCCGACCACAAACATCTTGAACGACTTGATCGAGGCACTGTTGGCCTTGAGCATTTGTTCGATGGTTTGCTTGTCATTCTTGACGAAGGTCTGGTTCAGCAACGAGACTTCCTTCAGGAACTTCTGGATCGAACCTTCTACCATCTTGGTCACGATGTCAGCGGGCTTGCCTGATTCGGCAGCTTTCAGTGCGGCAACCGAACGCTCTTTTTCGATCAGGTCAGCTGGCACTTCATCCGACGACAGCGATACCGGCTTCATTGCGGCGATGTGCATGGCGACATCTTTTCCGACCTGGTCATCGGCCGCATCGAATTCGACAGTGACGCCGATCCGGGTGCCGTGCAGGTAGGATGCCAGTTTGGCGCTGGTGTCGAAACGCTCAAAACGGCGAATCGACATGTTTTCACCAATGCGACCAATCAGGGTAGCGCGCTGTTCTTCAACGGTCTTGCCATCGAGTGGCAAGGCCAGCAACGCAGCCACGTCGGCCGGGTTGTGCAGAGCAACCAGTTTTGCGCAGGCATTGGCCAAGGCAATGAATTCGTCGTTCTTGGTGACGAAGTCGGTTTCGCAATTGACTTCAACCATGGCACCGACTTGTCCGTCCATGTACGCGGTGACAACGCCTTCGGCGGTCACACGCGACGCAGCTTTCGAGGCTTTGCCGCCCAGTTTGACACGCAGAATTTCTTCTGCCTTGACTGCATCGCCACCGGCTTCGGTCAGCGCCTTCTTGCATTCCATCATTGGCGCATCGGTCTTCGCGCGCAGTTCACCCACCATCGCTGCTGTAATTACCGTCATCACTATCTCCTGGCATAAGGGAGGCCACATTGGGCGTCCACAATTGAATGGTGCATAAATTTACTCGAAAAAAAGGAGCAAAAGACTTTGCCCCTTTTTATGAAGCTCAACTATTCAAACGACTACTCAGGCTTGCTCGCTCACTTCAACGAAATCGTCGCCGGTCTTGACCGCTTCGACGACATCGGCCAGGGAACTGGCACGGCCTTCAAGAATCGCATCAGCGACGCCGCGGGCGTACAACATGATCGCTTTTGACGAGTCATCGTTACCTGGAATGATGTAACTGACGCCTTCTGGCGAGTGGTTGGTATCAACCACGCCGATGACCGGGATGCCCAGCTTGGCGGCTTCGGTGATCGCGCCTTTGTGGTAACCGACGTCGACAACAAAAATGGCGTCAGGAATGCCGCCCATATCCTTGATACCGCCGATGGATTTTTGCAGCTTGATCATTTCGCGCTCAAACATCAGGCCTTCTTTTTTGCTCAGCTTTTCAACTGAACCGTCAGCGATCGATGCTTCCATTTCTTTCAGGCGCTTGATCGATGTCTTGATGGTTTTGAAGTTGGTCAACATACCGCCGAGCCAGCGCTGATCAACGTAAGGCATACCGGCGCGTGCTGCTTCGGCTGCGACGATTTCGCGTGCCTGGCGCTTGGTACCGACCATCAGGATGGTGCCGCGGTTCGATGACAATTGCTGGATGTACTTCATTGCATCCTGGTACATGGCCAGGGTTTTTTCGAGGTTGACGATGTGGATCTTGTTGCGATGACCAAAGATGTACGGTGCCATCTTAGGATTCCAGAAACGGGTTTGGTGACCGAAGTGGACGCCGGCTTCCAGCATTTCGCGCATTGTTACTGACATGGTATTTTCTCCAGGGTTGGGTCTGGAGTCCGCTCAGTGATCTGGCTTGCAACACGCATGATGCCTGTGCTGCAACTCAAACACCCTTGTGGAACGGACTCGCGATTTTTGCTACTTGACTGCTATCCCGAGGCGGATACCGCAAGATAGTCCGAGAGTGTACTCGAAAACATAGGCAAATTTCAAGAGACTGACAACTATTCCCTGACGCTGCAAGGACGGTGCCTGTGCGCGTCGACTATAATCATGCTCACCATCAGGTTTGCTAGAGAAAGGCAACGTTCAATTATGAGTTCCATTTCCATCAAAACCGAAGCCGACATCAAGGGCATGCGAGTTGCCGGCCGACTGGCCGCCGAAGTGCTCGACTACATCGCCCCTTTCGTCAAGGTTGGTGTCACCACCGGCGAAATCGACCGGCTCTGTCATGAATACATGACCAATGTTCAGGGCACGATTCCGGCACCGCTCAATTACTGCCCGCCTGGCTATACCCCGTATCCGAAAGCAATCTGCACCTCCGTCAACGATGTCATCTGCCATGGCATTCCGGGCGACAAGGTACTCAAGAACGGCGACGTGATCAATCTCGACATCACCGTCATCAAGGATGGTTACCACGGCGACACCAGCCGTATGTACTATGCCGGCGAACCTTCGATCATGGCAAAACGTCTTGGCCTGATCACGTATGAATGCATGTGGCTGGGCATCTCGAAAATCAAACCGGGCGCGCATCTCGGCGATATCGGTTACGTCATCCAGCAGCACGCCGAAAATGCCGGTTACAGCGTAGTCCGTGAATTCTGCGGTCACGGCATCGGTACCGTCTTCCATGAAGAACCGCAAGTGCTGCACTATGGCCGTCCCGGCACACTGGAAGAACTGAAAGCCGGCATGATTTTCACGGTCGAGCCGATGATCAATGCCGGCCGTCGCGAGATCCGCGAAATGGGCGATGGCTGGACCATCAAAACCAAGGATCGCAGCTTGTCGGCACAATGGGAACATACGGTGCTGGTGACCGAAACAGGCTATGAAATCCTGACCGTCTCGCCAGGCATGCCTGCACCTCCGGACTTCATCACGGCATCCGCCGCAGCAATTACTGCTGCCTGACAATGATCTCACTTGCGCTGGCCTTGAAAGAACAACTCAAGGCAAAACAGCTTGCCGCCATTGCGCTCTTTCAGGCCGACGGCAAGCCGGATAACCTGCTGGCCAGTTTGCGCAAAAATGTCGATGCGGCCTTGACTGAAGCCTGGCTTCGGTGCGACCTGCCGGCCAGCGCCGCGCTGGTTGCCGTCGGCGGCTACGGTCGCGGGGAGTTGTTTCCTCACTCGGATGTCGATGTCCTGATTCTGCTCGAATCCGCTCCCGGCCCTGCCCTGCAGGAAAAACTGGAAGCACTAGTCCAGACTCTGTGGGATATCGGCCTCGAGATTGGCCACAGCATCCGTACCATTCCTGAATGCCTCAGCGAGTCCGCCGCCGATATCACCGTGCAGACCAGCTTGCTGGAAGCGCGCATGGTGACCGGCAACCGCAAGCTGTTCCGCTTCTTGCAGGAACGCTGCTCGGCGGCGATGGACCCGCAAGCCTTTTTTGAAGCCAAGACGCTGGAACTGCATCAGCGCCATGCCAAATACGACGACACCCCGTACAGCCTTGAACCAAATTGCAAGGAAAGTCCCGGCGGCCTGCGCGATCTGCAAGTCATCCTGTGGGTGGCCAAAGCCGCCGGTCTCGGCGACTCCTGGCGCAAGCTGGCGCAGCGCGGGCTGATCACCAGCACCGAAGCACGCCAGCTACTGCAAAAAGAACGGGCTTTCAAGGTCATCCGTATCCGCCTGCACATCCTGACCCATCGACGCGAAGACCGGCTGGTGTTCGATGTCCAGACGGCCATCGCCGAGACCTTTGATTTCAAGACCACCGAAACCCGTCGTGCCAGCGAATATCTGATGCAACGGTATTACTGGGCCGCCAAGGCGGTAACCCAGCTCAACGTGATCTTGTTGCAGAACATTGGTGCCCAGCTATTCCCGATGCCGACGGTGGCGGTGCCGATCAACCCGCGCTTCAATGACATCAACGGTCTCATCGAGATCACGCACGAAGACACTTTTTCAACCACGCCCTCGGCGATGCTCGAAGTGTTCCTGCTGCTGGCGCGCGACACGGCACTCAAGGGCATGACCGCGCGCACCATGCGTGCGTTGTGGCATGCCCGTCTGAAAATCGATGCTGCGTTCCGACGCGACCCGATCAACCGAGAGCTGTTTCTCGACATCCTGCGTTCGCCGCAAGGCATCACGCATGCGTTGCGCAACATGAATCAGACCAGCATCCTCGGACGCTATCTGCCGAATTTTCGCCGCATTGTCGGGCAGATGCAGCACGACCTGTTTCATGTCTACACGGTCGATCAGCACATCCTGATGGTGGTGCGCAACGTGCGCCGTTTCACGATGCCGGAGCACTCGCATGAGTACCCGTTCTGCAGCCAGCTGATCGCCAATTTTCCGCGCTCGTGGCTGCTGTACGTGGCGGCGCTGTTTCACGATATTGCCAAGGGACGCGGCGGTGATCACTCCAAACTGGGCATGGTCGATGCCGAAAAATTCTGTCGCGAGCATGGCTTGTCGCACGAAGACACCGAGCTGATCGTGTTCCTCGTCGAGCATCACCTGACCATGTCGCAGACCGCGCAAAAGCAAGACTTGTCGGACCTGGACGTCATCCAGTCCTTTGCGGGACTGGTGCGCGATGAGCGACATCTGACGGCGCTGTACCTGCTGACGGTGTCCGATATCCGTGGTACCAGCCCCAAAGTCTGGAACGCATGGAAAGGCAAACTGCTCGAAGACCTGTACCGGATCACGTTGCGTGTGCTCGGCGGCGAAGCGCCCTCGGCCGATCGGGAACTGATCAACCGCCAGCAAGCGGCCCTCGCCACGTTGCGCCTGTACGGCTTGCCGGCCGACGTCCACGAACAACTCTGGCGGCAACTGGATGTCGCGTATTTCCTGCGCCATGATGCGTCCGATATCGCCTGGCAGACCCGCTCGCTGATCGGCCGCTTCGACAGCCCGACCCCGGTGGTCAAATGCCGGCTAGCGACCATCGGCGAAGGCTTGCAGGTCACCGTGTATCTGAAAGACCAGCCGGATCTGTTTGCCCGCATCTGCAGTTATTTCGACCAGAAAAATTTCAGCATCCTCGATGCAAAGATTCACACCACGCGGCACGGTTACGCGCTCGATACCTTTCTGGTGACCGAGCCGAATTTTGCCAACAATTACCGCGACATCATCAGTCTGATCGAGCACGAGCTGACGCAATTACTCACGAGCGCAGAGCCATTGCCGGAACCCAAACGCGGACGTCTGTCACGCCTGTCGCGCACGTTTCCGATCACGCCGACGGTGGACTTGCGCGCCGATGAACGCGGCCAGTACTACCTGCTGACCGTCTCGGCGAACGACCGCAACGGCTTGCTGTACGCAATCGCCAGCGTGCTGGCCAAGTACCGGATCTCGCTGCATACCGCCAAAATATTGACGCTGGGCGAACGGGTCGAAGACGTCTTTCTGGTCGATGGCCCGACGCTCAACAATGCACGCAGCCAGATCCAGCTCGAAACCGATTTGCTCGACGCCCTGCGCGTCTGAGCACCCACCACTTTGATTGACGAACACCATGACCGAACCACTCCGCCTTTCCAAACGCATGTCCGAACTGGGCTTGTGCTCCCGCCGCGAAGCCGATGTCTGGATCGAAAAAGGCTGGGTCCGGGTTGACGGCAAAGTCGTCTCCGAACTTGGCAGCAAAGTTTTGCCCAGCCAACTGGTCACGATAGAGCGGCAAGCCGCCGCCGAGCAATCCAAACTGGTGACGATCCTGATCAACAAGCCGATGGGTTATGTCAGCGGTCAGGCCGAAGACGGCTACCAGCCAGCGGTGACGTTGATCAAGCCAGAAAATCGCTGGGCCGAAGACCGCGCCACCACCCAGTTCCACCCGACGCAATTACGCAGCCTGGTCCCGGCCGGACGACTCGACATCGACTCGATCGGCTTGCTGGTGCTGACCCAGGATGGCCGCGTCGCCAAGCAACTGATCGGCGAAGCCACCGACGTCGAAAAAGAGTATCTGGTCCGGGTGCAATACGACAGACCGGGCCGCCTGCCGGAAAACCAGCTGCTGAAACTGCAGCATGGGCTGACGATGGATGGCAAGGAACTGCTACCGGCCAAGGTGCGCTGGCAGAATGATGACCAGCTCAGCTTCATCCTGCGCGAGGGCAAGAAGCGTCAGATCCGCCGGATGTGCGACATGGTCGGGCTCAAGGTGCTTGGTCTCAAGCGCGTGCGGATCGGCAATATCAAGCTGGGTGACTTGCCGGTTGGCGAATGGCGTTATCTGGATACGGACGAAGGCTTCTGATGCCATACAACATGGCAACCTCCGGTGTTTGACCGCGCCGTTCCCGCGCTTCCCCTCACGCATCTGGTCAGTGATTGCGATGGCGTGCTCATCGACAGCGAGGCCGTGGCGCTCGATACCATGCTGACCGCCTTGCAGCCGTACATGGCCGACCGCGAGCAACTGGCTGCGTTGATCCGCCCTCGCCTCGGCTTGCCGCTGGTCACTGTACTGGCGCAATTGTTTGCGCACTTGCAGGTGACTGCGGCCGAGGGTGAACTGGCGGCAATCGGCGAGCATGTCGAACGCGAATGCGACCGCCGGTTGTCGCTGGTGCCCGGCGTTGCGGCAGCGCTGGCAGCAATCACCCTGCCGAAGGCCGTGGCCAGCAACAGTCACAGCGAACGCGTACGCGCCGCATTGCTGCGCACCGGACTGGCACCGCTATTCGGAACGCACATCCACACTCCCGACAACAGCGGTCTTCCAAAGCCACATCCGGCCGTCTACCTCGCCGCCGCAGCCGGCTTAGGGGTAGCACCAGGCCACTGCATTGCGATTGAAGACAGCATCACCGGCGCCAGCGCCGCCGTCGCCGCAGGCATGGTGGTGCTGGGCTACATCGGCGGCGGGCATGTTCCTGCCGGACAGGCATTGCGCATGCAAGCGCTGGGAGTCCATGCGACTTTCGATGACATGGCCGACTTGCCGGCACTGGTCAGTGCGTTGGTGCGGGCTGGCTAGCGTTCAGGCATCGAAGCGGAGCGGTGGTAATTTTGCCGTCGGGTGCAATGCCCGGCGGTTATTGCACCAAGCGGACCACCGCAACTCGTTCGTTTTATTAACCGTGATCAATGCATGCGGAACAACCCTCTGCGGGTATTGCACCCGGCGTTCAAGCGGATGTCACTTCACTTTTTTTGCGCTGCATCAAAATTTTTAACGACCGTAGGCTGCAGTCTTGTGCGTTACCATTTAATAACATCACCGGACAGGGTCTGCGCCAAGTTATGGCCAGCACAAACATAAGGAGGTGCAAATGCTTGCCGTAGCTCAAACTCTTCAAAACCTGATTGATCTGGGACGCTCGCTCAAGCCGGTATCGGTGGCCGTCTGTCATCCCTGCAGCGAGGTATCGCTGCGTGGTGCCGTCGAAGCGGCGCAAGCGCAATTGATCGATCCGGTGCTGGTCGGCCCAAGTGCAAAAATACAGGCTGTCGCCAACCAGGCCGGCATCGACATCTCCGGCTATCGCCTGATCGACACCGCCCACAGCCATGAATCTGCCTCGCGCGCCGTCGCCCTGTGTCGTTCCGGCGAGTGCGACGCGCTCATGAAAGGCAGCTTGCATACCGACGAGATGATGCACGAAGTCCTGCTCGTCGAAACCGGGCTACGGACGGCGCGTCGCATCAGTCACGTCTACCTGATGGAAGTCTCGACCTATCCGAAAATGCTGCTCATCACGGATGCCGCGATCAATATTTACCCGACGCTCGACGACAAAGTGCATATCATCCAGAACGCCATTGATCTGGCCCATGTACTCGACCTGCCAGCACCCCGGGTCGCCATCCTGTCGGCGGTAGAAACCGTCGATGCCAAAATACGTTCGACGATTGATGCCGCAGCGTTATGCAAAATGGCTGAACGCGGCCAGATCAGTGGTGCCATCCTCGACGGACCGCTGGCCTTTGATACCGCCATCAACCTCGAAGCAGCCCGCATCAAGGGCTTGCTGTCGGATGTCGCGGGAGTGGCTGACGTCCTGGTCGTGCCTGATCTGGAGTCCGGCAACATGCTGGCAAAACAGCTGGAATATCTGGCGGGTGCAAGGGCCGCAGGCATCGTGCTCGGCGCGCGGGTGCCGATCATACTGACCAGTCGTTCCGACAGTACCGAAACCCGGTTGGCATCGTGCGCGGTGGCTGTCAAACTGGTGCATGCCAAACGGCAAACGACGACAGGAGTATTCCTTGCCTGATGCAATCAACGACGCAATGCCTTCTGGAAAATGCCTGGTCGTCATCAATGCCGGTTCGTCCAGCATCAAGTTTTCGCTACTCGCAGGAGACACGCAGGCAACATTGATCTGCTTTGTCCACGGCGAAATCGAAAACATCGGGACGACACCGCATTTTTTTGCTGATAGCCGCAACGGCCAGCGACTTTCCGAGCACCAATGGGACGCCGCTGTCTCGCATGAAGACTTGCTCGGCCATCTGATCGCATGGATAGAAGCCACTCTTGGACCGGACCGGCTGATGGCCGCCGGACATCGTGTCGCGCATGGCGGCTTGCACTGCACGACACCGCAACGCATCACAGCCGAGGTGCTGGCCCAATTGCACGCCGCGAGTCCGCTTGCGCCGCTGCATCAACCGCATAACCTGGCACCGATCACGGCGCTGGCGGCGCGGCATCCGGGGTTGCCGCAAGTGGCCTGCTTCGATACCGGGTTTCATGCCACCAATCCCCGAATCTCCCGCCTGTATGGGTTGCCGAAAGCGCTAAGCGACGACGGTCTGCAGCGTTTCGGATTCCATGGGCTGTCGTACGAATATATTGCCGGCGAACTGCCCCGTATTGATCCGCGCGCGGCCAGCGGGCGCACGATCATTGCCCATCTGGGCAATGGTGCCAGCCTGTGCGGACTGATTAACGGGAAGAGCATCGCGTCGACGATGGGATTCAGTGCGCTTGATGGTCTGTTGATGGGTACCCG
This sequence comes from Actimicrobium sp. CCI2.3, assembly GCF_035019065.1. NCBI lineage: Bacteria > Pseudomonadati > Pseudomonadota > Betaproteobacteria > Burkholderiales > Oxalobacteraceae > Actimicrobium > Actimicrobium sp. CCI2.3. The sequence goes on along the minus strand of NZ_JASJWR010000003.1, from coordinate 18,684 downwards.
CTGCGGCACCCTTGATCCCGGCATCCTGCTGTATCTGCTGCAGGAAAAGAAAATGTGCACGGAGGCGATTGAATCCCTGCTTTATCACCAATCAGGTTTGCTAGGAGTATCGGGCATCAGCAACGATATGCGTTGCCTGCTGGCCAGCAAAGACAGCGCCGCACGCGATGCGATCGATCTCTATGTCTATCGTGCGACGCGAGAAATCGGATCACTGGCCGCCGCCATCGGCGGACTCGATGCACTGGTCTTTACGGCCGGAGTCGGCGAGCATGCACCGGAAATCCGTGCCAGCATTTGCGCGCAATCAGCGTGGCTAGGCATACGACTGGACCCGGTATCGAATCAAGCCGGCGGACCGTGCATCAGCATGCCGGACAGTCCCGTGACCGTATGGGTCATACCAACCAACGAAGAGTTGATGGTCGCACGCCATACCTTTCTCCTGACCAGTACGACGAACTAGTCATCGACCTCCTGTCTGTTGACCTTCACCGAAAGCATTCAATGACGACGCCTGCGCCCCTCATTCACAAGCCGATCCATGAACATAGCGTTCCGTTGTTCTGGCCGATGGCCGCCGGCATCGAACTTGGCATCAGTGCGATGAAACAGTTTCAGCACAACCTGAGCTTCATCGCCGAAGCAGAAAAAATCGACACCCCGCATAGTCCCGAGTGGGCCACGTCGAACCGTATCGTGCTTGAACTGGAGACGATGCGGCTACGGGATTTTTCAGCGGCCAATCGTCCTTTCACGCAACCCCCCGTGCTGATCGATGCCCCCTTCGCCGGCCACAGCTCCACGATCGCCGACTACAAGATCGGGCAAAGTCTGGTCGAAACCCTGCTGGCCTCCGGTCTGGAGCATGTGCTGGTAACCGACTGGAAGAGCGCAACACCGGCAATGAAAAACTTTGATATCGACAAGTATCTGGCCGAAATCAACGTCGTCGTCGATGATCTCGGTGGTCTTGTCGATCTGATCGGGCTTTGCCAGGGTGGCTGGATGAGTGCGATGTATGCCGCACGCTTCCCGCACAAGGTGCGCACGCTGGTACTGGCCGGTGCGCCCATCGATACCGATGCCGGCGACGGCCCGATCAAGAAACTTGCCCATACGTTGCCGATGGCCGTGTATGAAGAAATGGTGCGCGCAGGCGGCGGTGTGATGCTCGGAAAAACGATGCTCGCCGGATGGAAAAGCATGAATCCTCAAGCGCAATACATGAGCAAGTATCTCGAGCTGTATCAGCACATCGAAGACAAAAACTACATCAAGCGAACCGAACAATTCGAGCGCTGGTATGAGAGTCCGATTGATCTTCCAGGTGCCTATTATCTGCAAACAATCCGGCAAATCTTCAAGGAAAATCGTCTGGCAAAAGGTGAGTTCATTGCCTTGGGCGAACGTCTTTCCTTGAAAAATATTGTCTGTCCCGTTTATTTGCTGGCAGGATCGGATGACGATATCACGACCTCCGAGCAGGTATTCGACGCAGAAAAATATCTCGGGACCCCACCAGAGCACATTGTCAAGACACTCGCCTCGGGTGGTCATATCGGCTTGTTCATGGGAGCCAAGACGCTGACCGAGTACTGGCCGGCAATTGGACGCTGGGTCCGTTCAGGCGGAATAAGCCGTGACTGACATCGGTCATCGCTGTCGCCCCCTTACGGCCAATCAATGCCTGTAAGCTGGGGCACTCGCTAGCAACCGACAAACACCGAAAGGGTCACAATGAAAATCAACACCAAGGATTTTCGGGTACAGCAAGGCGATACGGTCAAGCTCGACAAATGGCCGACGCGGGTCAAGCCCGTCTACAAATCGAAGGAAAAGTATCAGGAGCTGCTGGCCGAACAGGTCGCGGACCTGAGCGAATTACAGCAGCTGCTCTATGCATCAAGCCGCTACGCCGTACTGCTGATTTTTCAGGCAATGGATGCAGCGGGAAAGGACGGTGCCATCAAGCACGTGATGTCAGGCATCAATCCGCAAGGCTGCCAGGTGTTCAGCTTCAAGCACCCCAGTGCGGCCGAACTGGAGCACGACTTCCTGTGGCGCACCACGCAGTGCTTGCCCGAGCGCGGCCGCATCGGCATCTTCAATCGGTCCTATTACGAAGAGGTACTGATTGTCCGCGTGCACCCGGAAATCCTGCGTAGCCAGGGACTTCCCGATGGCCGGCTCAACCCGAAAAAAATCTGGGAGGAGCGCTACGAGTCGATCGTCCACTCGGAAGAACACCTGCATCGCAGTGGCACACACGTCATCAAGTTTTTTCTGCACTTGTCAAAGGACGAGCAGCGCCAGCGCTTTCTTGACCGCATCGACGACCCGGCGAAGAACTGGAAATTCAGTAGTGCCGACATCACCGAGCGACAATTCTGGCCGCAATACATGACCGCCTATGAAGCCTGCCTGAGTGCGACCAGCACAAAAGATGCGCCATGGTATGTGATACCGGCCGATGACAAGGAAAACGCCCGTCTGATTATTTCGGAGGTCATTCTCGATACGCTCAAGTCACTCAAGATGAACTACCCCGAAACTGATGCCAAGCGTCAGAAGGAATTGCTGTCGATTCGCGGTCAGCTGATGAACGAGTGACCGACTGACGCAATGACCGGCATCTGCCAGCGACGTCCGGTGCCGTCGACGGTAATTTTTTATACCGCTTGATAGCTACCGGAATTCAATCGTCTTCGTCTCCATCAAGTTCCGGAAACAGCACACTGGTGTAACCGAAGCGGCTGAAATCGGTCACGCGCATCGGGTACAGAATGCCGATGAGGTGATCGCATTCGTGCTGTACGACGCGCGCATGGAATCCTTCGACATCGCGGCTGATGACTGCGCCGAACTGGTCGAGCCCTTCGTAATGCAGCGCATTCCAGCGCGGCACCACGCCGCGCAAACCGGGCACCGACAGGCAACCTTCCCAGTTCTCGACGATCTCTTCGGACAACGGTGTGAGTACCGGATTGATCAGGATGGTTTCCGGGACTTCGGGCGCTTCCGGATAGCGCACGTTATTGCGCGAGCCATAAATCACCAGTTGCAAATTGACGCCGATCTGTGGTGCGGCGAGACCCGCACCATTGACCGCATGCATGGTCTCGAACATATCGGCGATCAGCAGGCGCATTGCCGGTGTATCGAACTCGGTTACCGGTTCGGCCACGCGCAACAGACGCGGGTCGCCCATTTTTAAAATTTCGCGGACGGTCATCGCAGGCTCGCCAGGTAGTCAGTAAAAGCCTTGCCGGTTTCGGGATGCTTCAGTCCCATCGCCATCGACGCTTTCAGGTAACCGAGCTTGGAGCCGCAGTCATACCGCTGGCCTTCGTAGCGATAGGCCAGCACGCGCTCGGACTCGATCATTGCCGAGATGCCGTCGGTCAGTTGCAGTTCGCCACCGGCACCCTGCTCGAGCTTTTCGAGGTAATCGAAAATCCCGTTGGTCAGCACATAGCGGCCCACGACGGCCAGCGTCGACGGCGCCACATCGGCCGCCGGTTTTTCGACGATCGCATTGACCTGCTCAAGCATTTTCGCAAATGGCGAGACGCTGACAATGCCGTATTGCCGGGTCTCGGCACGCGGCACATCCTGCACCGCCAGCAGGCTGGAGCCCTGACGCGAAAAGATGTCCGTCATCTGCGCCAGCACCGGCGTCGTGCCGTCCGGCACATCCATGAAGTCATCTGCCAGCAGCACGGCAAACGGTTCGTTGCCGACGACCGGCCGCGCGCACAGCACGGCATGGCCAAGTCCGAGGGCAGCGGACTGACGGATGTAGATGCACGCGATGTGTTTGGGGATCACGTTTTGCACCAGCTCCAGCAGCTGATTCTTGCCGTGTGCTTCGAGTTCGGCTTCGAGTTCGTAGGCCGTATCGAAATGGTCTTCGATGGCGCGCTTGTTGCGACCGGTGATGAAGATCATTTCGGTGATGCCAGCGGCGACAGCTTCTTCGACCGCATACTGGATCAATGGCTTGTCAACGATGGGCAACATCTCTTTCGGTTGCGCCTTGGTCGCTGGCAGAAATCGGCTGCCGAGACCGGCAACCGGAAAAACGGCTTTCTTAATTTTACGCATCAGGGTCTGCTTTCAAAAGTTGGAGTAATCCGGCTTCATCGAGTATCGCCAGGCCGAGTTCCTGTGCCTTGGCGAGCTTGCTGCCGGCATCGCTGCCGGCTACGACGTAACTGGTTTTTTTCGAGACCGAGCCGGCCACCTTGCCGCCGGCCGCCTCGATCAGTGCCGCGGCTTCATCGCGCGCCAGCGTCGGCAAGGTGCCGGTCAGCACGAAGGTCTTGCCACTCTGCGGCAGGCTGGCCACTTGCCGTCCTGCGTGCTCGGTCCAGTGCAATCCGGCTGCGCGCAATTGCTCGACCAGTTCGATGTTGAGCGGATCGGCAAAAAATTCAAGAATGGAACGCGCAACGACCGGCCCCACATCGGCCACGTCCAGCAATTGTTCTTCGGTCGCCGTCATCACGGCGTCGAGCTGACCGAAATGCGCCGCCAGTTCTTTCGCGGTGGCTTCGCCGACATGACGAATGCCGAGCGCGTAAATGAAACGTGCCAGCGTGGTGGATTTCGATTTCTCGAGCGCCGCCAGCACGTTGCGCGCCGACTTGTCGGCCATGCGTGCCAGCTCTGACAAGCCAACCAGACCGAGCTTGTACAGGTCGGCCGGCGTGCGGATGACTTCGCGATCGACCAGTTGCACGACCAGTTGCTCACCCAAGCCTTCGATATCCATCGCTCGGCGTGACACGAAGTGCAGCAAACCGCCCTTGCGCTGCGCCGCGCATTTTATCCAGCCACCGGAACAGCGTGCGATGGCTTCTTCGTCGAGCCGGACGATGGCCGAACCGCACACCGGACACACGGTCGGCATGATGAACTCCTGCACGTCCGGGCCGCGCAAGTCGGCAATGAACGCCACGACTTCGGGAATCACGTCGCCAGCACGGCGGACGATGACGGTGTCGCCAATGCGGATGTCCTTGCGCCGTACTTCATCTTCATTGTGCAGCGTGGCATTGGTGACGATCACGCCGCCCACGGCGACCGGCATCAACCGTGCCACTGGCGTGATCGCGCCGGTGCGACCGACCTGCACATCGATACCTTGCACCACGGTGCTGGCTTCTTCGGCCGGAAACTTGTGGGCCAATGCGTAGCGCGGAGCACGCGCAACAAAGCCCAGTTGCTGTTGCTGGGCGGTCTCGTCGACCTTGTAGACCACGCCGTCGATTTCATACGGCAAGGAGGCACGCCGGGTGCCGATATCACGGTAAAAGTCGAGCAAGCCCGCCGCGCCACGCACGACCTTGCGCTCGTTGCAGACCGGGATGCCGAGTGTGCGATACCAGTCCAGCAGAGCGGAGTGCGAGGCCGGCATCTCCGCCCCGTCGAGGGTGCCGATGCCATAGGCAAAAAAGCGCAGCGCGCGTTGCGCGGTAATGCGCGAATCAAGCTGGCGCAAACTGCCGGCGGCGGCATTGCGGGGATTGGCAAACTCCTTGAGTCCGGCGGCGCGCTGGCGCGCATTGAGGCTGGCGAAATCGGCCTTGTAGAGCAAGACTTCGCCGCGTACATCGATGACTGCTGGCGGTGTCGGGGTATGCAGGCGCAGCGGGATGCCGCGCAGTGTGCGAATGTTGACGGTGACGTTTTCACCGGTGCTGCCATCGCCACGCGTGGCGGCTTCGACCAGCACGCCGGCTTCATAGCGCAAGTTGATGGCGAGTCCGTCAAACTTGAGTTCAGCGGCATACGCGACCTCGCCGGCACTCTGCAGGCCGTCGCGCACGCGGCGATCGAAGGCGATCACATCGTCGTCGGCAAACCCGTTCGACAAGGACAGCATCGGCACCGAATGTCTCACCTGAACGAACTCAGGCAGAGGCGGGGCACCAACACGCTGCGTCGGCGAATCGGTAGTCACCAACTCGGGATGTGCGGCTTCGAGCGCTTCGAGTTCGCGAAACAGCAGGTCGTAATCGGGGTCCGGAATCGTCGGCGCATCCAGCACGTAGTAGGCATGGGCGTGGCGATCCAGCAGGCTGCGCAACGCCGCTGCCCGTGCAGCGGCATCAGTCACTACAACGCTGGCCATGATCAGCTAAACAAGCGCAGCGCACGGGGCGACCCGGCCGGAATATCGGCCGCCAGCATGTTGGCGTAAAACTCATTGACCTGGACGGCGATCTCTGACAGCGCCTGTTCCGATAACGGCTGATTGCCATCATCGACCACCGTACCATCCATCCGGAGCGCCAGCGAACGGGCGCATGCGGTGAGTGCACCGAAACCATTGTGAGCCTGACTCACCCGCGGCACATCGAGCAGCAAGGTCAGGCGCGAGGTCGTATCGGCCGCCAGCGTGACATTGGTCGACAGCGAAAACAGCACGTCGCCTTCGCCATCCGGCATCACCAACCGTCCCTCGGGACGCACATCGAACCCTTGCTTTTCAAGGGCGATGAGCAAGGTGCTGATCAGCCACGGTTCACTGTTGGACTGGATATTGACACTCAGATGCGCATCGAATTCGGTAATGAACTGATGCAGTGCGCGCGCGCTTTGCATCACGTGCTTCATGTCCGGAATATCCGGATCGGCACCGAGTTCTTCGGCCACGGCACGCAATGCCATTACCAGTTCGGAATATTCGATTTCATTGAGGGAGGAAGACCGGTTGGCCAGTTGCACACCTACCTGCAGCATGCTGTATTGCGCACCGTGAGTAATCGCTTCCCAGTGGGCTCCGTCGCGCAAACCGATCGTGTGCAACGGCTTGCTGCCCGCCTGGCGCAAGTCACGAAAAGCGGCCAGGATTTTTTCGCCCCGCAATGGCTGATCCAGCGTCAGAGGAATGAGGCAGTCGACCAGTTCGTCGACGGGCAAGTCGGACGCCGTGGTCGCGGCACGAACCGGAATGGCAAAGTCTTCTTCTGCAACCGGCACGCCATCGGCGGCGGGCAACGCATTCCCGTCAAACTCGGAGGACTGTTCGCCAGCAGCAAAAAATCCCGGCTCCTGCCGCACAGCCGGAGGGCTTGCCTCCTCACGCGAGGAAGGCGTCATCAGTACATCGTCCCGGGTCGAGGCAAAGGCCCGCTCGACGCTTTTCTTGGCCTTGAATTCCTGCCACTTGTTGTAGCCGATCACGGCAATGACAATGGCGGCGCCGATGGCGATGAGACTGGCTTGTAGGTCGGTCATACCGTCGTTGCCTCGCTGACAGGCTGGTGCATGGCACAGCCTTGCCTGAATGGGAAATCGGTAAAAGGTATTACGCTGAAAAAAAGTGGCACGGGTGTCTTTGAAAGTCAGGGCAAACAGTGAAGGAAAAACGATTTTTCTCACTCTAACAGAGTGTGAACCAAGGTCTTCCAGAATGGCGCTTAGGGTAAGTGTTGATACCTGAAGTTGTCAAGCGAGCCAAGAAATGAGGTGGTCGATTCGGGTCGGTGACGGACAAGCTCACCAGCCCTCACAACGATGCCGAGATCAGATTGATGCGTCTCTGCAAGCGTGTCACTCCCTCCGAATCTCCGGCTTCCTGCGCGCTCCTGAGTTGCACACCCAGCCACGCCAGCAGCGGACGGCGCCATCCTTGCGCGGACGCCGACTCCGTCGCGCTGATCGTGTCTGCCGGCGACAACCGGCCAGCTTGCAGCAACGCACCCGCCGCGATCAGGCGTGCCAGCGGATCGTCGATTGTGCTCACCGAAGTGGCCGACGAGCCAACCATTGCCCGATGCTGCGGCGGCAATAACGCCGCATCGACATCTTGCCAGCGCGCAGTCAGATAAGCCGCATAACTGCGTTCGGCTTTACCGGCGTCAGCAGCGAACGGCTGATAGCCGGCACAGTCATCAAATTCCAGACTGGCAACCCGCACGGCACAGCGCACCAGCTCGGCACGGGCCACTAAATCAGCACGACCAGTGCTACTGATATCAGCACGGGCACGCGCGAAGTCGGCCTCGGCAGACCGTGTGTTTCCCTTCAGGTAAGTCGATGTAAAACTGTCGAGCGCGCTGTAGGCATTGCCCTGCCAGTCCGGGGACGCAGGCGTGCTGGCACAACCGGCCAGAAGGAGAGAGAAAGTTATCGCGAGTTTTTTCAAGGGAGTTTGATCTGGTTATCGCGAGCAAATGGCCACTTGCGATTGATTTCGTCAACCAGGCTGGTCACTTTGCGCAAGCTGGTGTCAACCTCGGCACGCAATGCGCCAAGGTCGTTGGTGGCAACGCGGGCATTGGCACCGACTGCCTGCGCTTCAGCCAGTACCGCATCGACTTTGGTCAGACTGGCACGGGCATCGGCCAGCACGCCATTGAGCTGCAAGATGGTCGCCTGCGCATCGTCCATCACGCCCTGCTTGCCGAACACGCGCTGATCGGCTTTGGTCAGCAGCGTATTGATGTTGTCGACTGTGGCGATCAGCTTTTTGGCATTGTCGTCGCTGCCCAGTGCACCGCCCAGCAATCCATATTTACCTGACAGATTTGCCGTTGCACCCTGAACGTTGGCCAGGGTGGCATTGAGTGGCGCGCCCTCGCTGGTCATGCTGCCGAGGTTATCGAGAAGGCTGCGTGCCGCCGCGACCAGGCGGGGAATTTCTGCTGCAGTATCGCCGCGCAGCACGGTGCGCTCGGCACCGGGTGGCAACGGCGGATCGGTAAATATTCCGGTAAATGCCCTGATGCGGGTGTCACCGACCATGCCGCGTTCCATCGTGAAGATACTGGAGGTGCGCAACCAGTGCGCATCATCGCGTGGCACGTCGAGCAGGATACGGGCCTTGCCATCTGGCGCCAGTTCGATGCGCTGAACCCGCCCGATCGGAAACCCTGAAAACGTCAGATCCATGCCAACAATAACGCCCTCCGAATCATCCGAGATCAGCACAAGACGCTGGGTGCTGTCAAACACACCACGCGCAAACATGACGTACAGCAAAAAGCTGACGATCAGTGCCGTCATGACGACCAGCAAGACGACCGCCTTGAATTCGACGTGGGCAACGGCAGTGGTTTCGGGTGGATTTTCCATGGGCTCCATAAGGTTAGATCAGCTGTACTTGAAGGCAAGAGAGCCTGCTTCGATCAGCAACAGGACGGTCAACAACCGGGTGGCACCGGGCTGGACCGGCGATACCAGCGCCTGCTGCTTGCGCGACTCTTCCAGCAAGGCTGCCATCGGGATCACCGCGACGGCCATCCCGAAGAGTACCGTTTTCAGCGCAAAACCGATCGTCACGATGGGATCAAAAACACGTCCTACGGTCCGGGTGTAATCGACCAGTCCCCAAGGCAACAAACCGTATACATTGACATAGGCCAGCACCAGAACGATGACGCTGCTCACCATCGCCAGGCTGACGACGGCGAATGCGCCCGCGACGACTTGCGGCACCACTTCGCTGCGCAAGCGCTTGAAGTCCACGCGCGACAGATTGGCCGACTCGACTGGCGTTGGCAGCGCTGTACTGGCATTGAATGCCAGCCCCGAGCGCAACGCGACAAACATGGCCGCTGACAGCGGAATCAATTCCAGAACCAGCACTCGCACGACCATTTCGAGCGCGTACTGGGACAAGCCGTAACTGATCGCGGTCACGACCACAATGCGGATGACCACCTGGCACACCAGCGCACTGAGCAGGGTGAACCACAGCAGCACTTGCCAGGTACTCGCGTAGATGAATCGGGAGGTGACGGCTCTGTTTGCGCGGTAGTAAGTTGACGGCGAAAAAGCCATGACCAGTGCGATCGCGCCGAGGTGAAACATGGCCCACCAACTCAGTAACGTGCTCAGAAAGACTGGTCCCCACGTCTCCGGCTTCATGATCAGAAATGAATGTAGTCGCATGCCCGAATGATAACGCACCGCATGGACGCGAAAGCGGTCAATGCCAATCTGCTTGTCACGTCGAACTGATCGATCATGCCGTGGCACGACGATCCCGTTATCTGCCTCTGCTTTGCTGCCTCCTGTGTCAGCCTAAGACACCGCGTGCACGAAAAGAATCTCCGACAGGGGCGTTGCTCCTGACGGGGATTCTTCTGCGACGCGAGGCTGCTCTAACGATTAACGTTGGCCGGGCACGATGACCACAGTGTCGCCACTTGGTGTGGCGCGGGCACCTGCCGCGCCACGCGCACCTGCATTACCCGTTGCGCCGGTGCTGCCTGTCGCGCCGGTGTAGCCGGTTGCACCCGTCGCACCGGTATCACCCGTATAACCCGTTGCTCCGGTATTGCCGGTTGCACCGGTGTAGCCGGTTGCGCCTGTGTTTCCGGTTGCACCGGTATAGCCGGTTGCGCCGGTGTAGCCAGTTGCGCCAGTATTTCCGGTTGCACCGGTGTAACCTGGCTCACCTTGCGGACCCGCCGGGCCAGCTGGCAATGTGATGCAACCACCAAGGGCAAGCATTGCGGCGATAACGACAAGTTGTTTTGAATACATCATGATGTTTTCCTTTTTTTTAACGGAAACTACACACGGTATTGTGGGCAGCCGTCCAGAAATGATCGGTCTCCGGCAACAGCAGTGAATGCGGGCAAATCAAGCCAGCGCTATGGCAAGCCAGGCTCCGGGTGGTAGCCAGAGCTCGTCTGCGAATGAACTGAAGGCTACCCGCATCACGAACGCTGCTCGGTTCGGTACCGCGCTTACCCCGGAATTATTACGTTCACTTACCAGTTAGCTGGTCATGCAGCCGATCAGCCGATCAACGTTTGGCACCAACGCCATCGCCTGCGCATCAATAAAAAAGCCCCGGGCTCATTGAGCGCGGGGCTTTATTTACAACGAGTGCGGCCGCAGCCGCCGCAATCAGACGGCTGGTGTGTCCAGTGATTTCTGATACGCAGCGACACCGGACATGATTTCTGCCTTTGCTTCATCAGGGCCGGCCCATCCTTCAATCTTCACCCACTTGCCTTTTTCCAGATCCTTGTAATGCTCAAAAAAGTGCTGGATCTGGTTCAAGCGCAATTCATTCATGTCTTCCGGCTTTTGCCAGTGGGTATAGATCGACAGCACTTTATCGACCGGCACCGCGAGGACTTTGGCGTCACCACCGGCTTCATCGGACATTTTCAGCACGCCGATCGCGCGGCAGCGCACGACAACGCCAGGGAAAAGCGGGAACGGTGTGATCACCAGAACATCAACCGGATCACCATCATCCGAAATCGTCCGTGGAACATAACCGTAGTTGCACGGATAGTGCATCGCCGTGCCCATGAAGCGATCAACAAAAATCGCGCCGGATTCCTTGTCGACTTCATATTTGATCGGATCGGCATTCATCGGGATTTCAATGATGACGTTGAAGTCGTTGGGCAGGTCGCGTCCGGCGGATACGTTATTCAAGCTCATGTGCACTTTCAGTGGTAGGGAAATTCAATTGGAAAACGAAACCGATACGTCAGGAAGTGCTGGCAACCGGATGACGCGTCTGGTCCAGTAATCCGGACAGCGCGCACTGTCTGTAATGCGCAGCAGCCTGTTCGGCATGATTGAGCGACTCATGCAACTGGGCCAGCTTCAAGTGACTGGTACGAGTCGTCTCCGTCTCGCTGGCATTCGACAGCGCCTGCTCCAGATGCCGTTGGGCTTTACCCCACAGTTTCTGCTTCAGACAGAGCGTACCCAACGTCAGCGCCAGGTCAGGATCAGTGGGCCGCTGAAGCACCCATGCCTCGCAGTGTTCAATCTGGGCCAGCAAGGTTGCGGTACTTTCCACCGCAGCAACATCACGATAAGCCTTGATCAGGCGCTCATCCCATTCGACCGCCAGCGCCCGTTCGATGATCGAACGGGCCTCATCAGCCAGCCCACGGCTGCCAAATGCTTCGGCCGCACGCACCGCAACGAGCGGTGCCGTACGATCCGATGCCGGCACAACCGCCCACATACGGCGAATCGATTCGGCGTCATTGCTGCGATCCGATAACAAATTATCGTAAGCAAGTTCACGCAGGCGACGTGACGCCACGGGATGCAAGGCATTGTTCTTGTCCAGAGTTCGGACCAGTCGCAGCACTTCCGGCCAGTCGCGGGCCTGGTGACTTGCTTTTAGCGCCAGCCTGAGTACATGAATGTGGCGCGTTCCGCTGGCGTTCAACTCGCTGACTGCCTCCAATGCCCGTTCCGGCTTGTGCTCGTCAACCAGTAACTCCAGCATCGTCATCAGGCGTGCCGTGCGCAGCCCAGTGTCCTCAACAATCCGGTGAAGCCACTCATCGCGGCGGGCCGTCTGCTGCATGCGATGCGCTGCACGCGCGCCGATCAGCGCCGCCAATCCGGCATTTTCAGGCGAATCACCGGCTCTGATTGCTGCTTTTTCGGCATGTCCGAAGCGTCCCTCGAACAAGGCTTTGAGGGAATCACGCAGTGCCTGGTGACCTTCGCGCGCACGCTTTTCACGTCGGTAGGCTGCCACGCGCGACGGCATCTTCTGGGTGATCGACAACGCATCAAGCAGCAGGAAACAGAGCCAGAACAGCAATGCCAGCAGCAGCAGGAAAAAGTTGAGCGACAGGTCGATTCGGTAAGGCGGATAAAAGAGCACCACATTGCCCGGATTGAAACGCGACGCCACCGCCAGGCCAACGGCCATCGCGAACAGCAACAGGAGACGAAGTAGGAGGCGCACTATGGTTTGGCTTTGTAATTACGCACGGCGTTGAGGCTTTCGGACAGCGTCGGCATCTCGATCGACAGGTTGCTGGTCTGGATTTGCCTGAGCAGGGCCTGGGTATTCTGGGTCTGGCGTGCACGGGTGTCGAAGTACTTCGTGATCGTATCCTGCGACGCAATCATGTCGCTGCGGAATGCGCCTTCATTGCGCGACAACAAGGCCAGACGGGCATTGAGTAACCGGAGCTTGAGGTTCTCACGCGCGTAGTAGGCTTGAGTCGGTGACAGCAGCAACGCATCTGAAGTCTCGACACTGCGCACCCGGATCAGCTGGCTGACCTCGGTCCACATTTCGCTCGTCAAACTGTTCCATTTATTGCGTAAGTCTTCAGGCCACTCGGCAGGCTGGTTACCGTGCCCTGTCGCTGGTTTGGCCATCTGCTCGGTGCGAACTGCTACGCGCCGGTTGTTTTTTGGGGCGGCAGCGAGCACCGCTGGTTTTTCATCCGACAACAGCGGCATGCTGTCAATTTGGCCAATCACGCTATCGAGGCGCAGCGCGATGCCCGTCAGGTCGAGCGAAGGCAATGACTTCAATCGGTCGATATCACGGGCAATGGCCCGGCGGATGGTAATGAATTGTGGTTTGTCAGAGCGTGACAGACTGCGGTCGGCGTTTTGCAATGCGATCAGCGCACCCTGCACATTGCCGGCAAGCTGCAACTGCTGGCTGGCCGTCGACAACACCTGCTCGATCTCCGCCAGCGCCCAGTCATCGCGATTTTTCGACAAATCCTGATAGAGCTGCTCCAGCGACAATTGCTGGCTCTGTGCTTCGCTCTGACGATTCTCAAGCACGCCGACCTTGCTTTGCAACTCGCGGGTGCCATCCTGCAGCGACTTGACGATACCTTTGGTTTCGCTGTTGCTGTTGTCGCCAGCTTGCAGCCGCTGCGCCGATTCGGTCCGCAGAATATGCATCTCCGAACGCCACGACCACCACTGGGCCACCAGCAATACTGCCAACAGCGCAATGAGCGCATACAGCAGCCATTGCGACGATGCGGGTCGCGGCAACGGCAAATGGGGAGTGTCGCCACGATCGTGCGCAGTCGGCGCAGTCGGGGCAGTTGGCATCACGCCGGGCGTGTTTGAGGTTGGCGTATCGTTCATGGCCGCGATTGTAACGCGGTAAGCAGGCCTTCGTCGCCCGATCCTGTCAGGAAAACATAACGAAAACCTAATGAAACCGCTGTTTCTGCGATCCGGCGGTGTGGTACAAACACGTTTTTATGTTGTATTTTTCCAACACCTGTTTCAGCGTCGACTTGCTGCACAAAGCCCATCAAGACCTGCAGTGCTTCGGAGCTGGTGATAATCCAGTCACAGTCTTGTGCCAGCAGATCCGTCAGACGCTGCCTCAGCGCCGCATCGAGCCGTGGCGCGACGCGGCGATAGGCCGCGACCTGCTGCACGTCGATGCCGGCGTCGCGCATCGCATCGGCAAGCAATTCCCGGCCACCATCGCCACGGATGATCAGTACGCGCTGCCCCTGCAGGCGTGGCAAGTCCAGCGCCTGCAGCAAGGTCTGTGAATCCGTGCGCTGCGTATCGAGCGGACTGGTGATCTGATAGGGACCGGCCGTCACGCCATGCCGCGCCAGCGCACGCCGACTCCCCTCACCCATCACCGCCAGTGGCACCGATACGGGCCAGGTTGCCACCTGGGCAAACGCCGCATCGATGGCATTCGGGCTGACAAACGCAACCAGCGCGAATGACTCCAGTTGCGCCAGCACGGCTTGCAGTGCTGCCTCATCCGGCAACGGAAGAATATCCAGCAAAGGCAGAATGACGACCTCGCGACCGCCGTCACGCAGCACCTGCGCGAGCCCGAGTGACTGCGCCAGAGGACGGGTAATGACGAGCTTGCGCAACATTACGGCGCGATCAGCTCGCTGCCTTCGATGGCAGCTTCAGCCTTGCAGATCGCCAGAATCGCTTCTGCGTCCTGACCGCGCAGCGCCTGCGCTACTTGCTGGCCAAGTGCGTCCGGATCGCTTGCCGGTCCATGCGCTTCGGCACTGGCGACCCGCACACCGTCGGGGGTCGCAACCATGGCACGCAAATGCAGTTGATCCCCCGCAACGGTCGCATACGCTGCCAGCGGAATTTGGCAACTCCCACCAAAGGCGCGTGACAAAGTCCGCTCGGCCTGCACTGCCCGGGATGTCGCGAGGTGATCGAGCGGTGCCAATAACGCGATCAGGTCAGCACGTCCGGACTTGATCTCGATGGCCATCGCACCCTGGCCCGGTGCAGGCAGACTTTGCTCTGGCTCCAGCACGACGCGGATACGTTGCGGGATGCCCAGTCGTTCCAGGCCGGCAGCCGCCAGAATAATGGCGGCATACTCGCCGCGATCAAGCTTGCCCAGCCGCGTATCGAGATTACCGCGCAACGGCTTGATCACCAGATGCGGAAAACGCGCAGCAATGAGTGCCTGGCGACGCAGACTGCTGGTCCCGACCACCGCGCCAGCGGGCAAGGCGTCGAGCGAGGCGTAGTCGTTCGACACAAACGCATCGCGCGCATTGCCGCGTTCGAGCATGGCCGCGAGCACGAAGCCCTCCGGCAACTCCATCGGCACATCCTTGAGCGAATGGACCGCCAGGTCAGCGCGCCCTTCGGCGATGGCGACTTCGAGTTCCTTGACGAACAGTCCTTTGCCGCCCACCTTGGACAAGGTGCGATCAAGGATCTGGTCACCACGGGTGGTCATACCAAGAATTTCGACAACACACTGCGGATATAATGCGACGAGCCGATCGCGGACATGCTCGGCCTGCCACATGGCGAGCCGACTTTCACGAGACGCAATCACAAGCTTTGCTGGAGGAGACACTATCGACACGTTTTCTTTCAGTTATTTGATGCACAGCAGTACCAGTAAAGGTACCGGTTCGGGCTAATTCGACGGCGCAAAGTTTATCATGCGACGCTGCTGTTTCCCGCTGCGGCACGCCATCATTCACCGCCTCATTGACAACGCCGATTGCCTACCACATGGCCAAACACGCCCGCACTACCCCTCCTGACGACGACAAAGACGCCCCTTTGAAAGAAGATATCCGCCTGCTTGGCCGCTTGCTCGGCGATGTCTTGCGCAGCCAGGAAGGCGATGCGGTCTTTGAAGTAGTCGAGACGGTACGCCAGACTGCGGTGCGCTTTCGCCGCGAGGACGATCCGCAATCCGGTGCCGACCTCAACAAGATGCTGAAAAAATTGACGCGCGAGCAGACCATCTCGGTCGTCAGGGCGTTTTCGTATTTTTCGCACCTGGCCAACATTGCCGAAGATCAGCACCGCAACCGGCGTCGCCGTGCCCATCAGATGGCCGGTTCGGCTCCGCAACAAGGTAGCGTCGGCTTCGCACTGGCACGACTCGACAATGCCGGCGTGACCGGTGCCACCGTGCGGGAATTTTTCAAGGAAGCGCTCATTTCGCCAGTCCTGACGGCCCATCCGACCGAAGTCCAGCGCAAAAGCATCCTCGACGCCGAACACGATATCGCACGCCTGCTGGCCCAGCGCGACCTGGCGCTGACGCCACGCGAAAGCAACCGCAACACCGAGTCGCTGCACGCCCGCATCGCAACGCTGTGGCAAACCCGCATGTTGCGCTACTCCAAACTGACGGTCGCCGACGAGATCGACAATGCGCTGTCGTATTACCGGATTACCTTCCTGCGCGAACTGCCGGGTCTGTATGACGATATCGATGAGGAAGTGGCACGGCAGTTTCCGGCCAAGGCTGCCAAGACGTCAGACACTCCCACCTACGTACAAATGGGCAGCTGGATAGGTGGCGACCGTGACGGCAATCCGAACGTCAATGCCGGCACGATGGAACACGCGCTCAAACGCCAGTCCACCACCATTCTCGATTTTTACCTTGAAGAAGCCCATGCCCTCGGCGCAGAACTGTCGATCTCGACCTTGCTGGTCGGTGTCAGTCCGGCCCTGCAAGCGCTCGCCGATGCGTCGCCGGACCGCTCGGTCCACCGCACCGACGAGCCGTACCGGCGGGCGCTGGTCGCTATCTATGCGCGCCTGGCCGCTACCGCACGCGCACTCGGCACGACCACTATCCTGCGCAAGGAAGTGGCTCAGGCAACGCCTTACGGAGCAGCCTGTGAGTTCGTCGCCGACCTGCAGATACTGGCCGATTCGCTGGCCAGTCACCATGGCGAATGCCTGATCAAACCGCGACTGGCAGTCCTCAAACGCGCTGCCGACATCTTCGGCTTTCATCTGGCCACGCTCGACATGCGCCAGAGTTCGGACGTCCATGAACGGGTGCTCGCCGAATTATTTGCCAGCGCCCGCGTCGAAGCTGACTACGCAGCCCTCGATGAACTCCAGAAGATCACCCTGCTGCTGGCCGAACTGGCACAACCCCGCCTGCTGACTTCGCCGTACCAGACCTACTCGGCTGAAACCAGCTCTGAGCTGACCATCCTGCGCACGGCCCGCTCGATCCGTGAACGCTATGGCGCACGCGCCATTCGCAACTACATCATCTCGCACACGGAAACCGTCTCTGACCTGCTGGAACTGCTGCTGCTCCAAAAGGAAACCGGCTTGCTGCGCATTGGTGCCGATGGCGCAGAAAGAGCAGAACTCGACCTGATGGTCATCCCGCTCTTTGAAACCATCCCCGATCTGCGCCTGGCCGCCAGCATCATGGAACAGTGGATGGCGCTGCCCATCGTGGCCGGATTGATTGCGCGCCAGCACCAGATCCAGGAAGTCATGCTGGGCTATTCGGATTCCAACAAGGATGGCGGTTTTCTGACCTCGACCTGGGAGCTCTATAAAACGGAAACCCAGCTGGTGCAGGTGTTTGATCGGGCCGGTGTCAAGCTACGCCTGTTCCACGGTCGCGGCGGCACCGTCGGTCGCGGCGGCGGCCCGAGCTACGAAGCGATCCTGGCGCAACCCGCCGGCACCGTGAACGGCCAGATCCGGCTGACCGAGCAAGGTGAAATCATTGCGTCAAAATTTTCCAATCCGGAAATCGGCCGGCGCAACCTCGAACTGCTGGTCGCGGCAACCCTTGAAGCGAGCCTGATGCCGCAGGTCAACGACGCGAAGCGCGCCAAAAAAAGTGCCGGTTTCGAGACCGTCATGGAGCAATTATCCGAACGGGCTTACCGCGCTTATCGCCACCTCGTTTATGAAACCCCTGGCTTCACGGACTACTTTTTTGAAGCCACGCCGATCGCCGAAATTGCCGAGCTCAATATCGGTTCACGCCCGGCCTCGCGCAAGGCAACTCGCCGCATCGAAGACTTGCGCGCTATTCCATGGGGATTCTCGTGGGGGCAATGCCGCTTGCTGCTGCCCGGCTGGTATGGCTTTGGTAGCGCTGTATCGGACTGGCTTGATGAATCCTCCGAAGAAAAAAGCCGCGCTGCAAAACTGACCACGCTGCGGGCAATGAACCGCGACTGGCCATTTTTTGCCGCGCTGCTGTCGAACATGGACATGGTGCTATCGAAAACCGACCTCGCGCTGGCTTCGCGTTACGCCGAACTGGTGGCCGACAAAAAACTGCGCAACAGCATTTTTAAACGCATCACCGACGAACACCGCCGCACCATTGCCTGTCTGTCCGAGATTACCGGCACCAGTGAACGATTGGCTGGCAATCCCTTGTTGGCGCGGTCCATCAAGAATCGCTTTGCCTACCTCGATCCGCTCAATCATTTGCAAGTCGAGCTGATCAAGCGTCACCGCGCGGCGACTGAGGGCGAACAACAGCCGGACGAACGGGTCCGGCGCGGCATCCACCTGTCGATCAACGGCATCGCTGCAGGCTTGCGTAACACTGGCTGACGCTGCCACAACGATGCCTGCTGGCCTAGCAGTTTGTCGGACTTCAACCCACGGCATGAATCGTCGTGGGAAAATTCTAGGTATCCACACCAGCGCTTT